>CAZOSN010000078.1:16647-20180 GCA_964582405.1 uncultured Oligoflexales bacterium | reverse complement strand
AGTGCATTGCACGACACTCTAGCTGTGCCAGACCCCTGGTTGACATTGAATTCTGCTTTACATCAGGAGGGTGAGTCTTTATATTGGCGGCTGGTCAACTATACCAAATTGACCTAATTTCAGTTGATCGATGAGGAAGGCGACCACCCATGAAAAGGCAACTTTGTCTCTTAACCCTGCCATTTCTTTTTATTGGCTGTACCCTGGTTAAATTGAAATCTGATAAATCTGATAACTCTGATAACTCTGATAAATCTGGTAAAAGTTTCAATGAAAACAACGGTGACGATACGCAAACATTCATGGCAGGTACTGAGTTCTGCGCCTGGTCCAAGCCCGAGGTGCTATCATCCCAAAATGGCGAGTCGCTCTCCGAAGCAAGCGGTGTCGCTGTATCGACCATCTCTCCTGACAACCTCCTGCAAATCGATGATTCATCCCATGAAATCTACGTCACCAAACAAACCGGTGAAGTCATAAGCAAGTACGATATGAAAAAAGGACTAAGCGGTGAAGGCTCGACCAAGGACTGGGATCCCGAAGCTTTGGCGCTTGGCCCCTGCGATTTGGGCTCCTCCTGCGTCTATGTCGGAGCACTTGGAAACAACCATGGAGCGGAGCGTTATCTCCTGATCTTTGCCGAAAAGGACATCATCAAAGGCAATACCAAGGGAAGCCCAGGACGGGCCTATCATTTTAATTCAGCCGATAATCTTGATTTTGAGAGCCTTTTCGTCACCTCATCGAGCGAGATCTATATCGTAAGCCGGTCGATGCCCACAACGCTCTATCGAGTTGATCTCCCCCTAGATCCCAAGGACGAGGCACCACTTACTAAAATCCGAACACTAGCGTTCACTCCCAAAGGCGAGATCACCGATGCGGCACTAAGCCCCAATGGGAGCATCCTCGCCCTGATCAGCAAAAAGACGATCTATCAAACTAGTTTTCAACAGATCCTCTCGCAGGATGAGTCGGAACCGCTAGCGGTACAAACCAGTCCAATGCCTGAGGGCATGCCTCAGGCCGAAGGAGTCGCTTGGACGAGCAAGCGATCGCTTATTATCACAACCGAAAAAAGCGACAAAAAAAAGCAGCGCATTCTGGAATTGCAGTGCACGCTCTAACCCGCGGGCATGGGGTATAGTCATCCCCTACACTCCTGATTCAGGATCTTTGTAGACGGAAGACTCCAACCCATAACGCTGCATGAGCCGATAAATAAACGGGCGGTGCTGGCCCGAGATCCGCGCGACCTCTGAAATATTCCCTTTGGCGAGGACAAGGAGTTGGTGGATATAGCTGCGTTCAAACTCCTGCTTAGCCTCACCAAAATCAAAGGATCCGGGTAGTTGTTCGCTCAACTCTTCGGAGTTTTCCTGGGGCTGAATCAGATCATCGATTTTGATCAGGCCGTTTTCCGACAGCAGCACGGCGCGATCAATCGCATTGGCTAACTCCCGAGCATTGCCTGGCCACGTGTAAGCTTTCATTCTTGCCAACACAGATCGGGTCGGAGGTTGCACTTTTTTTCCAAACTTCTGATTGGCGCGCTCGATGAAATGTTGAGTCAAAAGTTCCATATCCTCCAACCTTTCGCGAAGGGGAGGTGTGCGCATGGTGATAACGGATAATCTATAATAGAGATCAGCCCTAAATTTTCCGGTCTTGATTTGCTCCGTGACATCAGCATTGGTTGCCGCTACAATCCTGGTATTAACCTTGATAGGATAACAAGAGCCTAACGGAGTTACCTCGCGCTCCTGCAACACCCGCAGTAGCTTCACCTGCAAGGTGGGCGACATTTCGCCTACCTCGTCTAAAAATAGTGTCCCCTCACTGCAGGTCTCAAAATACCCCTTGCGATCTGCATGGGCATTGGTAAAAGCTCCCTTTTTGCTTCCAAACAATTCGGCCTCAAGCAGCGACTCGCTTACTGCTCCGCAATTTATTGCAAGGAACGGCCCACGGTTTTTGCGGTCAGACATCTGATGGAGAGATCTTGCCACTAACTCCTTGCCTGTCCCAGATTCGCCAAGAATCAAGACCGTGGCGTCCGACGATGCTACCTGTTCAATCGTATGGAGAACCTTTCGCATCGCAGAACTCTGTGCGATGATCGGTTTGTTTGGCGATTGCAGCGCACTATTTGGCGATGCGATGTTCTCCGTACCGATATACTCACAAAACTTGGCTATATTGAGCTGCGGGGGATCGGATTTCACCAGATAACCTGATGCCCCGCGGTTGAGCGCATCGACGGCTTTTTCAATCGTGCCAAATCCAGTGAGAACAACGATCTTGGTAGTCGGAGCCAACGAGATCAAGGTATGCAGGTCCGATACGGCAAGTGATTCACCCAAGCAATTGTCTAAAAGGACCGCGCTATACGAAAACTCAGTCATTTTATCGATGACGGCCGCAAGGGATTCGACCTCGTCCACCCGGTACCCGAGGCTACGCAAAAGATGCGCATAGATAGCCCGCACGTCGCCATCATCCTCTGCCAAGAGAATCCGCTTTGCTTTTTGACCTGTCGTATAGTTCGATCGAAACGCAAGCAAATCACACCCCCAAAGGCATCTGCACCTATATAAATTGTGGCTTTTACCAAATTATTGCGCAGACGTTAGCATCGGGTGGATCAACTTGCCAAGATTTAATCGAAAAAGGAAGTCCCTAATATTTATAACCCATGAATACTGGGGCATAATTTTCTGTGGGGCCAAAGCGATAGTCCAAAATATTTAAGCCAAAAGTTTTTTCCCTCGTTCAAGAAAGATCCAGCCTCCCGAGTTAAAAATCCTAAAAGCGCCCATGGTCCCTTCTGTCAAGAGGTACCGATTGATGGCCGGTGTTTTCAAACATCGCGCAGTAAGACTTTAGAATATCCGATGTCGTGATGATCCCCACAAGCTCATGGTCGTTTAAAACCACAAGACTGCTGATCTTGCAGGTCACCATCGTCGCAGCGATATCGGGCAGGGGGCAGTTGGGTGTGCAGGTGATGACATCTTTTGTCATCACCTCCTCAATGCGGGTAAGTTGCGGAACCTCGATGCGCCGATTTATTGAATAGCAGTTCGCAAGCAGATCCGTTACTGAGATGATACCAACCAACTTGCGACCATTTTCCAGGACCGGCAAATGCCGAATCGCGTAATTGTGAAAGATTTGAACAGCCTCGGCAATATGAGCGCCGGGTTCAATCCAAATGACTTCATCGGTCATGACTTGAAAGGCCCGCAGCATATTCCCCTCCAGAATTTACTGTTCGGGAATGCATTAACAATGCCAATTCATGGTGAATCCCAGGGTCATCTCGCCGAAACTGCGAAACTGAGGTGCATCAACAGCGCATCAACAGCGCATCAAGAGCGCATCAAGAGCGCATCAAGAGCGCATCAAAAGCGCATCAAAAGCGCATCAAAAGCGCATCAAGAGCGCATCAACAGCGCATCAACAGCGCATCAACAGCGCATCAAAAAAGCGCATCAAAAAAGCGCATCAACAGCGCATCAAGAGCGCATCAA
>CAZOSN010000078.1:0-16547 GCA_964582405.1 uncultured Oligoflexales bacterium | reverse complement strand
CAGCGCATCAACAGCGCATCAACAGCGCATCAACAGCGCATCAACAGCGCATCAACAGCGCATCAAGTTCGCTCCATCACCTGGCAACGCGCGCTGCCTCCGTCAGGAGCTGTCGCATCAGATGATCCATCACGGTCAGCACGGTCATTGCCTCGACGATCGGCACGGCCCGCGGCAGAACACAGGGATCATGCCGCCCAACCTTGGGCTTGATCGTCGCAGCCTGTCCCGCGCTATCCACGGACTCCTGCGGCTTGAATATTGTGGCGACCGGTTTAAACGCAACGCGGAAGTATACGGTCTCGCCGTTGGTAATTCCACCTTGGATGCCGCCGCTATTGTTGGTGCGGGTTCGAATACCTGCCTCAGGATCATGATAAAACGCGTCGTTGTGCTCAGATCCATAGAGCAGAGTCGAGCGAAAGCCTGAGCCCACCTCAAACCCCTTGGTGGCTGGCAGGCTCATCATCGCTTTGGCCAGATCGGCTTCAAATTTGTCAAACACAGGCTCGCCCAAGCCCACAGGGCAACCCCGGATAATCCCCATGATAACACCGCCGACCGAATCGCCCCGCGTTTTGGCCTTGATCACCTCCTCCTCAAGTTTTTTCCAATTCGGAGCCGGGCAGCGCAACGGGTTGGCTTCAATCTCTGTGCCAGTTACTTTTTCGGGATCAGAAATCTCGGCTTTGACCCCTTTGACCTCCTCAACCCATGCCAGGACTTCGAGTTTCGGAACAAGCTTGGCCAGAATCTGCCGCGCCACTGCCCCCGCCGCGACCCGGCCGATAGTTTCGCGCGCACTCGACCTTCCGCCTCCCGAGGTCGCTCTGATCCCATACTTCGCTACGGTTGTATAATCGGCATGGGATGGTCGGAATACGTCCTTAAGTTCGTCATAGTGCGCGGGTTTTTGGTCCTGATTGCGGACAATGAGCGTAATTGGCGTACCAAGACTCACCCCATCCAAAAGTCCTGAAACGCACTCCACCGTATCGCTTTCGTCGCGCGGGCTGGCCAAATGACTCTGTCCAGGACGCCGCCGTGTAAGCTCGCGCTGGACCAAGGCAAGATCGATCTGATAGCCAGCCGGACAACCATCGATCACGACACCAACCGCACCGCCGTGCGACTCACCAAAAGTCATGATCCGAAACGCTGTTCCCAGGCTACTGCTCATCTGGTCGCCTCCCTATTCGATGTCGATCAATGTATCAAACCCAACCTTAAAATAGACTTCAAAAGGGTGCCCCTCAACCTGCCCCAGGCCCAAGCCAAGATTCACCCGAACCCCCTTGATGTCTGTCGAAAGATCCACGTTGTAACCATGAGCAAGAATCAGGTCAGCATTGCGAATCGGTCCACTCCATGCGGTACCGTAATTGATAAAAGTCGTGAAATCGAGGCGCTCGAGGTAGAAGATCCCGACGAGTGTATCAAGATGAGGGAGAAGAGGAATCGTGTAAGAGGCATTGGACCGCACCTGATTGTCGCCAAAGCGCGCCGCAGTCAAATACCCCTGACCCAGGAGCGAATAGTTCGAACCATTGACGCCGCCCCCATCGCCCGGAACAAATGTCTTCAGCGGCCGGTACACTTCGGTGAGATACTTGTGTTTTTCGCCTCGGGTACGTGATCCTGACAAACCCAGGCTCAAACTATTGGGCCGACCCCACAACGGACTAAAAGGAATCGTGACGCTCGACGAAGTCATAAGCTGATTGTATTCCCAAACCTTATTGATCCCTGGCGGGACAACATGCGCTCCAAAAGACTGACTAAAACTAAAACTTCGAAAAGCCCAAACTTTTGCAACCGAACCTGTTAGTTTATACTCATTCCCCGCGACCTTAAACTGAGGTGGCCCAATCACTGGTTTGAAATGCGCACCGGCAAGACCATAGTTCACAGATACCCCTGTGATCGGGAAGTAACGCGTGAAATTCACATCGGCCCCGGTCTCTCGGTAGTACAAAAGATCCCGGCCAAACACACCGTTAAAAGTCTGTCGGTTGAAACCGCTCAGAGCATACTTGGTCTGAAAGCGCGTGCTTTCCCAGGTCAAACCCACATCGGGAAACCGGCTTTCAATACCATAGAGAGCCGATAGGTAGAGCGTCTCATTCTGCATGTTGTCCATGAGGGGCACCGCGCGGATCCCAAACGAATTGCCCTGCCCATCAGCTCCAATCCAAGGAAATACAAACAGCCCACGGCCGCGCCAAGGCGCGAAGCCAGGAGTCTGGTCAACTTTGATTTCCTTGACATCCTTGGTGAGTGGAGCTTCTTCAATGAGCGCCAAGAGGTCTGCGTTTTCCGGCGCGTCATCGTCGCGCCAGGGTGCTGCAAAGTCGACCGCCTGTCCTAGAGTGGCCTTGGGAAAAATCATGGCGAACGTGAGCGGCGAACGATACGGACTGAGCGCGTGGCAGGAGCGTGCCGATAGCTCATCAAGCGCCACAAGCTTCGTGCCGTCGGGGGTATCGACGAGGATCGTCGGCTTATTTGCATAGCCCACCATGGCACGCGCAGTGAGCGGCACCGACCATGCCTCGGTACAATGGCCGGCTGTATCGAGCGCCCTGACTTGAAAACCGTGGTGCCCCGATACGAGAAGTAGTTTTTTGCCTTGCCAGTCAAGCAGCGCATGCGGCACCCCATTGATTCCCGCAGGCATGCGCTCTACGGCGAGTGTCTTGAGATCAACGCGAACTATCTCGTAGCGATCGCCACGCAAGGTCTCTGACTTGTGACCAAGCCAAATCACGCCGGGTTCGGTTCCTACGGGGTAAAGGCTTTCGGGCTCCCTCACACCAAAAAGGCATTGAACTTTTTGGGACGCATTCAACTCAATATAACAAAGTCTCGATCGGTCTTCCGCCGATTCAAGCCAAAACAACCGCGTTCCCTGCATCGCAAGCTTATGGATACGGCTTTTTCGTTTTAAGATCGTTCGGCCCATCGAGCCGCTATTTTTGGTAAAGTGAAACGAAACCTCGTCTTGCAATTGGTCATTGGTCTGCGATGTGAGGTAAACTCGGCCTTCGGGCCCCACAAAACGCTGAAAATGAATCCCGCTGTCGGGAAGCGCTATGAGCTTGTTTGGATCGCCTAAACCTCGCTCAAAAAGACCCTGATCGTTGCGAATAATCTCGTAGAGCTCGCCATCACGTGCCGAAAGCTCATAAGCCGGAGGCACTTTCGGTGCACGTGCCATCCGGCCTATAAGTTCGACCTCGCGCTGTGAAAGAGCACTTTGCCAATACTTTTTTGCAGCCCGCTTATACTCGTTATAAAGCTCCTCACCTGACTTGCCTGTCCAGGAGATAAGCACCCGGTCCATGGGCATGAGATTAACAAAAGGAATCACGGTCGCGGGCCACCACCAGGGCATCGAATAGTCGCGAAAATCGCGCAGGAGTTCCGGCAATTTTTGGGGATCATAGGTTCTTATCAAGTAGCCAACAAAGCCACCGGCCACACCATAGCCAGTAGCGCTAAACTCGCTATCGCCATACAAGCTATGGAGCATGTCATAGCTGGGCCACCGGTCGGTGAGGGCAAAATAACGCTCCACGCTCGCTTGCTGAGGCGCGCCCACGGACACCGAAAGCGCCTCGGCTAAGCCTTCGATCCACCAGGCGGGCATCCATGGCAAATGCAGAATCGACCCCGCAGGCCCAAGGATATTATTAAGGTGCGGATACATAGAAGCATGCACCAATTCATGCCAGGCTAGGTCTCGCCCACCCTGCCCCATGGTCTGAAGCTCGATGGCATCGGTCAAGAAATTGGCAAACGACGCCCGGCTGGTCGTGGCCGAGACGATCACGGGTTGGCGCTCGGTTCGCTCGGTCTGAAACCATCGCAATAGCGGCGTCCTTGCCATCTCAAGGCTGCGGATCAACCCCTGCGCCTCCGATGGGGTATTAGCGTCGTGGTAGAGATAAAAGTTCTTCGAGACCAGCTCGCGGTATTGAAGTGGTTCCTGCGGCCTTTGAAAATTTACCGGCAACGCCGACGCCTTGGGTATTTCCAGCAAAAGAACCAAAAATAGACCAAAACGCGCAGGGTTCATGCTCGGACCGTCTCATTTCTTGTCGTGGCATTGCATGTTAAACTGGAGATTTCTTGCTTAGAACAAAGTCACACTGGTATCATATCAACATAATTGGAATCTTTAAATTCCCGATTTGCGAGAGGATCAAAGGTCCATGACTGAACTGGCCCGACAAACCTCCAACTTCGACAATTTTTCGGTGTTCTTCGAAGGGGAACTCATGGGAGAGGCCGATCTTGTGTTTCGCTTGGCCTACGCCTATACCCTTAATCGCGAAGTGGCCTTCGACTGCGTTCGCGATGTCTACAAAGGTCTTGTCAAAGATCTTCCCGAGCTTGTCAATTCAGAATTCATGGCGATCAGACACCGCCTGTTTAAAGACTGCCTTAGGATCGCAAGATCCGAAGCTTCGGCCAAACCGAGTTTGGACCGCACCGTGCTCGGGCATTTTTTAGCATCGTTCAGCCCCGAAGAACGCGGCATTCTGATCATGAATGAGTTGGGTGGACTGTCTCCAGGCGAATGCGCGACGATCATGGGCATACCTGAAATCAAGGTGCGGAAGTGTTTGGGCAAAGCTCGCCACAATTTAGTGGCTTTCGGTGGATAGATCTGGAGGATGATATGGGCAGTGCCGAACCGAACTCACTTGCTAAGCAACTCGGCGACGAGGAGTTTCTCTATAGTTTTTTGCAGGACTATCAGGACGAAGAGCTTACTCAAGATGAAAAGCAGCGCTTTGAGAGTTTGCTCGGCAAACAGAAATCCGATCTCATGCGCCGGTATGCCGAGGCGCGCGGCAACTTTCAGATTGCCTTCAACGCCTTCGGGATCACACCCGATGAGCAACACCAATTGCGGTGTCTGATCGAGGACGATGTCGCCAGAGCCGGCCATGAGGTGGTGGGCATCAAACGCATCGAGGGCCTGGTTCATCGCACCAATATGCTCCGGGCCATAGCGTTTGTGGCGGTTGTTTTTGGCCTATTTTGCCTCGTCTATTATTACCTGGCACCAGATTCCAGACAGCCTTTTCACGCGCTCGAGTATCTAGCCTATGAGGCGGAGCTTATGATTGATGACGATGAGAGGTTGACTCTTCCCTCCTCATCGTTTGCCGAGATCGAGGCCTACATCAATCGATACCCGGACCTGGATTTTGTACCTGCCCCGCTGGCGCCACTTGAGGGTGAAAAATGGAACCTCGATGGCGCCACGGTCATCGACTACGAAATTGCCAAGATAGGAGTCATTCAGTACTCCCATGTGTCCGACCGGAGCGATAAAATGTTCTTTTTCCAATACCGAGGCAAACTCAACGAGCTGCCGCGCAGCGAACAGGGAAAAATAGACAAGTTCACCTACCAATCTTATGCCGACTCCAAGGTCAATATCGTCGCCTGGCAGGCAAGCCCAGAAACCGTAGGCATGATGATCGGCAGCCACGGGGCAGCCGAACTTGCGAAGCTCGGAAAAATCGCAACCCGTCAATGAAAGACGCTTGCAACTCCGGTAATCCACAATTAACCTAGCGATCTCAACTATGAGACTAGGTGCACCGTGGGACCCCGCAAGGTACTTTTTATACAACTTCGCCAGCTTGGCGATATCCTGCTCACGACGCCATGCGCGCGCGCGTTTAAAGAGACTTTTCCCGAGACTGAGTTGCATTTTCTCGCGCACCCTATGGGGCGTTTGATCCTGGAAGGCAACCCCTGGCTCGACCGTCTTCACTTTTATAATCCTGATAGCAGACTCGCGGAACTTCGGCTGATGCGAGAGCTCAAAGACCTTGGCTTTGACCTTGTCGTTGATTTTATGAACAACCCTCGCAGCGCGATCTACACCTTGGCGACCTCAAGCCCACGCCGGCTCGCCTACCATTCCAACCGGCGCTTGGCTTATACCGAGGTTTTGCCCAAGCTTACCGAGCCGGACTATATTGTGCGCGAAAAGGCGAGGTTGCTTAAAGTATTCGGCGTGGTTCTCAGGAGCGAAGCCCTAACGCTGCCATGGTTTGAATCAGACGCAACCAAAGCTCTTGAGTACCTCTCGGAGAACAGTGGGTTTGCCAACGCCAGCCTGCGTATCGCGTTGTCCCCCACCCACAGGCGTGCTGTGCGGCGTTGGCCGCAGGTGGAGTACGCGCGGCTAGCCGATGCGCTGGTCAACGAGTGGGGAGCGCAGGTGATTTGGCTTTGGGGCCCTGGGGAGGAAGAGTTCGTCGATGATTGCCGCGACCTTTGCCCAGCGAAAACTTACAAGATGCCGCCAGCGACATTCCGCGAGATGACTGCTTTTATGGCGCAGTGCGACCTCTTCGTCGGAAACTCCAACGGGCCAAGCCATGTTGCCGTTGCTGTCGGTACGCCATCGTTGCAGCTTCATGGCCCCACCTCGGCCGTGTCATGGTGTCCCATGACCAAGGAACACCGCGCTCTCCAAGCACCTCATCGGACGATCGAATTGCCGCCCATCATGAGTGACATTGCGTATGAACAGGTGTGGCAAAGTCTTATAGACTTTCGACCCGTAATCGAAAATAGTGCTAGGGTTCGGGTAGCGAATGGTGTTAGAAAATCCTGGCAGCAAGGATAAGATCATGATTCATTTATTTAAAGTTGAGCGCAGCAGCCGAACGTCAACGCGCAAGCTGCCATTTCTCCCAAGGTTTGGCATCGTCGTCGATTTTGCCGGTCGCCGCTGGTCGTTCAAGCAGGTTCCGTTTACGGAGACCTTGCTCAACGTCCTTGAGCGGGGACTAAGTGTCCGCAATTTCAAGGCGGTGATCCGCGAACAAATTCAAGAAATCAATTTCCCGTTTAAAGCCAAGCGACAGACCGTCAATGTCTCAGCGCGCACGGTAGCGCGCCGCCCCCGAAACTGAACGTTCAGAGTGGAGCTGGAGCAGCTATACGGCGACAGAGTGATCTAAGAGAAAGGAAATCCCCAAATGGTCCCGTTTCGTGTTTTCGATCGAGCTGAAAAAAAAATGTGGCAGGTGCTCAATTATCATCCGGGAGGTGACAAAGGTGGCTACTACCTCGTCACGAGAGAGGATGATTCCGAAAACGACGGCGAGATGCAAATAATCGCGGCAACAACCCTTGTTGAGTTTAAATTCATTGAATTTATTGAGGAATCTGATCCATCGCTCGATTGAGCAATCAGGACTTGTGCTGCATGCGGTTCTAAGTTAAGTAGGGCACATCTTGTCGGAGGGTAATTGTGAAGCGTGTTCTCAAGGTGCTGAATATTGTTTGCGATGTTCTGGAAACAGTCGGTGTGTTGACTTCGTATGCTGTATTATTTCCAATTTCAAAGCTAGTCGTTCTCCCCCAAAATCTCGCGCTTAAGGTGCGCTACCTTGCTCCACGGGGACTCATGGGTTCCTATTTTCAGGCAAAATTCCGCCGATTGCTCAATCAGCCGACCAAGGAATTGTTTATTCTCCATCAAATCCTAAAGGCTTTCGAAAAAGAATTTGCAAGCTTTGAAGCAGTTGACCGTCCAAGCCTCTCGCGGTTTATGCAGTCGCTATACGAGGAACACTTTACCATCTACATGGCCCTCGGAGATTTCGATCAGGCCATGGGTGTGATCCTTCGCGCGCACAGCCACATCGGGGTCACGGCTCTCCCCATTTGCTCGCAGCTCAATATTCAAACGGCTCAGATTATCAAGGCAGGGATAGCCGCGGGGCGCCTGCTCGACGATGACAGCCTAAAGGGAATTTTCCAAGCAGGAAGCTCGATCATCATCAAGGCCGCCGACACCGATTACCTCAAGATGAGGACTGCGGCCCCTGGATCGTCAGAGACAAAGCGCACTGGCAAGGAAGCCAAAATTCTTCCGTTTCGCAGGCCCGAAACCACAAAAGTTTAGCGCAAACCGGTTTTCTGTGTTCATGACAAAGAAAAGGAACCAGGGTTGTGAAAACTGATACAAGCCACCCGGACTACTACGCTCGGAATGTCGATTGCCAGCATGCCTGCCCCACGCACACCAATGTGCCGGAATACATCCGGCTTGTTGCCGAAGGTCGGTATGAGGAGGCTTATTTCGTTAACCGCGCCTCCAATGTTTTTCCAGGCATCCTCGGTCGTGTGTGCGACAGGCCTTGCGAACCGGCCTGCCGTCGCGGACGGCTAAAAGGCGAAGAGCCGGTTGCCATCTGCCGGCTCAAACGGGTCGCCGCAGATCTCAAAGGGGATATCGCTGGCAAATTTTTCCGAACTGTTGGCAGAACCAATGGCAAGCGGGTAGCCCTGATCGGCGCTGGACCTGCGTCGCTGACAGTCGCCAATGATCTGCTGCCCCTGGGCTATGAGGTGACTGTTTTCGAAAAAGAGTCCTCGCTCGGCGGAGCCATGAGACGAGCCGTCCCAGCCTTCAGGCTGCCCGAAGCCGTGCTTGAAGAAGAAATCGGATTTATCGTGAGCATGGGACTTCAAGTCAAAACTCAAACAGAGGTGACCAAGCTTTCCGAGATCGCAGCTGATTTCGACGCGGTTTTTGTGGGAACCGGCGCACCCGTGGGCCGAGATCTTGCCCTACCTGGCCGTGACCTAGCTGGCGAAAAAGTCCAGGTGGGCTTGAAATGGCTTGCGGCCGTTTCGTTTGGCCATGTGAAGGCCGTTGGGGCCCGAACTCTCGTTATAGGCGGCGGCAATACCGCGATGGACTGCTGCCGCACGGCACTCAGGTTGGGCGCAAAAGAGGTTATGGTTGCGGCCCCCGAAACCTTTGAAGCGATGCTCGCTTTGCCCTGGGAACGCGATGACGCCAAGGCCGAGGGCGTCAAATTTTTCAACCAAATTTTGCCGACCGCTTTTGAAACCAACGCAGGTTTGCTCGCAGGAGTGCGCTTTGATAGGCTTAGGCGGCTCCACGATGAGCATGGCGGGTGGGCCCCCGAACCGGTTCCCGGAGCCGAGCTTTTCGTGGCTTGCGACGAGGTGATCCTTGCTATTGGTCAACGCGCTGCCTATGATTTTGTCGATTCTAAAAGTGGAGTGAGCTTCAACGCCATGGGGCTTCCCGCTATCGATACCGTGGCCCAGCGCGCTGGGCAGACAGCGGTATTTTTTGGTGGTGATGCTGCTTTTGGGCCCAAGAATATCGTAACCGCCGTGGCGCAGGGGCATGAGGCGGCAACATCGATTCACGCGCTGCTCTCAGGTCTAGATCCAGCCGTTAGGCCCCAAAAAACAATCAACCTCACCTCACAAAAAATGGGGCTGCACGAATGGAGCTATGGCAATGCCTACTCCGCTGACGCGCGGCTGAAGGTGCCGCACCTTGAGATGAACGAGCGCTTTAAGACCCTGTCTAGCGAAGTTGAATTGGGTTTTGATGCGATGGCCGCGCTCAAGGAAGCCGAGCGCTGCCTCAACTGCGACGTTCAAACCGTGTTCAGCACGGACCAATGCATTGAATGCGATGCCTGCATCGATATTTGTCCGACCGATTGCCTGACTTTAACTCAAGGCGGTGCGGACAGCGAGGTCAAGCTCAGGCTCAGGGCCCCATTTTCTGAGCCCGGTCAAAATTTTTTCCAAAGCGAGCGGCTCAAAACTGGCCGAATCATGGCTAAGGACGAAAACGTCTGCCTGCACTGCGGCCTATGCGCCGAGCGTTGTCCAACCGGTGCCTGGGATATGCAAAAGTCCATCGTGAGCTTTCCCAAGGCAGGGGATCTAACATGACCTCGACTAATAATTTTGTGATTCGTTTTGCGAATGTCAACGGCACGGGCTCAGCCAGCGCCAACGGCATGGTGACCAAGACTCTGTTTCGCATGGGCCTTGATGTGGGGCCTAAGAATATGTTTCCGTCGAATATCCAAGGTTTTCCTACCTGGTATGAGATCAGGATTTCAGACCGTGGCTACACGGCCCGCCGAGGCGGAGTCGATCTTATGGTCGCCATGAATCCCGAAACCTACCAAAAGGATCTCGATAGCTTAAGCCCCGGCGGATACTACCTCTACGATGAGGCCCGCTATGAGCCTCGGATCAAACGCCGGGAAGATGTGCACTACCTACCGATCCCCTTGACTGACCTGGTTCAAGACTTTCCGAGCGGCAAATCGCGGCCGATGCTCAAGAATGTAATCTATGTTGGTGCCATCGCTGCTCTGATCGAGCTTGATTTGAGTCTGCTGCGGAATCTCATCACGGACCTTTTTGGCAAAAATCAGAAGCTCATCGATGCCAACTTCAAGGCCCTTGAGCTCGGCTTTGATCATGCCAGGTCGCACTTTGCCTGCCCGTTGCCGATCCATGTGCGGCCTAACGTAAACGCACGGGATCGCATCCTGGTCGATGGCAACCAGGCGCTGGCGCTTGGTTCGGTATTTGCGGGTGCCACGGTCTGCAGCTGGTATCCGATCACGCCTTCGACTTCCGTGATCGATCACTTTGAAAAATTCTGCAAAAAATTCCGCAAGACACCCTCGGAGCAAAATCAGTACGCCATTATCCAGGCTGAGGATGAACTCGCCGCTGCCGGTATGGTAATCGGCGCATCCTGGAACGGAGCGCGGGCCTTTACCGCAACAAGCGGCCCAGGGATTTCGCTCATGGCGGAATTCCTGGGCTTTGCCTACTACGCAGAGATCCCCGCTGTGATCTTTGATATTCAGCGCGTTGGCCCATCGACCGGCATGCCGACCAGAACTCAGCAGGCCGATCTGCTAAGCACAGCCTACCTATCCCATGGTGATACCAGGCATGTTCTTCTGTTTCCGGCTAACCCACGCGAGTGTTTTGAATTTGCGCTGAAGAGCTTTGACCTTGCCGAACTCTTGCAGACCCCGGTAATCCTCATGTCGGATATCGAGCTTGGGATGAACGAGTACGTGTCCGATCCGCTCATCTGGGATGAAAGCTACCGGCACAACCGTGGCAAGGTCCTGGATGGTAAGTCGCTCGAGGAACTAGGCCGTACCTGGTACCGCTATGAGGATGTTGATGGCGATGGAATCTGCTACCGGACGCTCCCGGGTGCTCACCCCAAGCTTGGTGCAACCCTTACGCGCGGCTCGGGTCATGACAAGTTCGGCCGGTACACCGAAGACGACAGACTCTACCAGGACAATATGGACCGGCTTGGCCGTAAATGGCACACAGCAAAGCATCATCTGCCGGAGCCTGCCGAGCACAAACGCACCAGGGGCAACGACCTTGGCATGATCTACCTTGGTGTCCTCGAAGAAAGCGTGCGCGAGGCGCTCGATCTGCTAGCGGCCAAGGGGTACAGCATCAATGCGTTAAGGATCCGAGCGTTTCCTTTTGGTGAACGAGTGAGATCATTTGTTGATCATCACAAAAAGGTCTTTGTGCTTGACCAAAACCGAGACGGCCAGCTTCGTTCGCTGCTCCTCATCGAAGAAAATTTCGACCCTGCAAAACTCATCTCGGTCACAAGTTACGATGGACTGCCGCTCACCGCCGATGCGCTGCGCGGTATGCTCGAAACCAAACTGCAGCAGACCATGGCAACCCCTGACCGTGACCAGCGAAGGGAAAGGGTATGACCTATATCACAAAGCCCAAAGTCACTCACCCGGAATCGGCCAAAAACAGCCTCGGGCTCACGCGACGGGACTACGAGGGCGGGCTTTCGACCCTTTGCGCGGGCTGCGGCCATGATTCGATAACGGCTGCCATTGTCCAGGCTTTTTTCGAAATGGCGATACCGCCACACACGGTTGCAAAAATGTCTGGCATCGGCTGCTCGTCGAAAACGCCTGGCTATTTCCTGGCCCAGGCTCATGGTTTCAACTCGGTGCACGGCAGGATGCCGTCGGTTGCAACGGGAGCTTACGCGGCTA
The DNA here is from genome assembly GCA_964582405.1 of uncultured Oligoflexales bacterium. Lineage (GTDB taxonomy): Bacteria > Bdellovibrionota_B > Oligoflexia > Oligoflexales > Oligoflexaceae > CAZOSN01. The sequence continues at coordinate 4,650 of CAZOSN010000078.1, read as the reverse complement.
GCTCAGGACTGCACTACATTGGCGTTTCGGGCGATGGTGATACCGGCTCGATCGGGCTGGGTCAGTTCATGCATTGCATTCGCCGCAATATCAACATGCTCTATATCATCGAGAATAATGGCGTCTATGGCCTGACCAAAGGCCAATTTTCGGCCCTTGCCGACCGTGGTTCGGCCAGCAAAGGAGGAGAGAAAAACCAATTTACCGGGATCGATCCCCTGGTGCTAGCAATTCAGCTGGGCGGAGGGTTTGTCGGCCGCGGATTTTCCGGCGACAAGTCGCAGCTTGTGCCACTGATCAAGGCCGGCCTAAGTTACCCAGGCTTTGCGCTGCTTGATGTGATCTCTCCCTGTGTGACATTTGCCAATCATCCGTCATCAACCCGGAGCTACGATTACACCCGTGACCATTATGAAGAGATCAATATCGTCGATATCGTGGCGGCCAGACCAGAAATCACCCTCGACCTCGAAGACGGTGGCAGCCAAGTGGTGGAACTTCACGACGGCACCTTTCTCCACATCAAGAAGATCGACAAATCGTACGACCTCAACGCTCCGCTCAAAGCGATCCAAACCATCGAAACCCATCGCGCCGAGGGCAAAATAGCAACGGGACTTCTCTACCTCAACCGGGACAAAGCCGACTTCCACAAGCTCATCAACACGACTACCACCCCGCTCCGCGATATTCCGCTTCAGGATCTCTGCCCGGGACCAAAGGCTTTGGACGTTGTGCAGCAGGGCTGGCGCTGACTAACCCTCCTGCGGAAAGTCGACGATTGCGGCATTGCTCCGTATAATAGAAGCTATGGGCGTTACCAAATTCCGATTTTTTGCGAGGTCACATTGAAACCGAGACGAAAGCTAGCCATCGCATCCTGGGATGCCCCCCGTGAGGGCAATATCTATGGCAAGATCGCGCTTGATGCCGAGGTCGTGCAGGAATACCTGCTGCAGATGAGTGAGAAAACTGGCGAACGCTTGACTGTCACTCATTTTGTCGGAAAAGCCGTGGGACTTGCGTTAAAAGAAGCGACCGACCTCAATGGTCAGATCATTCTCGGGAAATACCACCGCCACAAAACCGTCGATCTATCGTTCCTTGTTCAAATTGACGAGGGCAAGGACCTTGCGAAGGTCAAAATTGATCAGATCGATACAAAGTCACTGGCAGACATCGCACGGGAGCTCAAGCAGGGGAGCAAGGCCCTGCGCACGCACTCTGATATCAACTTCAATAAGAATCTGAACGCCATAAAACTTTTGCCAACCTGGATACTCAAGCCTTTGCTGCGATTCACTGGGTATCTGACCAACGTGCTCGGGATCGGCATTCCCGCCCTGGGACTTGAGGCCAGACCCTTTGGCAGCTGCATTATCACAAGCGTGGGCATGATGGAGGTCGATGAAGGCTTTGCACCGCCAACGCCCTTCGCTCATGTCCCACTCTATGTCGCAATCACATCGGTCAAGAAGCGACCAGTCGTGCGCAACGACGCGATCGTGATCGGCGAACAGCTTGACATCTGTGCCACGATCGACCATCGCTTCATTGATGGCTACCAAGGCGCAATGCTAGGCAAGCTTCTCAAGCGCTTTTTTGCGCATCCCGAGCAGGTCGGTTGAAACGCACGAGAGAGACCTGTAGGATCTGTAACTGAGAAAAACAGCGGCCGCAAAGGCGCATCCCGTCTAAACCAACCTTTCGATGAGGACCTTATGCCAAAACTATCAGCTTGCTTGTGGTTTGATCAGAATGCTCAGAAGGCGGCGGAATTCTACACGAGTCTCTTCGTCAATTCCGATTTACGGCGAATCAACCGATACGGTGCGACAGGAGCCGGGGTGTCTGGGCAAAAAGAGGGGACCGTATCGTCTGTGACCTTTACGATTATGGGCTTTCCCATTGTGGCGATCAACGGCGGCCCGATGTTTCAGTTTACCCCGGCCATGTCTTTTTTTGTTTGGTGTCAGTCCACCTCTGAAATCGATCGGCTCTGGTCCGAGCTAAGCAAGGATGGTAGCACGCGCATGGAGCTTGGCAAATATCATTGGTCGGACCGTTACGGATGGGTGCGCGACCGGTTCGGTGTTGACTGGCAGCTCATGCTTTCTCCGGATCGCCAAGCGATTGCACCGTCATTTTTATTTACCGACGAGCTGTTTGGCAAAGGCCAGGCTGCGCTCGACCTCTATACCAAACTTTTTCCCGATGCGGAGGTCAAATTTGTCTCTCACGATCCAGAGAGCAAGACGATTATTCACGCTCAATTCAATCTGGGCGGACGCGACCTCATTTTGATGGAAGGCAAAGGTCAGCACGGCCACAAGTTCAGCGAAGCGTTTTCATTGATCGTACCCTGCGAGAACCAAGCTGAGATTGACCACTACTGGAATGGATTTCTATCCGGCGGCGGTAAAGAGTCGCAGTGCGGATGGCTTAAGGACCCTTTCGGTGTAACCTGGCAAATCGTGCCATCCAACATGGAGGAACTCCTCCACAATCCGCAATCGGGTGATCGGGTCATGAAGGCGATGCTTCTCATGAAAAAGCTTGAAATTGCGAAATTGGTAGCTGCGGCCGCGGGTTAAACAGGCTCTTAGCCCTGACCGCCCAAAAAATATGTGGCGACCTATTTCTTGTAGGTCTCCCCCAGCCACGTGAACGAATCGCTTCCTGACAGGGTGACCTTGCCGCACAACGGCGTTTTATCGGGGATCGTGGGGATAATCCCCTGCGTGAAATAGGGGGTGCTATTCACACAAAGGTATTTGAGAGGCTCAATAACATCTTCGTGATGAAACACAGGGACTTTTTTTCCTGCTATGACCTCAATTTTCTTCCCGGAGAACTCGTAGTCGCCTGCGGCGAGTGCGGGACAGGAGCCGCTTTCTTCCTCAGGGTCAACCAAGGTCAGGGTCTCGTTTTGCCAAACCACACCCCCATCAACAATTTGAAACGGGCCATCATAGACCGGTGGTGAGCCGTCTTTGGACTTATAGTAATCGGTCATCTGCCCGCTTTTACCGCTACAGCTATACTTGAGGTATTCGCCGCCATCGCGCGTGCGATACGTTACCTCGTTGTCTGAGGTAAAGAACAAGATATTGTTGCTCAGGCAAGGAGGACTGCTGACCTGTTCGAATCCAGACCACTTGGTCGAAGACAGAAACATATAACCTGCAAGGTCTGAGCAGCCCAGATTGCTACTCTTGCCTTCGCTTTTAACACCATAAATTCCGCAACAGGTGATCGGCAATAACAGCGACACTCCTACGATCCTCAAAGATGACTTCATGATTGTTTTCCTCCGTGGGATAGTCTCATTATAAGTGTCGCGCTTGAAACCTTCAACTTGTGCAGCTATTTTCAACCGAACCATCCGACGAGCCTAATCCATGACGGCGTCAATGGCTTCCAATGCCGCACCGAGGACGAGATGATAGCGCGGATTCGCCAGCTGATCGATGACCCCGCGCTTTCTGCGCGTTTAGGCCAGGAGGCCCAGGCGACCGTCCGCAAGCAATTCTCCACCGCGGCTTTTATAGATGGCTGGCAAGCTGTGCTGACCGATGACTTCTTAAAAATCTGATCCGTGGCCCCGAGGCCTGTAGCATGCCGCGATATTGTGATAAGACATTAATAATATTGGTATTAATCATAAACTAAAACTAAATAAAAATGAGTTTACATTTGGATTGGCATGAAGTACGATCTCGATGGTTCGTCGTGAATCACGACGCTCTAGTGTCTCAACGTCTCTCAACCTTTCTTTTCTGGAACTTAAGATGCCACTTGTACAAAACGACCGAGTTTCGAGCACGAGTCATCAACTTCATCACCCGATTTCAACCCGGAAAAAACGAACATCCACGGCCGGCACGGAGCAACATAAGCACCGTAGCTCATCAACGGAATCATCGGTATCTTACAGCAAAACCAAAGAAGTGGAACTCGCAGGTAATCTAAGAAAATCTTCCATTGAATCTCAAAAACCCGCAGACGGCAATTCAAAAGCCACTAAGACCATGTTAAATGGGTATCTAAAGACCTTTCGCGGTGCCATGCACAGCGTCTCCGAGACGGATATCGCAAACCAGCATCATATCGATCAGGCAAAAAGAACCGGCGACGCCATAAAAATAGGACTTGCGATAACCTTTACCGTAGCCACGGTTCTCACCTTGGCATTTGTAGGAGTCTTCACTTTGGGTTTGCCCCTGGGTCTTTTGCTTATGCCGATTCCGTTGATTTTACAGGCCGTGGTCGCCACTATAGTCGGTGCTGTCGGTTATGGTATCGGCAGCTTGATCGCAGCAGCTATGGTAAAAGCATCAAAAGCTCGCAATCCTTTAAGTTCTGAAATGAAGTCTGCCGAAAATGCTTTAACGGCTTTCTGGAACAAGACTATCGACAATGGCGCTTTTAAGACCGCTTATGCTTTGCTGGATGAGTTCAAGGCATCCTTACCAGACGGATTTCGCGAAAATGCCGTCATCGTCAGTTTGGATCATCCCGTCCAGCACTATAAATACGACAGTGAACTTCGCAAAACAAAGACTATCACCTATGATGAGACCTTCGAGCTATCTTTGAGCAGCTTGGAAAATTCCCTCAAAGATGTCCAGGATGGAATCTACGTCTGAC
>CAZOSN010000077.1:0-20338 GCA_964582405.1 uncultured Oligoflexales bacterium | reverse complement strand
GTTATTTTAATGGTGGCCAGTTTCAGAGATTGCAAGCGGACGATAAATTGGGGGTTTCTTATCAATATCCTATTAATCAAGACTCTCTTAAGACAAAACCGAATCTCGGGTTATCTTGCCAATCATCTCATTCTTAATATGATGGGGTTCTTAGATTTATCTCAATTGACCACCAGCGTTTTACCAACTAGCGTCGAAAAAAACTGGAGGCCTCCATGGTCAATCAGGAACGGCGTGATCTATTGGGGAATATAGTTAAGCTCGCCGGTGCATCGGCTGTTGCTAATCTTTTGCCGCCTTCGCTTGCACGGGCTTTTACCATCGCAGCCGACCGGCGAGCTGGTACGATCGAGGATGTCGAGCACATCGTCGTATTCACTCAGGAGAACCGAGGTTTTGATCACTACTTCGGCACAATGGGTGGCGTTCGGGGTTTTGCCGATCCCTTTCCGATCCCCGTGCAAGATCGTGGTGCGATAAAAAACAAAACAGTTTTTGTGCAGCCGAGCAAGTTTCTAGGATCGCTTCAACCACTTGCTCCGACACACTTGGACACGATTAAACGCTTCGATTATATGCGCGCAGTTGGAACTCCACACAGCTGGAAGGACGCTCAAGAAGCCTGGGCACATGGCAGGATGTGCGAATGGCCTAAGGCCAAATGGGATCATGCAATGAGTTATTTCACCGCTTCCGATATACCTTTCCAGCGTGCTATGGCCAATGCCTTTACGATTTGCGACGCCTACCATTGCGCAATTCAAGCGGGCACCAATCCCAACCGGGTCTTCTTGTGGACTGGTACCAACGATCCCTTTGCCAAAGGCAACGGGCCTGTGACCTATAATGACTACGATGGTTTTTCGGGAGATCCAGGTAAAAATGGTGGATATACATGGATATCTTATGCTGAAAGACTCGATAAAGCGGGAGTTTCGTGGCAGATCTATCAGAATATGGCCGACAATTTTTCGGACAATCCGCTGGCTGGGTTTCGTAATTTTCGCGACGCCTGGTATCAAAAGCCGGGATACTCGCAGTCCTTGCGTGATAAAGGAGTTACCACCCGCGATCTTGACTTATTGAAGCAGGATGTTATCAATGATCGCCTGCCGCAGGTTTCATGGGTTATCGCAACGGCCGAAGGCTCGGAGCATCCTGGTCCTTCAAGTCCTGCCCAAGGAGCAGATTACACGGCTCGGGTTCTTGATGCCTTAACGGCAAACCCCAGCGTGTGGGCCAGAACCGTTCTTCTCATAAATTTCGACGAAAACGACGGCTACTTCGATCATGTTCCCCCGCCCGCGCCGCCATCAAAAATAGCAGCAAACAAACTGAGTCCTATTGTACAGGAATCGGGATCCTACGCAGGTCTTTCCACAGTGAGCACAGAGGGCGAATATCACGAGCATCTCGTTAGCTATCATAATGATTCGCAAGAACAACTCCTTCTCGGCAGTCCCTACGGATTGGGCCCGCGGGTGCCTCTTTATGTGATCTCTCCCTGGAGTAAGGGTGGTTGGGTAAATTCGCAGGTTTTTGACCACACTTCTATCATCCGGTTTATCGAAGCGAGGTTTGGAGTCAGTGAGCCTAACATATCGGACTGGCGCCGTGCGGTCGCAGGCGATCTTACATCGGCATTTGACTTTGAAAGCCCCGAGAGTCCTCGGATCTCATTGCCAGACACTATGGAACGCGCCGCCCGTGCGCGCGCCCTGACAACTCAACCATTGCCTCCCACCCCAGCCACCATCGTTGTTCCGGTGCAGGAGTTTCTGATCAGACCATCCAGAGCCTTGCCCTATGATCTGATTTCCTCTGCTCAGGTAATGAGTCCGCAGTCTATTCGTCTGACGTTTCAAAATGTAGGCTCAGCCGCTGCCGTTTTTCATACCTACAACCGGCTCGCTTTGGCGGAAATCCCGCGACGTTACACTGTGGAAGCCGGGAAATCCATTGCTGACGATTGGGATATTCCCTCGTCCGGGATCTACGACCTGTGGGTCCTAGGTCCGAATGGTTTTCATAGGCACTTTATCGGTCATGCTCCGACAGAGACGGGAGGGAAATCGGTTCAACCTGAAATCGCGGTATCCCATGATCCTGCGAATTACGCATTAACCATGACGCTAATCAACAATGGCCCGCAGGATGCTGAGTTTGTGCTTAAACCGCTTAAGTACTACACCAGCGAGCCCTCAGTTCACTCAGTCGAACGTTTCAGCATGGCAACTATTTCCTGGCCGCTTGACAATGGCCCCTGGTACGACTTCAAAATTACCCTGTCCCAACAAAAGGCCTTCGTCCGGCGATTTGCTGGGCGGCTCGAAAACGGCGAAGATTCGGTGAGTGATCCGGCCATGGGAGGAACAGCGCGCCTAGATCAGGAGCTAGTGTTTTGAGTCCATGTAACACCAGCCCTTCCAGGGCCCTGCAGCCCCAATCCGAATCACAACCGTAAGATTAAAGATAACAAAAATTCTGCCGATAAGCCTGCCCGGAGAGGTAGGCGCGTTCGTGCTGCGGGGTTTAGGCGAAACCGGAATGGACAGGTTCCGCTCCTTTATATTCTAGAGCGTCTTTCTTCTTTAAAACTGATAGGGATCTCGCATGCGCGGCGCTCGTTTTATTCATGCAGCATTGGTTTTGAGCGCAGTCCACGTTGCATGCAACCCGAAAACTCGCACCACGCGCATAAGTCCGGCGCGGCAACAGGCCACCGACGAAGAAGTCACTGACAAAAAACCGACCTCAAACGGTAGCCGTGGCGTCGGTCAGGAAGCCGATTCAAATTCGGTCACGCCACGAGGAACGGGCGGTGTCGGAAATCCGGCGCCTCCTGCGCCACCGTTCGGTCAATTCCCAGGACCTAGTGGGCAACCTCCCGCTATCGGTCAGCTTCCTGGGCCAGCCACACAGTCTTCGACTTTAGGCCAAAACCCGGCGCCTGGAACGCAACCGCCGTCATCGATCCAAATTCCTGGGACGGTGCCATCAAACGGCCCAGCGCCTGGACCAAGTCAACCAAGTCCCAGTCCAGGAGCATCTGGCAGCAGCGCCAGCTCTTTTGGTCCGGCGACTTATGTTCGACTTGCTAACCGAGGGACTTCAATCTACTTCGGCAACAGCGGCGCGATGAGCCTTAATTGGCGTGCGATTTCTGATACGGCGTCCACCGCTAGTTTTTCGATGACTTCGTCTCTTGGCATGGCTTTTCTTCTTGAAAATCTGCCTGCGGGGCGAATCACAGAAGGATTTCAAAAGGCGACATTAGAGCTCACACTTAGCACCGCAAATACTTCGGTAAAGCCTTTGTATGTTCGCATTTTCCGTGACTTCAGTCAGACCCTTTGGTTTGACAATGCCCTCTTCGCTTACCCGAGCCTCCAGGCACTGGAAATCCCAGTTCTTCCTGCCAATGACAAAGTTACGTTTGACCTTACAGACGGATTCAATCAAATTCTGCCAGCCCGCTCCGTCGGCGAAACCAACATTTTTGGTGTCATTATCTACTCCACTGATATAGTCCAGGTATACAGCTGCATAGCCCAAACCGAAACCGACCGATGTCCCAAGCTTCGGATAGTGCCCAACTAGTGGGCTGGCAGGGCTAAAACACAGCTTTTATTTCTGTATGAACCCCTCGATCGTTGTGGTATGGGATCGATGTTTGGAAGCTTTACGCATTTGGTCAGGTACAATGAAAGCCTTTTGGAAAGATCTATCCGCACGTCAAAATATGTTGGTTGCCACCGTCCTGTTCGCCCTCATGAATGTGTGCGTTAAGCGGTTATCTCACCTTCCTACCGATGTCGTCGTTTTCTTTCGCGGTGCTATCGCGTTGTTGCTTTGCCTTGGTCCGATGATGCGGCGGAGGCTTAATCCGTTTGCTGATCGCGGGATGATTAAATACCTCGTTCTCCGTGGTGTCTTTGGCACCATATCTCTTTTTCTCTTTTTCTACACCATTCAAACCATACCGCTCGCGACCGCCGTCACGATCCAATTGCTCTCACCGATCTTTACCGTGATGTATGCACAGATCGTATTTAAAGAATCGACGAGTATTCGTCAGTTTGTTTTTTTGATCACAAGTTTTTTAGGTGTGGTGTTGGTTAAAGGGATAGATACCGAGATCCCATGGATCACGGCCTTTATAGGTATTATCTCCGCTCAGGCTTCCGCCCTCGCCTACACCACGATTCGGAAAATAGGTCAAAGAGTCGATACTATCGTTATAATTTTTTATTTTCCTCTCATTACCACCCTGGTTCTGATGCCGCGTGTTTTTTCTAAATGGAGTCCAATCGTACAAGCCGACTGGATCTGGCTTATTCTGATGGGTGTGATGGTTCAGAGTGCGCAAATCTTTATGACCAAGGCTTATGCATCAGACCGCGCGTCAAACTTTGTCAACTTCAGTTATCTCGGGGTTGTCTATGCGGTCATTATCGGTATCGTTATGTTTGAAGAGGTTCCGAATCTCTGGTCTGTATTGGGTATGCTTGTTATCATTGGAAGCGTCTATGGCTCATCAAAGTGTCAGGACACTCAAGATATCAAGAAAAGGTTGATATAAAAGCACCCAGTCGCGCCGGAAGGCTTTTCCCTGCTGTGCGATTGGATGCTTGATCTACTAATGGGCTCCGGCGGTTTGAGGAGCAAAAGTGCATGGTGTGGTTATCTGACGCCCCAGGACCGAATGACGAAATCCAGTGATGGGGCCGACTGGCAATGAACCAGGGTTTCCCGCTAAGGTAGCCAAGGCGGTCCACTTGCCATCGGTCAGCAGCGACGGTTTGGTCGTCTTCAGCTTATACTCATGCCCATCGATTTCACGAGATGTATTGAAAGCTCGATAGCAGGAGCCGTGATGGTCGTCCAACAGATTGCCAAGCGCTACAAATCTAGGTTTGCCATTGGTATCGACCCATTTGTTATCGTAGAGATAGCTACAGGTATCCCACTCCAAATCTCGAAATGGGCTACCACTACCAATCGAGCTTGTGTACTTTGTGAATGCCAAATAGGTCTCGACTGCATGGTGAGGATCGATCCCCAAATCGGACAACCATTCTAGAGAAATTTCGTCTGCTTCCTGCTCAGCCGTGTAATAGCCAAGTTTTTTCTCGTAGATTTGATCGTACAGATTGGTCGCGAAACCCTCCATTTTTTTCAAACCGCTATCAAAATACCGCAAGAGTCCGCCCAAGGTGTTAATCTCATCGATGGCACCTCCGTGGCGCCATGAATAGATCTTCAGAAAGGTCTGCAGAAACTTAGAAAGATCGGTTATAGCCTGATCTAGGGTTGGATTGGCGTTGCTAATCAAAAATACCGGGAAGGTCGGGTTTAACACAGCCCTTGCTAGAAGGTTAACGGCTGCGTCCCGATCGGTGGCAAATTTGATGTCGTCCAAACAGGCCATCACTGCGTTTTCATGATCTAGATATGTTTTAATTTGAGTTCTTGAAACATCAGAGAACGGAAACGCCCCCAAAGACCTCATGTAACTCGATTTGTTTAAGTTAGACTTTAAAAGCGTGCAAGACTCAGGACAATCTTGCTCGGAGCAGGCTATTTGAACTAGCGATCCTGCTGCCATATAAAGGCTACTCTGAATATTCTGACCCGCGACATTTCTCAGACGAGAAAAATTATCGATCATCAAAGTCGACATTTTAATGCGGGGAATAACCGTGTCGTATTTATGCTCATGAACCGGCTTTTTCGACTCGGGCTTTTGGCCTTGGATGTAAAAGTAATCAAACGTGTCGCCAGGCTCCAATCCATGGGAGCGATAGTAGTGCCCTAGCTCGTGGGCAACCACCGCTGCAAATTGCTCCTGGGTAAATTCAGTAAAGGCACCCGTGAAAAAATGTACCAAATCAGCAACGCGCATGATGTAAAGCTTTTTTAAGCTCGCCGTGGCACCGCAGTCTCCGGTAAATTTTAAGCTCGATAACGCTTCTCCGCGCGTATTAACTTCCATATTGCAGCTATCAGGTCCGTAGAACCTATTGAACGCTCTAGCCAAACTCGCCATGTCTTTGGGACTTGTTAGTGGCTTACAGGGAAGACCTGCAAGCTGAGTCTGATACTCTCGGGTGTTAAACACCTCGAGCTTACCTTTGGAAAAGTCGAGAAAACCAGCAAACGCATCTGGCTTGTCATCTGCACCTTCTACGGTTGTAGGGCCAGTGAAGCAGGTTATCACCTTGCCTACGAAGGCATTGGGCTGGTCGATCTTTAAAACCCTGGCCCGTGGTTTTGGAATACCTTGCGCTTGGCTTGGGTATTTAGAAATCAGGTTGTTGTGAAAAAGGTCGAGCCACTCCTGAGCGCGTTGGGTCAGCGCATGATTGTTAGGTAGCAGCTGACGTGGGGTCATGCCTATTAGGGGCAGCATGTAATCGTAATACTCAGGCTCAGTCAGAACTTGCCATGCACCTTCGTTGTTCATGGTTGGATCGTTCACGTTATGCGAAAGGTCGTATGCGGTTTCGACCCCCTGATTCTTGCAGGACAAACTAACTGCGGCGAAAAGACTCAATGTAAAATAAACTAAAAAACGATGAACTACTCGAAAGCGCGCTGGAATTTTACAGATCATGCTCAGGTCCCTTTTACATCTCACCAAAAAAAACTCTAAACCATGGAATCCCACGGACACTCTGTGGTTCAGGCGATTGGCCGGTCAGTCAGAAGAATCAGCAATACACGATTTGGTTATTTACGCAACTTTATTTTTGAGCTAAGACAACCGCTGCCATCAAAGGTGGGTAGGTCGTCGCGACTTTTGTTAGTGTTTCCGCAACTAGCAAAGCAACTGAATCGTGCCGTAAAAATTAAACTTGATGCCGGTGAGAGGGATCTTATGAAGTTGGGTAAAAATGCGACGAGATGTTTAACTTTGCTGTTTATGCTGTTCATTCCTGTTATTACCAGCACAAAATTGCTTGCCGAAGAAAGCGTGAATGAAAAACTTTGGATTGGGGGCGTTTTTATTCCGGTTGGTTTTGACGATAACGATGAGGTCGTCATCGCCTTAGACGGCTTCGTGCCAAATTCATGCTACAACCTTAACGACCCAGTTATTGAACGAACCGACAACGTGTTTCGCATTTCATTGACAGCGCGCGTGAGTGTTCCACCCTGCCTCATCACATCGAAACTACCGTTTACCAAAATAGTCACATTGGGTCTTTTGAAAGAAGGTATTTATACGGTTGAGGTCAATGATGGGCTTACTTTTGAGGAGTTGACGATTGAAAAGGCTCCAAAAGATACCCAAGATACCTACACCTATGCCGCGGTCACGGGTGCTGGTGTGCGTGCAGTCGATGGGAAAATGATCGCAACGCTCTACTTAAAAATGCATATGAGCTGTATCGTCCTAGATGAGGTAAAAACATTCGACTCAATCCGAACCGTAGAGCTTCTGCCAATCATAAAACTAGACGAGACTATTTCGTGCGAACCAACCAGTGATGTCAATGTCGTTGAAGTGGCTCTGCCCGAATCGATTTCTAAGGGGCGGCATTTGCTTCATGTGCGAAGCCAGCAGGGACAATCGGTAAATATCATGTTTAATAAAAACTAGTCCTACAGGGCGTTGACGATTCATCTATAACGCATTGAAAATATAGTAAATATTCCAGGTCCTCCTGGGTGCTGTGGTAAAAATATGCATCGCAGCACCACGGGGGCGCGGAATGACAGAAACGAGGAACCAATCTCTGTTCGCAGATCTGATCAAAGCGACCCCTATAACCGATGCGCAGTAGATGAGGGACCAAGAGAACTAAGTTGCCAACATGGTCTTGCCGAGGAGAAACGATCATTAAAGTCATCTTAGCTCTCGCATCTTTGATTCTTCTGGTTTGGGATAGACCAGGCATCGCATCTGCATTTAACGCCGAGCGGTTGCTGAATCCGCTTCCTGCTAGAAAGCTTTCGGAATATGGGATTTACAAACCAGGGCTGCCGCTATATCCCGCAGATGAACTTGTTCCATACGAATTGGTTAATCCGCTTTTTACCGACTACGCATTGAAATACCGCTATGTGTATGTACCAGAGGGCAATCCGGCAAGGTATACTCCGGACGAAGTGCTGGAGTTTCCGATTGGAACAGTTTTGGTAAAATCCTTCGGCTATACACCTGATCTCCGAAAACCAGCGGAGACGCCAAATCTTATAGAAACAAGAATCCTCATCCATCAGAGGCGGGGGTGGATATCCCTGGTCTACCAATGGGATCAGGATCAAACCGATGCTGTCCTTCAGCTACACGGCGCAAAAACTGATCTGACTTTTGTTGACCCATCGGGCCAACAGGTGGAGCTAACCTACCAAATTCCCACGCGCGAGCAGTGTGGAGCATGTCATGTTCTCAGTGGGAAAACTACCCCTATCGGCCCTAAAGCCCGCAATTTGAACCGTACTTTTATCTACCCTAACGGCGAGAAAAATCAGCTGAACTATTGGCAGGAAAATGGCTACTTGGCAGGCCTTCCGTTGGACTTAAATCTTCCTCAGCTTGGAAGCATAGTCGATGCGAATTTTTCTCTAGAAAACCGGGCTCGCGCTTACCTCGACGGAAACTGTGCCCACTGCCATCGCGAGGAGGGGGCGGCTGCAAATTCAGAATTATTTTTACGTTGGGAAGAGACCGATCCGCGTAATTGGGGTTTGTATAGAGCACCAAAGGCTCTGGGAGGAGGTTCTGGTGGGTTGCCCTATATCATCACACCGGGACAGCCACATCAATCGGTGCTGTGGTACCGCATGCAAGGGGACAATCCCGCGACCGTGATGCCTAACTTAGGGCGAGCGCTCAAAGACCGAGAGGGCCTCGGTTTGATCTCAGATTGGATTTCTTCGATGAGCCCATAACGAGCCCAAAGTAAATTGGTGATTCTGCTTCGGGTTTGTGATATTTGCACTGCGTACGGAATTCGAAAGGAATCGAACATGAAATACCTAAAGACGGCTTTGGCAGTCGGATTGATGACTTGGATTTCTTATGCCCAGGCAGATCCTGTGGTCTCCGATGTTTCGGAGGATCCTAACAACACTGAGGAGTGCCTAGCTTGCCATGGACCTTTGGATAAGGATCACCCTATTCCGGTTTTTCCAGAGTTTACCGATGGCTCGTCGGTCTTTAAGGATATCGATCTCAACGACCCAGACCACTTCAGCGAAAGCAAATCCGATCCCAAGCCGGTTACTCATCGGGATGAGTAGGCCCGAGGCAATCGCCTGGAGCCTGTTTAACGGGGGATAATCCGCGCCACAAGGTAGATTTAATTTCTTTCCAAATTTTTACTGGGTCGGCTCGCGGGACTCTGTTAAGGTAAGTGCCTCTTCGAATGACCACGGACTATTAGGTACAGGATTGTTTATGAAGCCAATGAGCCCCCATTGGGCTGACCAGACCGCGGCGCGAATTATCCGCAGATACGGTGAAAAAGACAGCTATACTGTGGCAAGCGGTATAACGCCGTCAGGGACGGTCCATATCGGCAATTTTCGGGAGGTTTTTACCGTTGACCTTGTTGCGCGTGGGTTGAGGTCACTCGGAAAGCAGGTCAGATTTATTTATAGTTGGGATGACTTTGATACCTTCCGCAAGGTGCCTGTGAACCTTCCTAATCAGGAGATGCTAAAAACTCATCTGAGGCGGCCTATATCACGAGTGCCGGATGCTCATGGCCAGAGCGAATCCTATGCCGCCTACAACGAACGCGTCTTCGAATCTGAGATTACCCAGATGGGAATTCATCCTGAGTTTCTTTATCAGCATGAGCGCTATAGTTCGGGCATGTATGCAGAAGGCATCAAGCGAGCCCTCGAACAGCGCGAAGCGGTCAAGGCAATTTTGAATCAGCACAGATCGAGTCCGCTTGAGGACGATTGGTTGCCCACCGCAATTTACTGCGAACAGTGTGACCGAGACGAGATGGTCTACGAACGCTACCCTGGTGGTTGGGATTATCAGTACAAATGCGCGAGCTGCGGGAATGAGGCAACCACGGATATAAGAACAACAAAAAATCTCAAGCTAAACTGGCGAACCGATTGGCCGATGCGCTGGGCGTTCGAGAAAGTCGAGTTTGAACCTGGCGGTAAAGATCACTCTAGCGAAGGGGGATCATTCGATACCGCAAAGAATATCGTCGAGGCTCTTTGGCAATGGCCCGCGCCTGAATACCTGCAGTACGATTTCGTTTCGATCAAGGGTGATCAGCGCAAGATGTCTTCGTCAGCCGGCACCCTCTACACACTCTCGGACGCACTCAATGTCTATGATCCCCAGCTGATCCGCTGGCTTTTTGCAAGCCAAAGACCCAATCATGATTTTTCGATCGCCTTTGATCAGGATGTGATCAAGACCTATGATGAGTTTGACCGGGCCGAAAAAATCGCCTTTGCTCCCGAGGGAACTGACAACAAGTGGCCCATGATACGACGAACATACGAGCTTTCGTTGGTCAGCGAAGAAATTCCCGAAAAGCCACCCTTTCGGGCGCCTTTTAGAGAACTTTGCAACCGCCTGCAGATTTTTGATGGCGATATCAAGAAGACCCGAGAGCGTTACTATAGTGACTTTGTTATCACCAACGAGGACCTCAAGGCTTTTGATGTTCGCTGCCAAAAGGCTTGGAACTGGCTATCAAATTTTGCCCCCGAGGAGTTTCGCTACCGCTTGAATGCGGAACCCGCTGATGTCAATGTCACGGAGACAGAGGCTAAAGCGCTCACGCTGCTCAGGTCTCTCGTTGATCAGGTTGATCTTGATGCGATCGATGCCAAAGACCTCAACCAAAAAATTTACGACGATGTCATCCATGGCAGCGGTGTAGACTCCAAGGAGTTCTTTACTCTTGTCTACCGCAAACTTATCAGCCGCGATAAGGGCCCGAGGCTGCCAAGCTTCGTCAAAGAAATCGGCCGCGAACGGCTGCTCAAATTGCTATAGGGTTTTATGCACCGTTCAATTCTCATCTGTGTTTGGATTTACCTGCTGCTATCGGGCTGCACCGAGCTCAAATATCTTTTTACAAAGCCTGAGCCCCCCAAGGTAAGTTTTGCTTCCGTGGAGGTTAAGAAAGCCAATTTAGGAACCATCGACCTAGTTCTGGGCCTGAAAGTTGACAATGCCAATGATATTGGAATAACAGCGCTAAAGACCACCTATGAGGTTTGGGTTAAAGACAAAAAAATCGCTGGTGGAGCGCTCGAAGACAAAATCACGATCGCTCCGCGGGGTACCACCGAAATCAAATTACCTGTCAAAATCGAAACCATGGCGGTGCTCGATGTGGTGAGTGTCTATCTTTCTGGCAAAGAACCACTCATGCTGGATCTCAAAGGTCATACGATGTTTGAGTCCTCGGTTGGAACTTTCAATTATGATTTCGCCGAATCTAAGGCGATAGATCCGTCCAAGTGAAGGCCTCCGTGCTACGCCTCGAAGGAATTAAGAAAAGCTTTGGCAGTACTCTGCTTTTTGACAACCTCAATCTGTCAATCAATGCCAGAGAATTTGTCACCGTCTTGGGACCGTCAGGGTGTGGAAAATCGACCATTCTAAGACTTATCGGCGGAATGGAAAAACCTGATCGAGGCAGGATTATTCTGGAAGATCAGGATATCACCAACACCCCAAGCCAAAAGCGTGCCGTCAATACCGTCTTTCAAAGCTATGCCCTGTTTCCTCATCTCTCTGTATTCGAGAACATCGCTTTTGGTCTCAGAGCCCAGCGTGTTGGCGACCAGGAAATAACCTCTCGGGTCATGAACGCGCTCGCGATGGTGCATCTTTCTGACCTTATGAAACGTATGCCGCGCGAGCTTTCGGGCGGAGAGCAACAACGGGTGGCGCTCGCGCGAGCGTTGGTGGGTCGGCCGAAGGTATTGTTGCTCGACGAGTCTTTGAGCGCGTTGGACAAAAACCTGCGCGAGGCTATGCAGCGTGAGCTTAAGGCTATGCAGCGTGAGTTGCCGATGAGTTTCATCTTGGTAACCCATGATCAGGACGAGGCATTGGCATTGGGTGACCGTGTCGTTGTTCTCAATCGAGGTGCCATAGTTCAGACGGGAACACCATTTGAAATCTATGAGAATCCGGTCTCCCGGTTTGTAGCCAAGTTTTTGGGTCAACCCAATATCTTTGCAGCTGAATTCCGGGAGAACGGACGCGCGTTTATCCCAGAACTGGGCGTGGAAGTCCCTATGTCGATGGCAGTTGGTGCTCTGCGTCGCGGCTATGCTTTGATCAAGGCCCATCGAATTAGGATCGAACCACCTGAAGCCTGCGAACACCAAGCGACAATCGTTGACCGCGGCTATAAGGGCTCGATCTTGGAAATCACGATGACGACTGACTCGGGTGCGAATCTGTTTGTTCGCCTTGGTGCACCGTCTGGAGCTATCTCTCATTTTGAGATCGGAGCAAGGGTTTCGTGGGAGGCACTTTTCGGAGTTCCGCTGAATCATGATTGATCGTCCTTCCCCATTAGCGCGGATTACCTTGAGCTTGATTTCATTTTGGCTCACGATCACAGCCCTTGTTCCGATCATGATCCTCGTTGTTGTATCTTGGCTAAGTCGCCACGAGACCAATCTGGTAAGTCTCCCTTGGGGCATTCACAACTACGCAAGGCTCCTGGATCCGACTTACCTTGCTGTGCTGAGTCAATCGCTGCTTTGGTCCTTTGCCACCACAGCACTCTGCATAGGGTTTGGCTATCCATTTGCCGCGGTGCTTGCTAGGTTGCCTCAGCGTTACCAAACGCTCGCGCTGATCGCTATACTTGTTCCGTTTTGGACTAATTCGGTGATCAGGCTCTACGGGGTAAAACTGCTTCTTGGCAAGCAAGGTTTGTTGAATGCAGCCCTCCTAAATCTTGGCCTCATCAATTCGCCCCTCGAACTCTTGTATACGCCTGGGGCGGTGATTTTAGGTATGATCTATATTTTCTTTCCCTTTGCGGTCCTTCCGCTCTATGCGAAAATCTCCAAACTAGATCCGCAGCTCTTCGAAGCCGCCCATGATCTCTATGCCTCGAAGCTCAGGGTATTCACCCAGATCGAACTTCCGCTTATGATGCCTGCAATCTTAGCCGCTGGAACGTTGACGTTTTTGCCCAGCCTCGGCGCGTTTTATGCTTCGGGCGTTCTGGGTGGCTCTCGCGAGATTCTCCTCGGTAGCGCGATCGAGAATCAGTTCCTCGAGGCACGCGACTGGCCCTTTGGCAGTGCCATGAGTATGGCGCTCTTTGTCTTGATGGGGCTCATGCTGCTTGGGATCCGACTGGTGGACCGGCTCAAAACAGGAGCGAAGTGATGAACCGTGGCACGCTGTATTTTGTTGGTGTACTCCTCGCACTTTATCTCCCGATAGCCTCGATTGTGATCTATTCGTTTAACGACGCCAAATATGCTCAAACCTGGATGGGCTTCACCCTGAAGTGGTATGAGAACCTGTGGGACCAAAGCCCCTTGGTAACCGCCCTAGTTCACTCCTTGATTTTAGCGTTGACAGCAAGCTTTTTGACAGTTGGGTTTGGTGGACTCGCCGCGCTTTATCTCTACCGCTGTAATTTCCCCGGCAAGCAATTGGTCCAGGGGATGCTCTATACCCTGTGCATGACTCCCGATATCGTCATGGCGGTTTCGCTTTTGACCATTTTTGTGGTCCTAGGATTTGACCTAGGATTCACCACATTACTGATCGCGCACATTACCTTTGCTTTGCCTTTTGTCATCGCGACCATTGATGCCCGCCTTCGGGGTTTTGATCCAAATCTGTGGGCAGCAGCCTGCGATCTGGGAGCAAATGAATGGCAGATTATCAGCCGCATCATTTGCCCCATGCTCATGCCAGCTTTAATCAGCTCGTTTCTGCTAACGTTCACGCTCTCCCTAGATGATGTCGTTGTGAGTTTTTTTGTGACGGGACCCGAATTTGAAATTTTTCCAGTTAAGGTTTATTCCTTGGTCCGTTTGGGTTTCAGACCCGAAGTCAATGCCCTCGCGTCGCTCATGGTGGTTTTTTCGCTTGCGATCGCTTTTGCTGGCCAGAGGTATTTCGATGCCGTTCTAGCCAGGAAGAATGCCTGAATTTCACTTAGATTACAGTATATTAAATTGACTCGTGCGAGAATTTGGGCTAGAACCAGACCCCTGGCTTTAATGGACAAACTCATGAGGAGCCCCATGCATTTTCTGCTGCGCTTTGTCATTGCTCTTGCTGTCGTTCCATCCAACGCCTGGGCTTCTGCGCCCCGCGAGGTGTTTTTCTTTAACTGGACCGAGTACCTACCAGACAAAGTAATCCAGAAGTTCGAAAAAGAAACGGGCATCAAGGTGCACTACAGCACCTATGACAGCAACGAGCACATGTATGCCAAGATCAAATTACAGAAGAAAGCTGAGTATGATCTCATCGTACCCAGCAGCTATTTTGTCGATAAAATGCGCAGGGAAGGCCTGCTTGAAAAAATCGATCATGGCAAACTCAAGAATTTTAAAAACCTCGAGCCAAGTTTTCTGAACCGTTCCTTCGATCCTGGTTCGTCGTACTCGATCCCATATATGTGGGGAGCGACGGTTCTGACCCTAAACAGCAAAAAAGTCGATCCCAAGCTGGTCACAAGCTGGCAAGACCTTTGGCGACCGGAATTTAAAAAACAGATCCTCATGCTCAATGATCCGCGTGAGGTTTTTTTCATTGCTCTGAAGTCTCTGGGTTATTCAGGCAACACCAAAAATCCCAAAGAAATCGAAGCCGCCTATCTCAAACTCAAAGACCTCATGCCAAATATCAAGATTTTTGAATCCAATTCGCCAAAGACTGCGTTTCTCGCCGATGAAATTCAGATTGGCGCAATCTGGAACGGCGAAGCTTTCATGGCCAACAGAGAAAACCCGGATATCGTGGGTATCTTACCCAAAGATGGTCTTTATTTTTTCATGGATAATCTTGTGATACCCAAAGGTGCAAAAAACCAGACTGCTGCCTACCAACTTATCGACTTTATACTGCGTCCCGAGATCTCCAAAGAAATCGCCGAAGAGTTAGGGTACTCCTCGCCCAATCGAGAGGCACTCAAGCTTATCGATCCTAAGATTCGGGATAATCCGCTTGTCTACCCGCCGCTTACCCTCGTGCAAAAAGGTGAATTCCAGGAAGACGTCGGCTCTGCCATGACGCTTTATGAAGGTTATTGGGAAAAACTAAAAGCGCAGAAATGAGTCTTTTGACTTTGACAAAGGCAAGGGTTTTTTACTTCCAGCGGTTGTGGAGCCAAAAATACTGGTCCGGTGCCTGTCTGATCATATCAGCCATCACCTGGTTGAAACGCACAGAGTGGTCCACGACATCCTGAGCGCGGCTTGCCCCTCGCTCTAGGATGAGTTCGGGCAAAATATGCAAGGTGTGCCTCCCCAAGCTTCGTCGCACCATAAAAGCGGGCAGTATCGGCGCAGGGCTTCGGGACCAAATCGCGGCAAAGCTTGTGTTGGTCTTCGCAGGCACATCGAAAAAAGGCAGTCGTGGTTCGCCGGGGCGTGCTTGGTCGATCACAAATCCGACCACCTCGTTTTTTGCCAAAACCTCTCGTATTGCTTTCATCCCATCGCCTTTGGCAAGGCGCTTGATGATCAAAAACCGGCTGTTTTCGCGCTGCGTATCAACAAATCGCTTAACCCCACCTCGACCCACTGGCTTAACCAAGACATGGGCAGGGCACAGCGATTTTGTGAATTTGGCACCCATAGCCTCCCAGTTGCCCATATGCCCACACAATATGTAGACGCCTTTATTCTGATCAAGCGCCTGTTTTAGATACTCATGTCCGACCACGTCGATGTCGCCTGCGATATCGATATCGACTCCCCTAAAAAACTCTGCTGTATTGAGTAAAAAGTTATAGACCGATTTTCTTCCGAGCTCGAGCCTTTCGGCCGGGGGCATCTGAGGGTATGCGATCGCGAGGTTTCCTAGCACCACCCGACGACGCAGCCTTAGGACATCGAAAGCCACATAAGCCAAGGCAAAGGCCCATCGCTCGATAGTCTGGGGGTTAAGTCGGGCAAGGAAATGTCCAACACCGCGAAGAAAATGATAAATCATGCAAACCCTTTTTGCCTCGTAGAGTTCCTGTATCTTGTTCGGGACGAGTTAGTCCCTGACAAGGTACTAGCAGAGATCATGGCAATACGCCGCACTTTTTTCCAATCATTATTGAATTTTAGAAAAACGGATGAGAAAAATATTAAGTTTCCGCTAAATGCGCCGAAGTTATACTAAGCTATGTTGACCTGATGAGTTCTGAAACAAGGACTTTCGGCAGCATAGGGTACTTATAGGAGGGGGATCGGGCCCGCTTGCGCGAACACTTTGCTGTCAGTTGAAAGGATTTTGCATCTGATTCTGATGGTATCGGTAGATGCCAAAAGCTCTAGAGAAACGCTCAACGGATCATTTCCAGAGGAAATCAGCCCTGTACTACTTAAGGGTCGATCCCCCACCCTCGGTACCGAGCGATAGAGGCCCCATCACTGTCACCGTTTGATTCGATGGCTGATGGAGTTACTTGAGACAGCCGTTGTGGTCGTCATCGTTATCGTCATCATCTCTATCAATAAGCCACTGGATATATTCGCGAATCTCAAAGGCTAGCACCCAATCGTTCCGCTTCATCGCACTTGAAAGTTCGGCAAGCAGATGGCGCATCCTAGCATCTATTTGGTAGGAAAAGGTCGAACGCGATTCGTTATCTTCAAATAATCGGTAATCGACACGCTTGGCAAGGCCCCTCGGCCAGGTCGAGACTTCACCTTTATTAAGGTATGCATAGAGGGTAATGATGAGGTCAGCTCTCTTGCCGATCACGGTAGATTGGCCGCCTGCATAGCCTACCGAGGCCAGTAGAAGGCAGCACAACAACAAGATCCGAGAAATCATGACTTACTCCCCATAGAATTAAATAAGGTCGCTAGAAACATGATACGCTCTCCATTGTAAGCCGGGTCGCCTTTAACAGCACAAACTCTCTCCAAGAAATCTTTCTGTGCCGCATAAACTTGGGCTACGCCAACATCATTGAGCCCAAAGACCTGAAGGCTTACCATGGACTCCTTGTTGCCTAGCTTCGAGGCGTCGAAATCTTCGATCAAAAAGCGGATCTGTTTCAAAACAGTCTCGATATCGGGGTACGAAAAGTCGTCGCACCGAATCCGACCGTTGATCTCATGCAGAGTGCCCTGGTCCAGCAAAGATTCCAATGTCGCCAAACCACTCCGTCCATATTCAATCAAAATCTCATCGCGAGACGTACCACGAGTTGCGGCTAGATGCATAATGTAAAATGAAACTTTGTCAGAAAGGGCGCCAGACAAGCTATGAGCGGCCGGCTGAAAATTGACTTTGGTCAGAAATTCGCCAACATCGGAATAGTGTCGCTTGATAAAGTCATAGCACGCAGAGGGCGTTGGACCCAATACCATTAAGAGTTTCAGGGTGTTGTAGAACTCGGGGATAGTTTCGCCTTGAGCTATTCGTTTAACCGAGCCATACGGTACCGCGCTGTCGCGCGACAACGTGGTCAAACTATTGCCCTTAACCTCGCAGTAAGCCGCAATGCGCTCTGCAAGCTCGATAGACAAACTGCTCATCAATCCCTCCCCAAACCAAACGCAGACAGCGTTCAACTTGACCGGCATGTTGCCCAGTCACTCAAATTTTCAATCAAATAAGCCTTACAGGCACTGCCAAGAGTCATTCGATCTATTTGTTGTTAACGCTGTGGGTAGACATATCTCATCTCCTAGCAAAAAGGAACGTTTTTTTCCGGCATTTCGTCAAAGAATTGATTCTGAGGTGCGGGATATCCTGACGCGCTACGTCTGCTGCTCGTCATCGCGATACCGAGGATTGCCAACCCCCAAAATCGTCCCTGACAAGGTACTTGGGGAAAAATGGAATCGCTTGGCGTTCATTTTTACGCAATCTGGATCATTTAAGTCTGTCTAAACAATACCTTGTCAGATGGATAAACGTTGACTCGCCGGGTCTCTTATGTTTCCCTGGGGGTTCTGTAAACTGGCGGCGGATCCTTCGATGCTGTCCAGAGTTAATTTACTTCCTAGCACAAGGAGACCCAAATGGGCGTACTCGTAGGCAAACAAGCTCCCGATTTCAAAGCCAAGGCCGTTGTCAATGGCTCGGATTTCAAAGAGGTCACACTTTCGTCTTACCTTGGTAAGAATGTTCTTTTATTCTTCTACCCGCTCGACTTTACCTTTGTGTGCCCAACTGAGCTTCATGCTTTTCAAGAGAAGCTTGAGGAATTTAAAAAGCGCAATACCGAAGTCCTTGCTGTCTCGGTTGACTCAGAGCATACCCATCTTGCATGGCTTAATACTCCAAAAGCCGATGGTGGGATCGCCGGAATCAAGTACCCTGTGATCGCTGACTTGCAGAAGTCTATCAGCCGCGATTATGACGTCTTGGTTGATGGTGCTGGTATTGCTTACCGCGGTGCTTTCTTGATCGACAAGACAGGTAAAGTTCGTCATCAAACGGTCAACGACCTTCCCATCGGCCGCAATATCGATGAGTTTTTGCGGATTGTTGACGCCGTCAACTTCCACGAGGAGCATGGTGAAGTTTGCCCAGCCAACTGGGAAAAAGGCCGAAAAGCTATGAAAGCTGACCGTGCCGGTCTCAAATCCTATTTCGCCTAGTATCACGGCTTGCCCCTCGTCCCTCTGTTGAGATGAGGGGTTGGCTATTCCCTGCTCGTCATGCCCCAATCGTCGCCTTAACGCTGGAGGGCTTAGAAACTCCGTGAATCCTTCTGTCAATATCATACTGGCCCACAACGGTCCCTCAAGCATCACACGGCTCGCTGCTATGTACGGCAATGAATTGATCCGTTTAGGTTGGGACGTCACAGTTAGCTATCCCTATGTCGATCAGTATGAATTTCTGAAATTTCAGAACCTGCGGCCGCAAGTTCATCGTCTGCGGGGAGCAATCCGATACACCCTGGACCACCTCCGGCGGAGCCCACGCACATGGGCGGGAAAAGTCCTTCACTCGGTTGATCCAAGCGTTCGGGAGAATCCTTACTTCTGCAGACTTTCCTCATCGAGCCTGCCGCCCACAGATCATATTCTCCTTTTTCAAGGGCAGCTTCTTGAAGATTTAGCGCGAATCAAACGCCCCTTGGGCAAGATTA
The DNA here is from genome assembly GCA_964582405.1 of uncultured Oligoflexales bacterium. GTDB lineage: Bacteria > Bdellovibrionota_B > Oligoflexia > Oligoflexales > Oligoflexaceae > CAZOSN01. The sequence continues at coordinate 1,079 of CAZOSN010000077.1, read as the reverse complement.
CCACCTCTCTCCATGTGACCGACTACGAGCTGAATCCGGAGCTAGGGGCATGGTACGCCTACGTGCTTGAGCATCATCTCAAACAATACGACTCACAGGTCTTTGCGGTTAGCCAGTCTGTCAAGGACTACTATGAAGCCAAGGGTCTGAACGTCGATGGTGTCGTGCATAATGGTATCGATCTCGAAGAATTTCATCCTATTCCTTTTAACGACAAGCAAAGAGCTGTGCTGGTTTTTGTCAATGGCAAACGGCAGGGCCAAAAAGGCGAACATTTAGCCTACGAAATCATCAAAGTCCTCCGCACAAAAGATCCCACCCTGCAAATTAATAGTATCGGCGATACCACGGGCATCGATGCCACGGCTTTCGATCAGAACTACGGATTCTTGAGCGGTGAACCCTATGCCGCAGTCTACCGCGAGCATCAATATTTTCTTTACCCAAGCCTTTACGATGGGTTTCCAGCCCCACCGTTGGAAGCGATGGCTTCGGGTTGTGCAGTGATTACGTCAGCGGTTGCTGGTGTGGTCGATTATGCCAGGGATTGCGAAAACCTCATGCTCTGCGGAGTCAACCAACGCGACGAATTCATCGAGAAGACACTTAAGGTCCTCAATGATCAAGCCTTAGCTGAACGCATCGCAACCCGCGCCATCACCGATGCCCACTCTTTCAGCTGGCCGCGCTGCACCGAACGCCTCGTGAGTTTTCTCACGGGTCATTCATACCAATCCTTCCAAAATTTGCCATAAAGAGAACGTTCAGGGCGATCGCATCCTGGTTTTTTTCGCTGTGCTTACGCGCCAAAAACTTAGAACTCAGCCTTTCAACCCCTAGTGACTGATAGAAGTTGCGCGAATCGAAAATGCCTTCATTTCGTAGATCAAAAGTCCATCGGCAATAAGAAAACCATCGGCCACTATTAATCCAGCCTCGGGATTGGTATCCACAACCTCAAGCTCGACCTCGACAACTTTGGCGGTTGGGATGACTTGCCCGCGGTAAAGCCATTCATGGGTCTTACCGAGAGCTTGCGATTCAAAGCGCACGGGGCCTCGAAGGTCGAAGAGTTCGAG
>CAZOSN010000076.1:0-20486 GCA_964582405.1 uncultured Oligoflexales bacterium | reverse complement strand
TCTTAAGTGCTTTCGTGATGGCGGAAAATCGCTCGTGTGCGGCAACGGCGGGAGTCTTTGCGATGCGATGCATTTTGCGGAAGAGTTAACGGGATATTATCGAGAAAAACGGGCGGCGCTTCCTGCGATTGCGCTTAGCGAGCCGGGACACCTCACTTGCGTCGGCAATGACGATGGTGGGCATATAAATCTCCTTGTGGCAATTCCGGGCACTGTCTCCTTTGATTATAAACCGAGACCTGAGTCGAGTCCGCCATGAGATGCCGGCAATAGTTACACCACAACCGTAGGTCAGATCGTGCTAGCCTTGAGAACATAAAGATTTGAAGAAAGCCTCCGATAAAGTCCCAAGATCGCCTTATCTCAGGCTGACGGATGCAAGGATGCGTGAACTCAATGAACCAACGATGGCTCAGCACCTACAGCTCGCGGTTTAAACTCGCGCTGGTCATATTGCTCGGCGTATACCAAGCCGCGCCCGCCGTAACTCTATACCAGCCCCTGAATCCAGCTGAATTTGTCCGCAATCCCAATCAACTCCGCGGCAGCCTGTCGATCCCTTACAAAGACACCGTTGAGTTGCTAAAAATCCCTTATGACAATATGAAAATTCGGGTCGAAAAAGGCACAGAGGATGGAGAGATCGAGCCGCTCAAACTCTACGTCCCCAATGACCCTCGCCGTCTGCGGTTCATGGCTGAATCGCTGGCAAACGGCAAGGCCGTCGATGTTCTTGAGGAACGCTTTGCCGCTGAATCCAAAAAATCATCGCTTAAAGACGAATCCAAGTCAAAAATAACCATTAGCCGAGCTGATTTCACACTGATGGATCCCGATAAAATCGCCACCGTATTGGGGAAACCTCATCACAATGTTACAGTGGACGGCTTTGAACTTTATCGAGACAAACCAACTCGTCTGACTTTGATGAGACAAATCTCAGCTTTTTTCAACCAAGCCCAGCGCAACACACTCGCCGCCAAACTTAAGCGCGGGGAAAAGATTTCGTTGGAAAAAGATATCCTGCCTGATTTTGCGCGCAGTGTTATCCGCACGTTTCCAGTGTTTCGCGGACCAAACTGCTTTCACGCCTCTCTTTCGTTTCACGGTTCGCGTTTTGCCAATTCCGACTTTTATAATATTAAGCAAGAGATTGGCTACAACGCGGCCATGATCAACTACGATGAGCTTTGGCGAACGCTTAGCTCAAACTTCTATGAGGTTGACCCCAAGAAACACCAACTCGAGTATGGTGACATTATTATTTTTATGGACATCCCCACCAACCTAACTGAAAACTCCATGGTCGACTACCGCTGGATTCGTCATGCGGCAACTTACTTATTCGGTCCCTTCACTTTCTCAAAAGGATCCAAATCACCTAGCACGCCTTATTCGATCAAAACCATCACCGAGGAATGGCAAACTTGGACCGCTTATGCGACGAGCCTGGGGGTCAAAGTCTTCCGAAAATCGCATAAATCTATAAGCAAAACCCCGCCTTTTGATCTAACTGACTGGATTTACTGAGTTAAATCAAAAAATTTAACTGCTTCCCCATTGATTAAAAGGATGCTATGAAGGGAGTTCTGTTTATAGGAAATGACCTTCATGTCGGAAAATATCGAACAACCTGCCAGACCACTTATCTACAAGCGGCAGGACCAAGCTAAATTCAAAAAATCGGTAGCGGCTCCCCTAGTCTGCAAGATCAAAGAAGACTGCGGTACATGCAAGTTCATCAATGATCCATACCACGACTCCCTTAAAGAAAAATGGGACCAGGGCATCAAGCTTCTGAAGGAGCATGGGCTCATGAATGGGGTTCATGCCGAAGCCCCGGAACCTGCCCTTCGCCCCCTGGGCTACCGTAACCATGCAAAACTTTCGGTACGAAGCCACGAGGCTGCAGTAAAAGCGGCATCCAACAGCCGATTTGCCATTGGTATCTACCGCAAAGGTACCCACGACTTAGTCGATATTTCTGACTGCCCCCTGCACCGCGAAACCATCACCGTGTTGCTAGCCGATTTAAAAGCCGAACTCGAGCCATCATCGATCAAGCCGTTTGACGAGCAGACGCACTCCGGTGATTTACGCTATGTCACCATCCGAAGCTCTCATGTGACCAACGAAGTCATGATCACCTATGTCATAACCAATGAATTGGTCAAGCATGAGCTCAAGGCCATTACGCTCAAACTCAGAGAGCGCGGACATCAGATACAAAGCGCCCATATCAACCTCAATAATCAGGTCGGCAATGTCATCTTTGGTGATAGTACCTCACGCCTGCTCGGAAGCGATAGGTTGCGCGAGAGTCTTGCCGACTTAAGCTTTGAAATCGGACCCACGAGTTTTTTTCAAGTCAATCCTTGGGAAGCCGATCGAATTTACCGGCGCGTTGCGCAGCTATCGGGCATGAAAGGCCGCGCGCAGGTCGCATGGGACTTGTACTGCGGCATCGGTCAGATTGCGATGACCCTCTCCAGAGCCGGTTACCGGGTCCTGGGGATGGAGGTAAACCCGCAGGCCATACGAGACGCGCAGAAAAACGCGCAACGCAATCTGGATGCAAACCATCCCACTTTTATCTGCGGCCGGGTGGAGGATGAAATAAACCTTATTCCACAGTGGGCCAAAACCCCCAAATTAATCGTCACAAACCCATCACGCAAGGGCCTGGCCCCCGAGGTTCGCGAATTTTTAAGAAAACTCCTCGAGGAGAATCGCCAAACCCAGCTGATCTATGTATCATGCGAGATCGAAACCCTCGTACGCGACTTAGGCGATCTCACGGGAACATCAGCCAAGCTGAGGCAGCTCGAAGGTTTTGACATGTTCCCTTTTACCGACAAGATGGAATGGCTGGCCGTCGTCCGGTAAACGCACAGGACTCGCCATGGACGAAAAGCTGATTGCCCCCGACAAAACGATGCTGAGCTATAGCAGCTACCTCAAAGTCGATGAACTCTTGAATCTTCAAGCGCCCTTGTCGTCGCCGATCGAGCATGACGAGATGCTGTTTATTATCATCCATCAGGTGTACGAGCTATGGTTCAAGCAATCGCTGCACGAAATCGAAGGATGTGAAAAATTTCTTGCCAAAGGCGAGCTCATGCGTGTCATGGCAGGAATCAAACGCCTTGATGCGATCCAGCGGGTCATGATCCAGCAGATCGACGTCCTCGAGACGATGGCTCCCGACGATTTCGCACGCTTCCGAGATCATTTAAACCCGGCAAGCGGATTTCAGTCATTTCAATTCAGACTCTTTGAATTTCGTATGGGGCTCAAAGATGAAGGCTACCTAAGGTTTTATCAAGCCAATGATCGTCATGTGGCAACACTAAAAAATGCCTTAGCCAAACCAACATTCTACGATCATTTCCTGCGCTTTCTTAAGATGCGAGGTTATGAAATTCCACAAGAGATCATTGAACGAGACTTCACAAAGCCCTACGAAGGCGACCCACGGATCACGTCTTTATTTGAGACGATCTACCGCAATCCGTACCAAAACTCAGATATCTATCTGGCGCTGGAGTCCCTAATGGACCTTGAGCAAAATCTAAGCCTCTGGCGGTTTCGCCACAAGTCGATGGTCGAACGTATAATCGGTAATCACCGAGGAACCGGGGGGTCAAGCGGTGCAAAGTATTTGGAGCAAACCTTGACCAAACGTTGCTTTCCTGAGATTTGGGATGTGCGCAACCGCCTTGGAAAAACCTACAACTGATTTTAATAGAGGAATTGATGAGTTACTCCGACCTCAAAACCGCGATCACCCATGCCGCACAGAAAATCGTGTCCGGCGATCAAGCTTCCTTGGAGGCCGCTAAACCTGCCATTCACGAGGTTATGAGCCTGCTGGATGAAGGCAAAATCCGCGTGGCAACGCCAACCGGTGAGGGCACGTGGACAACCCATGCTTGGATCAAAGAGGCGATTCTCCTTTATTTCAAAATTGCCGAGATGAAAGACATTGAAGTAGGTCCGTTTACCTACCGCGACAAAATTCCGCTTAAGTCTAATTTTGCGAAGTTAAACGTTCGTGTCGTGCCGCCTGCGACGGCGCGCTATGGCACATTCATGGAGCCCGGCGTTGTTTTGATGCCTTCTTATGTCAATATCGGTGCCTATATTGGCGCCGGCACCATGGTGGATACTTGGGCCACTGTCGGATCGTGCGCTCAAATCGGACGAGATGTGCATCTATCTGGTGGAGTGGGCATCGGCGGCGTTCTCGAACCACCAAATGCCTCGCCTGTTATCATCGGAGACGGAGCTTTTATTGGCTCCCGCGCGATCGTTGTAGAAGGCGTCGAGGTTGGTAACGAAGCAGTTCTTGCGGCCAATGTTACGATCACTGCATCAACCCCGATCATCGACGCCCGCCCAGGACAGAACTTTAGGACTCTAAACGGACGCGTGCCGGAGCGGGCCGTCGTAGTCCCAGGTACCCGAGAAAAAGAGATCCCAGGCGGCAAAATTCAGATCGCCTGCGCCTATATCATTGGGGACCGCTTAGCCTCAACCGACCGCAAGACCTCTTTGAACTCGGTCCTAAGGGAGTTTGCAATCTCGGTATGATCCATATAAGTATTTATTTTTATTATAGATTGTTTCGATTTTTAAAAAAAATATAGCGAATTTTTAAGTAAATTAAAAAATCGGTCGAAACCCTGGCTGGACTGTCAGTCCAACCAGGAGGACACCGATGAGGATTTTATATAAGGCAATCGTCATACTTTCGGCGCTGACTAACCAAGCCCAAGCAAAAAGCGTGGCTATCACTTATGACGATGCACCTTATGTGAACGTTACAAAAATTCCGATCGAAACCGAGCGCGAAGATATTAGATCGATCTTATCGGCTCTCAATCAGGCGCAAATCAAAACCGTTATATTCACGGTAGGGGTCGTGATTAAAGACTACCATAAAGATCTTATTGACGAGATGCTGAAAGACGGCCACAGACTAGGAAATCACACCTTCACTCATCGGAATATCAATCACATCGGATTTGAAGCCTTTCGCGACGATATCGCAAAAAACAACAGAATCTTGACTCCATGGCTCCAAAAGGACCACCCCAAATACTTCCGCTTTCCCTATCTCTGCAGCGGGAAGCAATTCGAAACCAATGCGATTCACGCCTATCTTGAAGAAAACGGGTACCTAATCGCCCCCGTGACAATCCAGAACAAGGACTGGACCTACAATTCCCGGTATGTTCGAAACCGTCATAATCCAGCCCAGCAAAAACAGATAGGTGACGAGTATGTTTCGTTTACGATAGCCCAGATCCTTGATGCCACCAAGGCCCTTGAGGCTAAGGGCTGGCCTGATGCGCCGCATATACTGCTTTTGCACATGAACTCCATCAATGCCGCCTATGCGCCCGCTATCTTTAACTACCTTAAAAAAGAGTCCTGGAAATTCGTAACGCTAGATGAGGCCCTGTCTCATCCGCTTTACAAAATGAAAGACAACTATGCAGGCCCCCTTGGCCCGCTATGGCAGGACCGCATTGGACAGAAGCCTGCTCATTAAGTTTATCGATATTAGGCTATGCCGATTTACGCTTTTTGCGTTCTTCAAGTGCAAGAAGTAGCTCCAGCTGCCGCTGTGCTTTTTCGAAGTCCGGATCGTATTTAAGTGCCCGCTTGCAGAATTTAATAGCCTCAGCTGTATTTTTTACTCTGCGTTGCGCAAGCGACATATTGAATAGAATCTGGGGCAAAAAGCGATTGGTTTGTAGGGAATTGATTGCAAGGTCATAATATTTTATGGCTTCAAGAAAATTCTTTTCGCGCACGGCCTGAATGCCAGCATTATTAAGGAGTCCCGCCGTCTCCTCCTCCGATAGGGTTTGCTTAAAAATCTCAAGGGCGTCATTGATATTGCCCTCTAATATCTCGAAAGTCGCCACCTTGGAGACCACGTCTTTGTCTCCGCCGCTCGCATCGACAGCCTCTTTATAATACTCTCTTGCACGATCCTTATGACCTTTCTTTAGGCAAACATCTCCCAATGCTAGCAGCCTATCGGTGTTCTTGGGACTCAGGATGTTGGCTTTCTCCAGAATTTTCTGAGCCTCATCAAACTCGCCACTTTTCATGAACACACGTGACAAGAGCCCCATAGCACGGACATTATTGGCGTCAGCTTCGACAAGCTCATAGGCAAGCACCTTAGTGTCTTCATAATTGCCATCGCGGTAGAGAAGATTGCCGTATTCAAGCTTTGCCACCTTGTCATGAGGAAATTCGTTGTAGGCCTGTTCGACAATTTCATCGATTTCGGCCTGTGAATACTCGGTGGCGTTGCTCTGAATTTGGCGAACTTTTTTCTGAAGATCGGCAATGCTTTTTTCGGCCGAGATCGCCATGTTGATTTCTTCGATCAGATTGATCTGCACACTTTGCTGGGTCAGTACCCGGCGAACGCCCGTATCCGAAGCCAGTGCGAGTATTTTAGGTGTGATCTTAGCTGCATAGATTATTCGGCATAACTCAGCCATCTCCGACATTTTGGCAAAACGCTGCTGGAGAATGATGCCCTGATCGGCATCGATCGATTCCAGATCGTGAAGGAAAATATTGGGTTTAAGAGTGCCTATGGCTTCGAGCACCATATTTGCATCGCTAATGAAGTCAACCTTAAGGCCTTCTCTTTGGAGTGCCTTGCGAATAGGATCGCGCTGCACACCATCGGCGGTCAAAACCAAAACCCGACGCTCAGACTCAGCTGTCACAAAAACCTCTTCCGTCCGTGAGTGCTCCAAACCCCCAAGGGCTTATCGCCACAATTCGTCACGTCCTTTAAGCCCCTGCATCTTTTTTGAGGTTGGGAGGGTTCCAATTCGGAGCTCGCTGACCATGGCATCATGCTCTATTCGGGAGCAATACGAAGATTTTTGCGGGGATTACCAAATTGAAGCCAGAACGCGTTTAGACCGATAACTTTCTATGGGTCTATAACGTAAGGCAGATACCACAATGGCCTGGTCAACTTTTCTTTCTGACCATCGTCTGACGGCCAAAAAGAAAAGTTATAGTTTGACAGACCCAAAAACGAACTTGATGGGATACTCTATTTATTGATTCGACTTATTGATTCGCGAATGCGCCCTTGTATGCCTATGCCCCTCTCCGTCTTTTCTCTCGCTAGGCCAGGGACGGGAATACATTCTATTTAATTCGTCTACGTTCCGTGCAAATCGATCAACATTGCTCTCATTGATCACTCCCTCACCTACGAGCTGATAAACAGCACCTCTTGAGAGTAGGACAGTAAACAAGTCAAAATCCCCAGTTTTGTCTAGAATTTGGTAGAGAGTTTCCATTGAAATGGGCTTAGCTGCATTTTCAGGAGTGGGATTTAGAATCTGACGCATTGCTTCATCTGATATGGGTTTGGACTTATTCCTGTCTCTCTCGGCAATTAAACGTCGAGAGGCTGCATCATGACGATAGCGTGGCCGAGCAGCGAACTGTTGCTGAGCGACCGACTGTTTCGAGTTTTTGACTGATTGTGATTGCATAGTAATTTCCTGTTATATTTTTGTGGACTAACCTGACGTTTCTTAGAGACCCCCGTTGAAATTGAGGCTATATAATCTATTTTTTATTTATTTGTAAACTATTATTTTTGATTTAGTCCGATCAGGATACCTTCGATGACCAAGCTACTTTTCATATAACAAATTAAAATAGTTGGTTTTTTACCTCATCTGAAAGTCAAAAATGCCTTGAATAAAGACTCTGTGTTTGGCTTGTTGTTTCTCGGTAGTTTTAAGCCATGCCCATTTTCTCAATTCGATTTCGAACTCATCCCTTGCGTTTATTTGCGAATAAAAAGCGACCAGATTGGGCTAAAACCCAAGCAGTTCTGAATTTACCCCGTCCTCACTCCGCCACCTGATAAATCGCGGTCGATTGTGGTGGAAGACTTAGCTGAATCGATCTGTCTCCTGGGGTACCTAGCGTGCTGAACTCGATTGGGAATTGCCCATCCTGATTGGTCAAAAGAAGTTTATACTTAGTGCCAAAGGGTAATCTTATCCGATAGTTCTTGTGGGCGACTGAGTCCCAGTTTGAGATGGTCAATAGAGTATCAGTCTTCTTCTCGGCAAAACGCATCACGGCTGTGATCTTGCGAGCCGAGTCCTCCACCAAGATTTTTTGGCTAGCCCAATCTTCACGACTGGTAGCCAGGGCCTGCTCATGCAGTGCCGCCAAGCGCCCCATGAATGCCTTGTATTCGGCGTGGGGTTTTTCTGCTTCTAGAGCCTCGTTCGCTGGTGTTTCGTGGTCCCAACGGCCCGGATCACCCAGCAGATCACCCTGGAACAGCATGGGGACACCTGGCCTATTGAAGTAAAGGTGGACATGCATGAGTTGAGCCATCCGTAACTCGGCTTCTCTACCTAAATTGCCACTGATGCAACTCACGAAGCGGCTCTTGTTATGGGAAGTTTCATCGTGAGAGTTGATATAGTTTACCAGGGAGGGATGAACCGGATTGCGATAAAATAGATCGCTGACATTGCGGTAGAGGGGGTTGGCTTTGAGGAATTTGCGGGCCCCGTGCATCTCCCCGATACCCCAGCTATAGTCCATGCCGAGCCCACCCTTATCCAAGGGATGCTCGAGTGTTGGGAAGAGATGAGAGTCTTCTGCGATAAAGAGGAACTCAGGATTACAGTTGTTCGCCTGCTCCCTGCTCTCAGGGTCTGCTTCAGCGTCGGTGAGGGGCGGCTGCATGCAGCCGATACCAATGCACCGCCGGTGCCTGTACTATCAGCCCTCATGGGTATACTCCCTATGGATCAATATAAAATAATTTTTACTTTATAATCTAAAAATCATTTATATCAAGTCAGCTGAGAACGCAATCTCTTTTTGCCAAAGCGACATACAGGCAAGCCCACCAAGCCATCCAGTATCAATTGTCGAAAAACTGGACTTAGTTTTTTTCTATTTCTATTTCTATTTCTATTTCTATTTCTATTTCTATTTCTATTGAGATTGGCTAGGGGCTGTTGACGTTTGGCTATCAAAGCAATCGAATGCATTGAGGTGGGCCCTGAAATATCTTAAAATTACCGGATAACCATAAATCGAGGATGGTGCCATGAAAACTGTTTCGTTTGTATTTGTGAGTGGATTATTCAGTTCGTCCGCCTTTGCTGAGAGCGTTTACGACGCCACGCTCTATGCTCAAAGCAAATTCTGCGAAAATTTCTTCGCCAAAAAATGCAAAATCCCCGCTGGCACTCCGGAGCCCCCTTTCAAAAGTGTTGATGAATGCAAAGCCGATGCGAAAAAATCTGCCGAAGCAGCCGCCGAAGGCCTCAAGACCAAAAAGGTCACCAATTTTGGTAAGTGCAAAGCCAAGATCGACGGCTTGGCTAACGGAGACTGCATGAGTCTGATCATGGGTGCCGCGTCTGCGGAATGTATGGAGTAGAAAGCCTCTTGCTCGACTCAGAGCCTGTTTAAAAAGGCTCGGGTCAAAGGTTAGCCGCCACCGCATGCCGCAGTCGGCACCCAGCGTCCCGCAGACAGCATTCAGCACCAGCATGCCGATGGCGGCAAACAGCTAGGCGTGCGCCGTCAATCGGCGCAGCAAATCCGCCGCCGCGCGCGAATTTCCTTCTCGATTCCACTTGCAAATTTTCTAGCCTTGATTTTTGTGCAGGCACCCGCAGGCACTAAAAATCCAGCACAATCATCTCTACGAACATCTCATTTAAGGACTGGGGGGGTATTTTTCCGGCTGCAGGATGCTTGGTCGCTCTTATAGACCGCTTCGCTCACAGACTTGAAGTCATTCTGATCGAGGCAGATTCATACCGTGCTAAGATTTCTAGGCCTTCGTCAGCGGTGGGCTGTGAGGCCAAATCTTTCACCATTAAGTTAAGCTGCGGACTTGGATTTGAATTCAATACTGATATCAATCCAGCTTGGGTCGCTAGCTTCATCATGGCCATCCGGGGAGTCAGGCGGTAAGCTTTAGGTTGTTGGTTCCAGAATAGTGGAAGCCTCACGGAAAGGGTGTGCCGAGAAGAAATGTCAAAAATAAGAGGTTGTCAGAGTGGCCAAAAAGAGGCCCCGACCCAACAAAACAGGTGTAGAGCGATCTGGCGTTTCAACTGTTTAACGGCGATAAAGACAAAACGATCGCTCGGGTCATGTCGCCCAATCACCTATTCGTTGGCTGTTCTCCTTTCGAAAAGGCTTTGGCGGGGGAGGCTACCAGTGTCATTGCAAAACTAATAGCCGCTAATTGACTTGGTAAAGTGGCGCTCTGGTGGCCTTCAACACGGCGTCGATGAGTTGAGCTTTGATGGCAGCCTCGAGCGTACGACTTTGGCTTATGTTTAGCTTATCGGCTAGTTCGCCAGCTTTTGATCATTCTATGGTGCCATCCCTTTAGGCTTTGATAACTTCAATAATCGAAGTAATGTCTCATAAATAAGACGTTTGAGTCTATCGTCTACCACGGCACCAAAAAATAAAATTTTTATTTAAATTATAGTCGCTTACATCTATTGGATATACCAATGTATTGACTTAACCATGATAATGGTATATCCAATATATATGGATACGCTATCTTCCCTAAAATTTCTTGATGCAGAGCTCGCCAGTTTAGGCATAGAGCGCACCTTGTATATTTGCGGAGGCGCAGCGCTGATTTTACTCAAAGTCACCACTCGGACAACAATGGACATTGATGTTCTCAGGCCCGATATCGATCCAACCTTGGATCTCGCGGCAAGAAAAGTAGCGACGAATATGGGTCTTTCTGAATCTTGGCTTAATAACGGCCCTAAAGATCTACTCGCCTACTTGGGAAAACGATGGGAAGAAGATTGCACGAAAGTCTATGAAGGACCGGCGCTGCAAGTTTTTGCTTTGGGACGAATGGATCTGATTAAGTCAAAGCTCTGGTCTGCCTGCGATCGCATGGATGATATTCCTGACCTGATCGCTCTAAATCCTACCCCACCTGAACTACAGGAAGCGCATTCTTGGGTTTTACTGGTCGATGCTTCCGAGATTTGGCCACATCTTGTGGAGGGATGCCTTAAGGAGTTGGAAAGGCGTAGGCGGCATGGATAAGCTTATCGAAAATTTCGCAGCGCTGGGAATCGCCTACAATTGCCAAAAGCCGAATTTTTATGCAGACCCCGAACAATCCTTGATTGACAGCATTGGAATTATGAGTCGGGATCATAAGACTCTTAAGCTCGTTATTTGCTGGCTGCAAAATTATGAAGACTTCATCCATCTTGAACGCCTCAAGGCACTCATCAAAGTGGCTCCCACGACGACAAAGGCTTGGCTCGGCGGTATTGCTCAATCAATGTATGCAAGGCGCTGGGCATCCATTATTCGAGAGCTTGATGGGGTCGTTCTGAAAAATACGGAACCAAATGAATTCTTAGAATTGCAAGTTAAACGCTTGGGTGCTGATCCAAACTTCAAAAATTTCGGAATCCATATTCCCCTCCTTGACCTTACCGGTATTGAAAAAAAGCTTTTGACCCGTGAACATGTTTTGAAGCGCCATTTCTGGCTGCGTTTACGCGCGCTCTTTGGTGCTAACTGGCGAGCGGATATAGCTTGGCAGATGCATCTTGATCCCAACCAGACGCCCTATCAAGTTGCTAAAATTTTGGGTTGTAACACGGAGACGGCCTATCGCAATTGGAAAGCCTTGCAGCAGGCCAATGCTGTTGAATTTTTCATGCTTCCGAAAAACTCAGCCTAAATTGCAGGATGACGATGGAACGTGTGAACATTTTGTGAACATGGTCTACCGAAAACAGGCCAAATTCAACAAAATCAGCCACAGAGAAAGCAGTCGACAACCTCTCGATTAAATTGACAAATTATTGTTATTGATGACTTTTCTAAACACTGGCAAACTGGACTGAGTCGAGGTCTACTCCCGATGGCGGCATGGTATTCGGCACATCGTTTGATGTAAGCGACATGGTAACGACAAAATGTGAGCGCCTGGCTAGACGCGGACGATCCTGCTTTGATTGGGAATTTTCTTGCCTGCAAAGATCCCCGAATACTCCTGCTTTCGCCCCATGCCGTGCACATTGCCTGGAATAGATCGATTGGCATCTCGACCTCTGCAAGTGAGTAGACGTACTTGAAGTTTGTGACAAGATTCCTGGTGTTTTGGTGGCGAGAGCGGTTTTTTGTGGTGACCTGTGTGATCTCCTCTTGACAGCAACATTTCCACCACTTCGGTCTATCTCCACTTTACCCAAGAGTCTAAGGCTAAAATCAAAGCTTTGTCCTGATAGTTTTTTAAAAATCCTGAGTTTATTTAGGAATTGAGGAGCTTATGGATTATATTTTTTGGTTTTTTCAAGAAGTCGGTTTTTCCTGGGATTCTAAATAATTATACGTCACGTGCGAAGCCGCGGAGTCAGCGGTTATTGCTATAACTAACTAATATCAATAGGTCTATCTTCGCTTTAAGGCTCCGTAGTGGCTTAGACATGAAGTGAGATATACGTCAAAATCAATTTTAAAATTTATTATTCGCATAATAAATCGCATCTTAAATTCATAACTACCTAATATTATAATAATATGCGTTTACAAATATACGTTTGATTTATTATGTATTATGCGTATAATCCGTTTGGAATCGTGAAGTAGGATTGTATGGCAATGAAAAATGTTTTATCAAAATTATTAGTAGATTACCGCCAATCCAACGGCCTTTCTCAGGCCAAAGTTGCGGAAGAGTTGGGAATAACTCAAGCAAATGTATCTAGAATTGAGTCCGGAGACCAGCTGCCATCTGCAAAGGTTGCGTCAGGAATCAGGAGACTGATTCTAACCTCTGAAGCCTTCAATAATGATTTGGTGGCACCTGACCGGCATACCCAAAAGCAATGGATCGAGAAAGATAGTAAGAAGGGGACGAATGGTATTAACTTATCATTTGTTTCGATGTCACCCTCGGAAAGCTCTGGCGATGTTGTCGAGATTTCAAAATTAGCAGGGGGTGACGAATTTCTTTTTTTGGTGGGAGATGCTGTCGGGCATGGGACGGAAGCTGGCTATATGGCTTTTGGCATTCGATTTGGATTCCACATGATGCTTAATGTTCTTCGGCCTGAGATAGTTAGTCCTGTTCTTATTGAGTCAGCGCTAGAAACATCGGTCCACTCAACATCAGAGTCTTGGGTGGGGCCTCCCAGCGTTACTATAGGTAAATTAAACTGTTTATCAGGTGACGTCGAAATAATTAATGCAGGTAATCCTAGCCTATTTCATTTTAGATCTTCTGATGAGTCTATAAAGGCCGTTGATCATAAGGGGGTTAGGTCTGCGATTCAGCCTATCAGGGGGGCAGGAAAAAGAGACTCCAAGCCAATTTACGTGACTCTCGAAAAAGGGGATAGCTTGCTGTGCTGCACAGATGGCATGCACGAGGCTTTGGGGCGTGGTGGAATTAAAAACAGGTTTGCACACTCGGCGAAGATTTTCAAAGGTCAATCGGAAAGAACTCTTTGGGATTTAATGTCAGGTGTTGAAGATAAAAACCTTGATGATGATCTTACAGCGTTAATAATTTCTATGGAAAGATAATATGAAGCGGATACGTATCAATTGCGACGAAGATCGTATTGAGGTTAATGATAAGGTTTATGACCTTCTAGACGAAGAACTAGGTCCTTATATTGGAATGGGAAAGCCTACCCACAAGAGAGCTATACTCACAAAATTGATGGTCTCGGAGGTTGTTGACAACTTCTTTCCCTCGAAAGATTGGGTTAAGGATTATGACAAGGAGTTCACACAAATTGTGTTACTTGTCCACGTATCGGAGAATGAGGAAGCTAGAGTCGAACTAACACATGACGGTAATGATTTTGATCCTTTTGCAGACGATAGTCCCTGTGAAAAAATCAAACTTTGTAGGGATGAGATAGGTTTTAGAAAGAAGCCTGATGGGTATGGAAGTTGCGAACCAAAAAAAGGATTTAAACTCAAGTATAAGCTGACTGAGAGTGAGGGGGAGTGATGGCTATTTATGAATCAAAGCTGCTAGAAGACGAGCAGTCCATTTGCAAGGTTTTGGTTGAGGGAGAGGTTAGAAGAGGAAAAGCACTGGAGACTGATCAACAGCTCGATAAGGTGCTCCAGCAAGCTGCTCTGAAATCAAAGAAAAAACTCGTCATATTCGACCTTAAGGGTGTGACATATTGGGATACAAAAGGGATCGCAACGATTTTGGAGTCGGTCATCGCTATTAACAAGGCCATACCACATAGTGCCGGTGTCGTTGCTCCTGTGGATGATGTGTTACTTTTGCCTGCCAAAAGAATGTTTCCTCAGTTTGGTAGTGAGTTACTGCCTGTGGAAAGTGATGATAGTTCTTTGATTGGCGTCTTGACCAAGTAGAACAGATTTAACAGGAAGTTAACATAATCAATGAAAACTAAGGAAAATAAAGGAAACTCCAGCAAAGTCAAAAGAAGGCCAAGTAATTGTTATGATTTGTAACATATTATAATTTCTAAACTATTTAGCTGCCCTTTAACTGCCTGATAAAGCGTGAGGTCGGAGGTTCGAAAATTTCCGTGGGTTTATGCACGAATTCAGAAACTTGAACTCGCAGCTAAGTGGTCATTGCGAAAAGGTCGGGTGTCTTTGGTCGCCCTATTTTTTTTGGTGGAGGAAAAAATCGTTCGAGGGACTGCCACTGCCGGTCTGTTAAATCTGAATTGTACCTCTGAGACATCTTCCAGCTGCTTCAAAAATCAAGTTTTGAAGCAAAGTATCAGTTTGTGGTCTTGATGTTAAATTATTTAAAACTCAGAAAAACCGCTTTTTTTGGTGTATTAAGATGTCAATCCAGAATCAGGCGAGTAGCGGTTTTGGAAATCCAAGTCGATGGTCAGATCTGAGTTCGTTGTACGTGCCTGGCAGGAGAGTCGGATTGTGCCATCGGTAGGCAGCTGCATGCTTCGCAGAAGTGCTCGTTCATCATCTTCCATGACGGATACCTCACCCGCACCAATCAATACGGCACAAGTCCCGCACCGGCAAGACGCGCAGCCAAACCGTATCTTAGTACCAGCACGGCGGGCTGCGACCAGAAGCTTTGTCCCGGAATCGACTTCAATAGTTTGGTCACCGGGTAAAAAAATAATGCGCATAGCTGCCCTACTTTGTACTTGGCGCGAACCACTGTTTTGTGTGCAAAGGGCTTCTCTCGAACAAAGCTAGGTGAATCCTTCGGTAGCACACAGAAATCACGTCTATGAGTCGTATGGTTAGCCCCTTGTCATTTTACCTCTCGAGACAAGTCTTTTTGCACCAAAGCGCAACGATTATTTAAAGTCTTCGGGATAAAAATACCGAGCCAACTGACAATATTCGTCTGGCGACAAGGAGTCTGGCCTGCGGTTGAGATCGATTGGGCAGGCCACGCCGCCCAATTTTTCAAGTAGAGTACTCACCGCATTCGACATTTTTTTGCGTCGCTGTTGAAAGGCAAGCCTAGCAATATGCTCAACCCTCATCAAGGCAGGCGTCGGCAACGATTTTGCCCCGGAAGTTAGCGACACCAGAGCACTATCGACGCGCGGGATCGGTTGGAAACAATTGCGGGGCACCTTGCAGTCGAGAGCTACCCTGGTTCTAAGTTGCGTAAATACACTCAGGCTACCATAGCTCTTGCTAGGAGGGCTCGCAACAAGCCGCAGGGCAAATTCTAGCTGCACCAGAAACATCGCGCCCACAACGCTGCTCATGTGTGGAATCAGCCACATCAGTATCGGTGACGAGATATTGTAGGGAATATTACCAACCACAGCACAAGGTTCGCGAGACTCCGCAAGCCAGTCTCCGAGGGAAAATCGTAGAACATCCTGATTTACGATGGTCAAAGCCTTGCCATCTTCTTCCGGAAGTGTCTTGCGATAGTCGTCCAGTCGCTCTGCAAAGCGATCATCCTTTTCTACTGCCGTAACTTTGAATCCATTCGCGAGCAGCGTCCTCGTCAGGATTCCCCCGCCGGGACCAATTTCTAAAACTCGGGTCGCATGCCAGTTCTTAGCTTGCTCCGCTACTCGATCACAGGGCCACGAGGTCTTAAGGAAGACCTGGCCCATGGATTTTTTCTGCCGAGGGGGATCTGACCTATTCAAGCAATGCTCCGTTACGTTTTCTCGTATGGATAGCGCGAGTAACAATCCCAACTGATATCGTCAAAGTCTGCAGATGAAGCCAAACCCGTTTGATAAAGATGATAACCCATTCCAGCGATCATAGCCGCATTGTCGGAACAGTATTTGAGATTTGGAAATTGCACCGGAATATCTATCTCTTGAGCCATTAATTGCCGAAATCGCAAGTTCGCCGCGACCCCACCCGCTATCAAAATCATTTTCGCTTGAGGTTTGAGGCGCCTGACCGACTGGAGTTTTCGTACCAATTGTCCAAGCGCTTCGTCTTGAAAGGCGGCCAACACATCAGCCACCCTTGATGGTGTTAATTGCAATTTCTCCCGCTCATGCAAGTTTACCATATAGGTCTTCAAACCAGAATAACTAAAAACCAATTTGCGACTGTCTTCGACCATCCGAGGCATTTTGCAGTTTTGCGAATCACCAGTCTTCGCCATTTTCTCGACGATCGGTCCACCGGGATACCCGAGGCCAAATAGCTTGGCGACCTTGTCAAAGCACTCGCCACAGGCATCATCGAGCGTGTAGGCCATTAGTTCGAGCTGAGTGGGGGATTTCATATAATAGATGTTAGTATGACCGCCAGAAACAACCAGGGCAAGGCACGGGTACTCGGGAGCTTCCTTGCCAACTAAAGCACCATGAATATGGGCATGGACGTGATTGACTGGAACAAGCTTCAGCCCCGATCCCAAAGCAAGCCCCTTTGCATAAGAGACGCCCACGAGCAGCGCTCCTATTAGTCCTGGCCCCTGCGTGACAGCTATGGCCGCAATGTCTTGAAGACAAACATTCGCTTCAGAAAGTCCCGCATGAACCAATTGATCGATGACTTTTAGGTGTTCTCGGGCGGCGATCTCAGGGATGACACCACCAAACACGCGGTGGACGTCCACCTGCGAAAGCACCAACGAACTTAAAACGTCCGTGCCGTTCGCCACAACGGCCACGGCGGTCTCATCGCAGCTACTTTCGATGCCGAGGATATTCATAATCTTTACTGACTATAGTGGACTTCAGAGTTTAGCCAGCTGTTCTTTAGCTTGTATAGCCTCTGCTGTCGATGGGTATTGATTGACAAGTTCCTCATAGTAGACCTTTGCAGTCGACTTATCTCCAAGTGCCCGGAAGCAGTCCCCCATACGCATTTTGACATGAGCTAGTTGGGTTGTTGCCCCGGTCTCGAGGTATTCGTTATACCTAAGAGCCGCATCGCGCAGCTTGTTCAGTTTGAATAGACTCTCAGCAAAGACCAGCAAGCCCTCGGATTTATCCGACTTACTCGCTTTCCCCAAGATAGCTGGAGCATCGGCTACCACAGCCTTATATTTCTTTTCATCATAAGCTTTCTTCAAATCAGATACTGATGCGATAGCTTTATCAACGGCTTTGTTCTCGCTCTTCTCTGGTTTCCCACCGCGCTTTTGACCAGCAGCCTCGAGAGCCTTAACGATGGCTTTTTGCTCCTCCTCGATCGCAGCCAGTCGGGTTTCGAGCTCCTTGATCGATTTAGCGACCGATGGGGATGATTCAGCGGTGCCTGGCAACTCGCCCGTAACAACGCCAATTTTGATCGCTTCTAATTCGCCGGTAATCCTGCGCAACTCTAAGTCATGCTTCTCTACAGTCGAAGTGGAGGTAGCCAGGGTTCGGCTCTGAATGGCCTGAGTTTCGCTTCCACCTTTTTGGCGAGATTCAAGCTGGAGCAGCCTCGTCTGCAAGGTAAAGATATCATTCTCCATTTTCTCCTTCTGCGCCGTGGTAACACAGGAAGCGGCAGATCCGAAGAGCACCACCCCAACGGCCAGACGAACGTACGCCTTCATCGATAAACCCCTACTTTTAAACAATTTTTCTGATTCTTTTGATTTGCTTCACCATAAGCACTGTCTTACGCAGCGACCTGGTTGCAAAGGAATTCCACGACCTATAATAGGCTTTGTCGGGCTTGTAGTCGACCCAGTATAGCTTCAAAAGCTCGCGTTCAAGGAGATCATCCTCGAGCATTTTGCGGTATTTTCTTAGGTTTTTCACTACTTGCTCCTCTTCAGCCTGCTGCAGCTTTTTTTTCTGAGCGTCAGCCTCGGCTGAATCTGAGTCTGCAAGAAGTGGGCCTGAATGACTTAGATCCATGGCCTCGTCTGAGGCGCTTGCAGCGTCTTCTGAACTAAACGGTAGTGAAATTCCTTCATTTGCGGTATCTGTGGGCGCGTCGTCAAAAGCAATCTCGTCCGATACACTTTCCTCAGGGCTTGATTCGTGAGAGATCATGGGTCCATTTCTCTGAAATTACTGATTTCCATTTCGGACGAAAAAGCATAATTCTTTAGTGGCGCAGTAGACCGGATATTAATAACGCCAGCTTAACGGTGAAAGATCAAAGACTAATGACCGATTTTGAACACACAGAACTCGAACCAATCGCAGTGACCCCAGAGCCATATATGTTTGAACCAGCCTCAAGGTTTGATGAATTTCCTTTAGAAACCGAGGTTCTCGACGCGCTAAGCGCCATTGGTTGGGAAAAGCCAACACCCATTCAATCGCTATGCTTGCCATTGACCCTGCGCGGTAAACATGTAGCGGGTTTCGCGCAGACTGGTACTGGCAAAACTGGTGTATTTTTGATCACCATCGCAAACTTAATTTTAAAAAAAGCCAACGAGGCTCAGGCTGCCGACGCCCCCAAATCCGACTCTTCCTATCCAAAGGCAATCATTCTGGTTCCTACTCGTGAACTCGCGATGCAAATAGGCAGCGATGCCAAAGATTTGTTCTCTACAACGCCGATCAAATTTCTCGCGGTCTTCGGTGGCACCGGCTATGAGCAACAGGCGCAAGATCTTAAGGAAGGTGTGGACGTCATTGTCGCGACGCCCGGGCGTCTCAAGGACTTTTATCAAAAGAAAATCGTCGATCTAAGCGCCTGCGAAATCATGGTGTGCGACGAAGCTGACCGCATGCTCGATATGGGTTTTATTGACGATGCGGAGTTTTTCCTTTCAAGACTCAATGAGTCGGTGCAGAAGCTCCTTTTCTCTGCTACGACCAACGATAATGTCAAAGAGCTCGCTTTCGAGTATCTTGAAAACCCCGAATACATTTCGGTCAACCCCGAGTCGATCACGCCCGAAAATATCCTTCAGCAAGCGATTATTTGCGAATCGCAACACAAAGTGCGGGTGCTGCTCGGCCTGATCCGCGATGAAAAACCTCAGTGCGCGATCATATTTACCAATACCAAATTGGTGGCCGATTGGTTGCATTACAAGCTATTCAATAATGGGTACAATGTCGATGTCATTACAGGTGATTTGCCTCAGAAAAAACGCATCGATTTGATCCATAAGATAAAAAAAGGCGAGATCAAATTTTTGATCGCAACAGATGTGGCAAGCCGTGGTCTGCATATTTCAAATGTCACGCATGTGTTTAACTTCGATCTCCCTGACGATCCATCGAACTACATTCACAGAATAGGTCGTACGGCGCGCGCGGGAGCCACTGGAAAATCGATCTCCCTCGTCTGTGAAGATTATGGTCAAAATCTGGAAGCAATTCAAAAACTTCTGGGTGATCAGATCGTTTTGCCGAGCTCCTGGCACAGCGAAGACTACCTTTCAATTGAAGACAAGTCAGGCAACCCCTACAAAGATCCTAATTTTAAAGGCAGCACCGAGTTCCAGGAAGCTAAGTACAAAGATAAATCCGATCGGGCCAAGCGCCCCGCACAAGGCAAACCGAGATCGGACAAGCAGCCGGATCAGGACGGCCAAAGGAGCCGCTCCGATCATCCGAAACGCGAACGCCATGAAGGAACAAAACCCCGCAGCGGGCGAGAAGGGCGAGAAGGGCGAGAAGGGCGAGAAGAAGGCGATCGTGCACATCAGGGACGCGGCCAAAGGCCTCAGCGTGGACCTCGGCCAGAGGGCGATGCTCAATCCCAAAATCGTAGGCGGCGCAATCGCAACCGACCTGCAAAGAACGAAGTACCTACCCCGGCCCCAGCGCAGGCTGGAGCCGCGCCGGCGCCGGATTCAACGTTTGGCATGATCAAGTCGATGATCAAATCGTTGTTTGGAATCGGCAAAAAGAAATCATAGTGGTTTACGCCACGACTCCCACCGCGACTATTCGGGGTGGGGCTCCACGCTCCATGGCGATCCACATTGGCCTGCACGTTTTGATAATAGGCGCTATATCTCTGCCAAGAAGCGACGAGAGTCGGGGTGCAATCATGCC
>CAZOSN010000075.1:0-20524 GCA_964582405.1 uncultured Oligoflexales bacterium | reverse complement strand
TTGATTTATCGCGAGGATTCCATCGTCAAAGAAGAAGATTTAAGTGAACCTCAGGAGGGGCAAGTGCTCTTTGCCAAATATGATGGTAGCTTCGGCCGAATTTCATTCGACACTCCAAGTTTAATTACCAAATGGCAGCAGCAGCTACCTAGTATTGCGAGCACCGTTTTCCGCGAAGGCACCTACTATGTTGGTTGCACAAATGGCGAACTCTATGCTTTTAATGCACAAAATGGTTTGCAGCTTTGGAAACTCGAAACTGGCCAAGCGATCGTTTCGCTCGTCTCGAGCGAAACGATTCTTCTGACTACTGGGAGCAATGGAGTCATCTCTGCAATCAATGCGAAAACCGGCAAGTTAGAATGGACTGACAATCTAGATGGGACCCTCGCTGACCGGCCAATTCTGTATGGCAATAACATCTACTTCAGCACTGGTCTCGATGCTGTTTATGGATACAAGATTCACCACACTAGGTTCCATCAGAAACCATGACCGCACTGCGCTATAGAAACTCCTTACGCCCTCTGCGCTCAAGCTCTTCCACTATTTTCTTGACCTCTTGACTACGAGATTTAGGACAAACTAGGACCGCACCCTTAGCAGCGACCACGACCATGTCCGAGAGACCCAACGTCGCTACCAGCGGTCCGTCTGTGTCTATCGTCGTATTTTTCGTTTCTAGCGCAATTGCATCACCATAGACAAGATTACCATCCTTATCAGTAGGAAAAGTCTGCGACAGCGCATCCCAACTTCCCACATCTTGCCAACCAAATCGCGTCGCAACCATAGCGACTTCGGAACTCACTTCGAGAATCGCGTTGTCTATCGCGATTTTAGGGACCTGATGATAGGTTTCTGAAAGGGCACTTTCTGGAACCTCGTTAAAAGACCGATACTGCCGCACGACGCCATTCAATAGGTCCGGGATTGCCGGTTCATGCGCTGCAAGTTCGTTTAAAAGGACACTTGTCTTCCACACAAAAATTCCCGAGTTCCAAAAAAGTCGCTCATCCTGAAAGTACTTCTTTGCCAATTCCAGACTGGGCTTTTCCTTAAAGCTCACAACTCGAAATCCTGGAGTGCTTAACTTTGCACCTATTTCGATGTATCCATAGCCTGTCTCTGGGTAGGTAGGTTTGATACCTAGCAGGGTCAAATAACCCGCTTCAGCCACGCGAACAGCATCGCTCAATGACTGCAAAAAGGCGGGCGTGTCGCTTATAATCGCATCGGCATGAAGAGAGATCATAACCGGTTCGACATCAATCTTATTCATTTTTGAGATTTCGATCGCAGCCATCGCCAATGCAGGCGCTGTGTTTTGCGCTATCGGCTCTGCGAGAAATGTCCTACAAAGATCACCAACGTCGGTTCGGGTTTGCTCAATTTGCTTCACATGGGTAACTACAATGCGCCGTTCAGGAGGAATAAAGCCATCAAGTCGCTTCAGCGTCATGGCAAGCATGGAGCAGTCAGAATCGCCAATTTGACATAATTGTTTTGGGAAACGCTGACGACTCTTAGGCCAAAACCTAGTTCCGCTGCCACCAGCGAGAATAACCGCATAAATATGTTGCGGAAGCGCCATCCCCAACTCCTTTTTTGATTGGCACAAGACTGCTTGTTCTAGCCGATTCACCTATTTTTTCAAAGGGATATTTGCCTTTACATCCAAGCTAACGCTCTTTGAAATCAGTCAACATCAATTGAGGCCGGTGCTTATTTTGAAAGATATGGCGGCTATCATCTGCGAGCATCTGGATATAGGCCGGCGAAGCGCCTAGCCCAGAGCTTGCGATCGCAACTTCGCTGCCAAGCTCGTCCAATTTCTTTGCGGTTTCGGGTTCGGCCATTTTCAAAACCAAGGCAGCATCACGGTAGAGCGATTTTAACCAGAGCAGTGAATATGGAAACAATGGACTTTTCGAATAGCGCAAGGCAAAGGCCTGCCAGGTATCAATAACCTGGCCGGGTTCACCATAAAAAGGTAATGCAGCCCAATCGGTCTGGATAATATTCCTAAGGCCAGGCTCCATGACTCCCGGGTGATTCCTAGCAAACTCTACCAGGGCGCTACCCGTCACCCCCTTAAACCGGAGGACAGCCTGAAACTCCCAATTCTGATCAAAGCGGAGTTCATACAAGTACTCTGACGATAAAAATTCGGACAAGGATAAACGGGCGTCCTTATGTTTAGCCACATAAGCATACACGGTGTTATTAAATACCGATGCGAGCGAAAGCAGGTAACGAGGTTCGGCCGAACCAAACCACGCCGCACCAAGCCTGGAACTCTTTAGCAAATTGATCGTCGATTGGTCTTTGAGATCCCAAAGAAATATTCCATCTTCGTAGCCTAAATCCCCCGCAGCCGTGTAGATCAATTTACTGCTAGAAAGCCAAAAAAATTCTTCGACATTCGGATGTGGGCTTAGCCAAAACCGCCCCGGATCATCGATCCTATGGACTAATAGTGTTTTTTTTCCGAATCGGGGGTCACGGACCACGCGGGCCAGATAACTCCCAGAATGATAGCGGGCACCTTCCAATAAAATTGCGGGATATGACCGAAGCACGGGTCGGATCTCATTCTGTCCAAGTACAGGTTGAGAAAAAGGAGGCAGACGCACGGAACTTAACCCCCGGAAGGAAGGATTGCCCAGCGACTGCACCACATAGTAGTCGTCACTCAATGCCTTATAGAAAACCCTTGTTCCAAATCCGTCATAGGGAGTATAAGTTCTACCCATCATATACCCAAAACATCGCAGTTCAGACAAGGAACGCGGCACACGTTTATAGGCTTTTTCAAATCTCTCGATTAGATTCTTAGTCTGACCAAGGTAAACTTCAGTCGCCGGTTTCCCCAAAAAATTTCTAGGTCCATCTGGGGTAAGAATAAAAACACTGCAACCCACCGCTGCAGCGATAACCCAATTTTTGATAAATTTCGAAGCCTGCAAATCGCCCTCAAACACTTTCATCTCGTCGATAAGAAACACCCCGCGAACCAATCATGCAAATAAAGTATGCAACAATTTTGGTAAAGTCGAACCAATGCTCAGGACATGTTCTTGGCGCTTTCGCGCCAAGAACATGTCCTGAGGAGTGCAACGACGAAGGATCTGGTCCAGTCATGCAAGTAATTTCAGTATGTTGCCGAGGGAGATCCCTCCTCACTTCGTTCGATCGGGACACGTCGCTGGCACGAAACGGAGTTTCGCGCCAGCGATTAACTATCTAATATTAATAATATTTCTAATAAAATTCTGCGCCTCGCCTAAAAAAAACTAATCTCCAGCCCACAAAATCCGATGCCCTCCTTAGAGTCCGCTATGGACATGGAGGATCGATTGTGAACCAGCACACAAAAAACCGGCTGAGAAGTGCCCGGACTACTTTGGGATTTCCGATGTTTGTCAAAAGCTGCACCATAGGTGGAAATGTCACCTTTGCGCTTCTTTCCGAGAATATCTCCCGGTCAGGCCTGCTACTGGCTTGGCATTCCAAGCACCGTGCACCCTTTCAAGAGAAGACCATTATCCAAATGACAATAGACTCAGAAAGTCACATGTTTGAAAGCCCACTGACTTGTCTCGGCAAAATTGTGCGCATTGCGATGGATGATTCCGACTGCCGTAAATATGGTGTTCGAATTATTCAAATGACTCCAAAAGACCAGGCTATATGGGATATGAAAATCAATGAACTAGGTGCCGACGAGGCACTAGCTTAATAACAAAGGAGAATCTATTATGGGAATTCCAGGTATCAAAAATCTTTCCGTCGACAGTTTACTTCCATCAATGCCTAAGGCAAGCGAGGTAGTAAATAAGGTAGAACAAGCAGTGGGCAAGCTTGCAGAACCCGCTTACCACGTTGAGATTTCGTCTCAGCCAGCGGCCGAAACGCAGAGCGCCGCTGTGAGTGAAATGATCGCACCTTCTCCGGAAGAGGCAAACATGATGGATATACAAACCATGCTGAATGGCGTCTAGGAAATTCGTGCATCCAGAAAGCAACGCTCCTCAGTGCGCAACCAACCCATCGACATTGATCGACTCGACCAATTGGATTGCGCCCTGATCTCTGGTAAGGAGCTTGGTCATACTTTGGACAAGATCAAGTCCATGTGAAACGTCAAGCGTACCCGAAGATCGTTGCGTTCTGAGGTTGGCAAGTTTTACTCGAAAAAGCTGGTCGGCTTCGAAAACTGAACAACCTGTATCGCGACATACTCTGTCCACTAAAGCGCTGAATTGGCTCAACCACTCACCATCTTGAAAAAAATTTTCATGATAGGTGTCTACGAAGTTCAAAAAATCTAAAAGACTTTTTTTACCGAGGTCCGCCAATTTTTCATCAGCGCTGACCACGGTAATCATCGTTTCAAGCAGAACCGAAAATTCTTTATTGAATTCCTCTTCAGATGTTTTTCCAAACTGGATCGATACCAGCTGAGGCCCTCGGTTGATAAGACACTGGAGACTCTGCTTCGTATATCGGCAAACTTTTGCGACCTCGACCGGCTCAAAGGTATCAAAGCAGCGCAGACTTTTTACTCCTTCAAATTGACACTCAAGGCAAGAGAATTGTCGACTCTTTGTAATCAGATTGCAAAAATCCGGCAGACCTCGCTGTGATGCCTGAGGGCCACTCTGGGAGAGCTTGAGCGAAGTTTCTTGCGAGGTTCGCGCAACCGGTTGTTCACCGATTTTGCCCTTTGGCAGACAGCTGCCCAAAATCATCGCCAATATGATCAACAAACTCTGACGCATGCCCACCCACCAGATGAAATTCAGGGAAGCTTTAGCCGGTTCGCTTTCTGAAACTCCTTAATATGTGGCTCGAGGATCTTGATCGCATCGGCCACCGATTCGACAAAAAGGAGCTTGCCCATGTCCTCTTTATCGAGCAAATTTTCCTTAAGGGGGCCCTCTTCGAGCCAACGAATCAACCCCTTCCACATCGATCCCAATAGGATGATGGGTCGATCTTTGATATGCTTCACCTGAAGCAGTTGCCAAGTGTAGAATAATTCCAAGGTTGTTCCTATCCCACCTGGGGTTACCACCACCGCATGGCTTATTCTCATAAATTCATCCAGGCGAGATGAAAATTTTTGGTGATGATACTTCACATCAAGGTGTGAATTGGAGTCGGCTTCAAATGGCAAATCGATGGCAAGACCAAAGGACCGCGAATCCGAACTTCCCTCTTTTGCACCGCGGTTGGCGGCCTCCATGAGACCGGGCCCTCCTCCGGTCACTATATCAGCGCCATGTTTGGCTAATTGGAACGCTAGATCATACACCTGCTGATACTCCGCCGTATTAGGTTTGATCCTCGCCGACCCGAATATGCTAACTCGATAAAAACCAGTCCCGATCTCAGTCGCAAAACCATCCAAATCCGCAATAATATTATTTAGTTGCTGAATCTTTTTATTGATAAACTTTCGAACCTTTTTCTCTTCGATCGGCATGATTGCACCTTTTTCTGCGTTCAAACTTAACCCACCCGCGGATTTCCAAGAGCATAGCGGCCTCTGTGCCCATTGCAATCAAAAACCATCCCCATTCACTCCACGCCAGCTGATGACGGCTTATCTGACTCGATTTTCTTGGAGGAGGTAAGTTGCGGCCACCGCCGTACCACAACCTCTAGCGGCAATCCTAAGAGAAGAAGATAAAACCACCATTTATTCAACACCCAAAAATGATCCTGGACCGTTCTAAACCGGGACGGATAAGAGACTCCATAGCGTCCCGTAACCAGATCCAGATAGTCCGCGAGCGCATCAGACTTATCCTTTTGCGTGACAAAACGCGCGCCAGTAAGCTGCACCAATTTTGCGAGTTTCTGCGGAGACCCAAGAACTTCGGAGTCCTTCAAAACCTCCGGCGCTATGGCCGATGCCCTGGCTTTAACCGATCCAAAGGCAGGGTGTTCGCCCTGAATTTCCACATCACATTTCGCACCGCCAACCAAGTTGGTAGATAAGCTGCCACTCATCTCCCAATTTTCAAAGCCTGTTTTCTCAATCTGATATGCATCAGGTGCAACTAGCTGACCACAAACGCGGACTTGCCAATCGCCCTCCTTGCGAAGATACTTCCCAGCGGTACCTAAGAAATTCAAGCTCCAGATTAAATTCACACCCTTCGAGTTATCGATAGCCACATGGCGGATCGTAAGAGGCTTTTTTAGTTCCTGCCTGAGCAGCCAATTGAGGCTCGTGGCCATAAAATTCTGATAAAGATCCCGAGAGTTTTCATCGCCTGGATTTAACCCCATCCTGTAAAGTGAGTCTGAAAATACCCAGAGCGCCCTACCTTTGCCGGGATAAGAAGCCACGGCGAGCGGTACTTTATCCCCTGAGGGAGTCACGGCCGTCAAAAGCGGTGTGTGATCGCTACCTTTAAATTTGACGTTTTCAACATGATGTAAGCCTTTAAGGTTGTCCAACGAGCTGAGTTGCGGGATCATTTTCGCAAAATCGTCAAAAATATTGGCCAGATCTTTTTGCTCCTTGGTCGGCTCGGCGAGAGCAATACGGAATCGGCTCTCCGCATCATAAAATGGCCCAGATCTGTCTTGTTCCCCTAAGCGCCCAAGAAAGCCACCGGCAAATTCGCCACCGCTAGCGCTCGCCGTGGTGAAAGGCAAGATTGACGATAGCGAAGAATTATTGGCATCCCCTGGCTGCAGCGCTCGGGGGCCTC
Organism: uncultured Oligoflexales bacterium; assembly: GCA_964582405.1. Taxonomy (GTDB): domain Bacteria; phylum Bdellovibrionota_B; class Oligoflexia; order Oligoflexales; family Oligoflexaceae; genus CAZOSN01. Next base: position 13,793 of record CAZOSN010000075.1, on the reverse strand, counting down.
CTAGAAAAAGAAGCCCTCCTCCGTTTTTGACAAATTCTACGAGGTTTTTCTGATAGGTCGATTCAAGGAACTGGTATAGCGCAAAGTTTTGGAGGATAACGACATGGAAATTGGGCAATTCTTCATTAAACAGTCGTTCAACTGGAAAAGGAATCAGACTCAGTTCGCGCTCATTGGTAAGTTGCATGTCGCCTGGATCACGCAAGATGAAAAAACTAATAAGGTCAAATTTGGGTTCTGCCTTAAGATACCGACGTAGAAACCTTCCGTCCCAAGTTGGTGCTCCCAAAAGATGCAAAATGCCAATTGTGTTTGGTAAAACCTCGACAGACTGATGAATAACATTGTCCCACAACGCCGATTCTTCAGCCGAAGGAAGGGCCTTGATGGTCAATAAATGTTGGCCCTTCGGCAGTGAACTAAGAGGAACCGATAGATTAAGAACTGTTTCTCCTTCTGAAAACGTCGCATTATGCGTCGCGAGCACACTGTCTTCACTCGAAACCTGAATCTGAACCGTTTCCTTGGCAAGAGGATCTCGCGTCCGCTTTATTGTCAATCCAACTTCAAGCGGACGATCTGCAAACGAAAATAGTGGTGTTTCGTCGCCCTCCAGCCAAAGGTTACCTTGATCTTCCTTGATCAGACCGATAACTAGCCCCCGTTCTTTGCCCGTAATGTCTCTTCCGAATCCCTTAAATTTTGAACTCCAGGCCTGTGCCGGCCTATAATCACCGCCGTCACTGATCACAACCCAAGGTTCTCCAGCTGTGCTATAAAACCATGATTCGAGTACCTTGCTGAGCGGTGTGTAGCCATCTTTAGTTTCAGAACTCAGCTCGCTCAATTTTGCTTCCTTCAGCGCACAGCCCAACCTGATGCATTCATCTCTCAATTCGTTTAGGTAGCGTTCCATGGATTCTTTCGATACAGGATCTTTGACGACACTTTGAGAATCATCAATGAGGACGTGTATTGGTTTGAGCGCAATGGTTCTGGGTAGGTTCTCAAACCGAGTTTCTGGAAAAAAAGCCAGAGCAAAAGGCAAAATCCATAACCCTCGGAGAAGCGTGGCAAAAGACCCCCGCTTAACGCCGTAGGAAATCACCCAGGCAAACCATACGCCAACGGCCGTGAGCACTGTAGCTAAAACAAGTCCTTCCAACTCTACCTCAAGCGCTTCAAGATTTCGGGCAGATGAATCTGATCTTTTTTGTAATCGGTAGCCAAGGCGACCATCAAAATATTAACAAATGTCCTCATCATTTTTTCGTTGCTGAGTTTTAGATCGCACCCGGTCAAAGTTTTTTGATCCGTGAGTTGCCTGATAAAACCACCAGGAATGGCCAAAATAGCAAGTCGTCCATCAAATCTAAAACCTTGCCATAAAACGCTACGACAACCGGGCAAGCTATCGAGCAAATGAAAGCTCCTCATCAATTCATGATCTGGCGGTATTTCCCCCCAACCCTCGGATGGTTTCACGGGAAATTCATTAGTGCTGGTCAATGCAACTAACTGACTGTGATCAATGATATTTTCAACGACAAGAAAGCCTCCTCTTTTTATCCAACGTACAATTTCGGGAAACAGGACGCCACTGGCGCTTACACGATCGGCGCCGTTTACCCACATCCACGGTTCAGCCAGTTCAGCATCTGAAAAATTCATCGATGAACTCGCCATGGGATCTAGTTCGATGCTCGTGCGAACAGCCACATCGCGAGCAAGCATTTTTACGGCCAACGGTTCGTTCGTAAATCCCAAAAGATTCAGTTCAATCTCTGCGCGAGCGTCGGATTCTCGCCATAGCAATACCATCAAACCAAAGCCAACGATCCGCCTATGCCTCCAGGCCAAATTTACGACAAAACGCAGTACCAAATACATGGCTTCGCCTGCACAAGCCGCGATCATAATAATTGCTAGCATTTTCAAAATCGGCATCGGATCTTCCTGATCTTTCTTCGTGCCAATGGGATTCCTGTGGTCTGTTACCTTTGGATTCCAGACTGCAGGCAACAATCGAGCGGCAAGTTGCGTGGTCATACTCTCGCCGGCTGGAATATTGGAGATTCTCGATCCGATTTTAATGTCATCATCTTTGGTGCTATAAACCAAATCGGCTATTGACTTCACCCGAGGCCAGGCCGAATCCTGCAGCTCATATCTCACCGCCAACTTTTGCCAATTAACAAGCGATTTGATCATAAGTGGCAAACTTGCGTAGGAAATACCCACCCCAAGGTCCGGCCTCAAAGGCACTGTAAACGTCAGAACCTCTAATCGACTTTTGTCATCCTTCATATGCCAGGCTAGAGTCGATAACTCCTTTGAAAGCTCACCCCCAACTGGTTTTGCGCCAACAGATTTTAAAACACCCACAAACTGATCCCGCGTCTGCACATCTTTGCAGTATTCTGGTTCGGTTCCGTTTCTTTCCAAACCAGAAAAGCGCGCAAAGCAGCGGCACATGTTTCGCCAATTCGCTGTCACCCCAAATGGAGCAAGCCATTTGAGCGGTTCTTTTACAATTTTGCCTTCCCGGGTTGGCTCCAATGAAACCGCGGGACATTGGCTATCGAGATCGCGATCCTCGCCAGCAAGCACGACCCAAACAGGATACTCGGTCGCTTGCTTGAGCTGATTCTTAGCAAATCGGTCGAGCCTCTGAACATTGAAGCCAATAACCTGGAGTGCTATTCGCAAATGGTGGACGGGGTCCTCGAGAAACCTTTCGCCACCATGATCGCCCACCACAAGAATATTGCGTTTAGCACCTAGAGGATAAGTCCTAAATTCGTTATCAAGCAGGTTGGTTTCGTCGGCGTCACTTTGAATTTGCCAGACCAGAGGAATGTCCCGCTCAGCCTCAGTCTGACCGACCTTAATAGCATCCGCTGGCCACCGCACCCGAAGTTCGATCGATTCGCGCTCCTCGGGAATGCTCCAGGTACCCTCATAAATCTCTTTGTCTTGATAAGTTACGCGCATGCTCCCAGATGTTGGAATGACTCTTCCACTCCTCGACAGAGAAACATCCCATTCCACAAGATCATCACCAGGTTTTGAAGTGGGCTTTACATCATCTATAAAAACATTGGTACCACCGGACTCAGGGCCGCGCACCAACCGAATTTCCATATCATCTTCGAGATAACTCCAATTGAAGCCATCCCAACTATAAGGATTGCCATCAGAAAAAATCACCAGTAAATTCACATCGCCAAGCAGCTCAAGGTGCCCCTTGAGGCTATCACCAATTTTAAGCCCTTCGCGATGAAAATTGAGTTCTGTAAGCCGACGCACCAATTGTTCGGGCTCGCCCCGGTCGATGATTTCTTTGCCATGGCTTGTCGAATAAGTAACCCTGCCAAAACCATCAAAGCTTGCCAGTAAATTTGCTGCGCGCTGTGCATATTGGTCGATCGACTCGTGCAGTGCCATCGATGGACTCATATCGAAGTAGACATGAAGGTGAGTCTGATTTGGTTCAAACGGTTTGAATATCTTTTGTCTCGGCTCGGTAGCAAAAAAGAGAAAAGCTAGGGTGCATATCACAAAACAAAGGAAAGCCACCCAAGGTGGGACCGTAATCGTCATCTTAGGCAACAGTCGATTTTCGAGATCTACCACCCGCAAAATGGGAAGCCATACCCGTTGACGGCGCTTCCTTATGATAAACCAAATCAACAGACCAAGTAGCCCAGCAATGGCTGCGATCCCACTGTATAGCCCAGGTTCGAACCCCATATTCATCGGAGAGCCTCGACTAACTCTTCTTGATACCGATGAATCGACGTAACATCGGTAATTAATTGATAATAATTTCCGCTACTCAAAAGAGACGAACTTAGATTTGTGCGCCACCGCTCCACGGCAGTCTTATAACCATCATGATCCCTAAGAACTCGTCCGAGGTACTCGCGGCGAACTTCGGACTGATCAAAATAGCACAAACTGTTGTCCAACCAGGACACATCAATTTCTAGTGACGACATAGAGTGCAGCATGTGTACAAAGCATGCCTGCTTCTGCAACCAGGCTAATCTTGAGGTCCCCAATGCATCGGAGATCCAGTATACCCGGTCGAATTTCCTCTCACGCCAGACATAGGAATCGGATTCAGCCATCAATGAGGCTTTAGTGATGCCAGCTTTGTTCAACCTATGATAAATTGCAACAGCATCGGTTGCAGATCTCATGGGTAGCACGCGATCCGGCTCAGACTTCTCACCGCTCCACAGCACCACCTTGACCAAATCTGCCATTCGGTAATGAATAAATGCCAGATTAAGTCCAACTCGCAAAGCCAGCTCTACTTTTGAAATCTTAGAAGCATTCAAATCAGGAGGCGGCCAGCACATAGTATCGCCATAGTCCAAGCAGACAAGAATCCTTGCCGACGATTCGTCGTTTTCCTCGCGAACGAGCAACTGGTCGGTTCGCGCAAAGACTTTCCAGTCGATCATATTGAGAGGATCGCCTGGAATGTAGGGACGACTGAACGCCGGGGAGCGTGACGGCCTGCGGAGCTTGAGTCGAAAACTACCATGATTACGCAGGTTGTTTCGAAAGTCGCTAAATCGCATTTCCCAGTATTGGGATGGCTCTAAGTCCTTAAGAGTCGACTCGTCAATTTTGTTATCTTTATCCATTGGATCAGGCAATGCCCTTCGCTAAAAATTTATGCTTATTCTCTAGCCTATGCAAAAGTTCGTTTACGACCTGGTCTTCATTGGCACGATCACGCCCAGCTTGAGCCGTAAGTCGAATCCTGTGTCTCAAGGCTGGCACTGCCATCCTTCTGAGATGAGCCCATCGAACGGCCTCTTCCCCATTCAACAGCGCATAGGCTCGACTTAGGGAGATAAGACTGATCCCTGCCCGAGGACCAGCGCCGTACCAAATCACCTCCTTAAGATCAGCCGGACATGATTCGTCACCCGGTCTCGACGAGCGCACCAGGGCCGCAACAACCTTCTGAAGTTCGTCATCAATCCGAATGTCTTTTGCTTTTTCTATGAGACCGACCAGCTGCGAAGGAGACAGTTCCTCAGAGGCAGAGATGCCTCCTGACCTCTCACCCACGAGGCTACTTTGCGAATGAGCACGAAGAATCTGCTGCTCGGCCTCAGCCGACGGATAATCGACCAACGAATGCACGAGAAAGCGGTCAAGCTGGGCCTCGGGAAGCGGAAAAGTCCCTTCAGATTCAAACGGGTTCTGCGTCGCAAAAACCATAAAGGGATAAGGTAGTTTATGCATCATACCCGCCACCGTGCACGTCCGTTCCTGCATTCCTTCGAGCAGGGCAGACTGCGTTCGCGGTGACGCCCGGTTAATTTCATCCGCCAGAAGAAGGTTGGTAAAGATCGGACCCTTGGCAAATTCAAATGAACGCCGACCGGTTCCCGGTTCAATATTAAGAATTTCCGAACCAATAATATCGGTCGGCAACAAATCGGGAGTGAACTGCACCCGATTAAACTCTAACCCGAGGTTCGCAGCAATAACCCTGACAAGCGTAGTCTTCGCTAGACCTGGCGCACCCGTCATCAGAATATGGCCTCCCGCCAAAAGGCAGCATAGACTTTCGATCACGAGATCTTCTTGACCAAAAATCGCATCCTGGATTCTCGTGCGTAAATTCGAGGTGAGTTTTGTTGCTTCCTCGAAGGTCACGTTCTGCATATAGTCTCCTCTGGGATCAAAGGCAGCAAAGTAATTCATCTTTTATTCTAACTGATTTGAGAAAGCCTAAATCGGCACATTTTCGCTGCCCCTTGAAAATTTCTCAAACATAGCCCTTTTTTCCCAGAAATCTCCTAAATTGTCAGCTTCTGACAAGATTCATGTCACTTCCATTCTTTTCTTAAAATGAATACCCTGACGCCGCCTAGAAACAAATTAACCAGAAAGGGTTACCCATGAAGTCACTTAAATTGCTCCTGAGATCGCTTAAAAAGTCATTTTCCAAACCAATTACCTGTGATGAAAAAGGCAGCATCGCGCTTGAGTATATTCTCATCAGCGCGTTTACAGGGATATTAACCATCGCTGCCCTAGCGTACGTCAATAAAATAGTCATGGCCAAGACTGAAGCGATCGAAGAAAAACTCGGCGTCTCATTTGACGAACTACCGCACGGTCTGTTTTGATGGCGAAAATCTTGCTCTACGGATTGTTTTGGCTGCAGTCTTACCTTTTCTCTGTTGGTGTGACCAGACTTGCCTCGATCGAGGGCAAACGGTGGCGGCTCCTTGAGGCGATCGCTTCAGGCGATTCGGTCATCGATTGCCCCCATCCAGACCAAACTGGCGTCGGCTGCCAAGTGACTGTCCTGATTAATCATTCCGATTTATTGGTTCCCTACTGTTCAGTCGAAAATCCCGAGCTTAAGGCCAGATTTTGGGAGCTCAACCTCGACTGCAACGTGCCATTTCTTGGATCTAAGAACTGGTCGTATCAGTCGAGTGTGAGGGTTTTTCGCTAGTGCAATCCACGGGGGCGTAAATCTTTCCTATGAAGGACTGGACTGTAGTCAGTTAAACGAAATTATTCGTCAGATCAGACGCCCATGAAGAAAAATTCACACCCAACCTGTACGAAATCCCGCAGCGTCTGACGACTGATATGTAACCATCTGAAATAATGACACAAATGAAATCCCTATGAGTGGCTCTATTCTTGCTTCAGTATCGCATGGATTTTTTCTCGCAAATAATTCGCCCACATCAGGTCTATGAACGGCATGAAAAAAGTGAAGCTTCTGTTTTGGATTCATTGACGCTAGGAGATGACAGATATGGCAAAATGGTTTTTCATATTACAACTCGCGGCCCTGCCCACCTTCGTCGGATGCGTAAGCACTTCTGAGGTGGCATCGCCTGCAGACAACGAAGGACCGGTGGCCTTGTCAAGGGTCGAGCCGAACAACTCTAAGGACCTTCCTCAGCGCGAAGGTGCTGCACTTGTCATTCGCCCATCGCGCAGCGCTGGATTGGAATATATTCGCGAACACTGCCGCTACGACTACGACATCGTAGCTGAAGGCGAGCCATCTGCGGAAATTGGAATTGGAATTGATATCGGCAAAGGCGGGGGGCCCAAACCCCATTGGGTAATCACTTACCGCTGCAAGAATATAGCTGGCATGAACGCAAACGAATAGTTCGGTAGCCGCTGCCCGCTACAACCAAAAGGAAACAGCGGCCAACAGCGTATAAGGAAGCGCCCCCAAAAACAACCCAAGGGGACTAATCCCCTCATCGCCAAAGGCCGACCCCAGAATTCCATAACCAGCAGGATTCGGTGCGTTGGCTATGACTGTCAGACCCCCACCACCCACGGCACCGGCAACCAATGCATATTTCGCAGACTCGGATAGATTTGGCACCAGCGTCCCCAAATAGGTCAGAGCGGCATTATCCGTCACCGCGGTTAGACCCATAGCGCCCCAAAAAAGCTCGGTATCGCCAAGATTTGCGACGAGTGGTTGAAGCCAAAAGTCCTGCAGCTTTCCCAGCGTGACAAGACCACCAAGGAAAAATCCGACCAGAAGACTCTCTCGCATCCTAACTTCATCCTGATACTCTTTGGTGACAGTCGTCCACCCTAAGAAAAATAGAAAGACTGGGATGAAAAATGCCATATGGTGGCTGTGAAGGATCACAAGCGCAAGAAAAGCCACGTGAGACAGCGAAAGCCAAAGGGGTGAGGTCAAGGTTTGCTGTCTGGGTGCAGCCTGCGCTATGTCTCGTCTGAAAATAGCAGCAGTCGCGAGCGTCCCCACCGAAATAGCAAGCGCCGCGCGCCATCCGAACGTCGCCACCATGAACGGTGTCGACCAATCCCATGGCCCCGCAACCATTAGGACGGGAGGAGCAGCAAAATGAGTTAATGTTCCTCCGATCGACACATTGACAAAAAGCAGCCCCAACGTGGCATACATGAACTTGGGATTGCCCCCCTCCTTGCAAAAGGTCTCGCGCAGCAATAGGGCTGTTACGGTCATCGCCGCGGGCTCCGTTATAAATGAGCCCAGCAGTGGCCCTAGCGTAAGAATTGCAACATAATTTGCCAGGGCCGGCCGCCAGGGGAACAATGCTGCAAATCTTGACATAAGCCAGCGCGCAAGATCCAACACCGGTCGGGTAGCCGCCATCGCCATGATCACAAACACGAATACCGGTTCGGTAAAATCAACGCTTTCTAGGTATGCCACGGCTGAACGGGTGTCATGCCTCGCCGACCAAACTGTGATCAGCATCGCTGCCCAGAGGCCGAAGACAACCTCGACCTCCGCCAAAAAGTGCAAAATATTTTCGCCGATGGAACCTTCCGGGAAACGATGAGCCAGATGCAGGAGCTTCTTCACTGCAAATGTATGGCATATCGCCAATCCGAAGAAAACCGCTGCCCACATCCGCATATCAAGGACGATCGCGGGGTCAATGACAATTTTCGCCACCTAGGTTCCTCCATCCGGATGCAAACAACGTCTTACCCACAACAAATGAAAGCTATACACGAGAATCGTCCTCAATTATAGCCGAATGCAACCTGAATAAAACTGTAGACCGTTCGCTATAATTCTGTCTATACCTGCTATTCAAACTACCAGCGATAATTGTGGAGGGTTATGAGTTTGTTTTCTGGAAAAAAAGGCATCATTATGGGAGTTGCCAACGGTAAATCCATCGCTACTGCCGTCGCAAAATGTCTCCACGATCAAGGCGCAACGCTAGGCTTCAGTTATTTGCCCGACGAAAGCGGCAGAATGGAAAAGCGAGTCCAGCAGGCCTTAAGTGAGGTTGATATCGCGCTGCTTGAGCCATGCAATGTCGCGAGCGATGCTGATATTGCCACATTCTTCGACAAAGTTGCCGCTAAATTTGGCCGCATTGATTTTCTAGTTCATTCCATAGCATTTGCTTCGGTCGAGGAATTGCGTAAACCGACTATAGAAGTAAGCCGTGCCGGGTTTCTCGAGGCGATGAATCTATCGGTCTATAGCCTCACAAAAATAGCCCAGCACGCCGCTGCACTCGCCAATCCCGGATCAGGGTTTGTATCCATGACTTACTACGGCGGTGAAAAAGTAATCCCTGGATACAATCTTATGGGCGTTTGCAAGGCAGCCCTCGATCATACGATCCGCTACTTAGCCTTTGACCTAGGATCTCGCCAGGTACGAGTGAATGGCATAAGCGCTGGACCGATCCGGACTTTAGCATCGTCGGCGATCGGTGATTTCAAAGAAATGCTTAAAATCAATGAAGCCATGACACCACTTGCGCGCAATACGTCAGCAGAAGACGTGGCTCAATCTGCAGCATATCTAATGAGCCCCATGGCTTCTGGAGTAACGGGCGAAATCTTGCATGTTGATTGTGGGTACAGCATCATGGGCGGTCTAACACCAAAGATCAAAGAAATGATAGCGTCATCAACTAACTAAAAATGGTAATATTTTTATGATATTAGAGAACAAGCACACAACATCGATCGTGATGGATTCCAATAAGAATTATATAGAGATTCTTGACCAACGCCAACTTCCACACCGGATTGTCTGGGAACGACTTCATGATTCCGAAGCAGTGGCTGTTGCCATCGAAGAGATGCACCTTAGAGGGGCGCCACTGATTGGGGCGGCAGCAGCATTCGGATATTGCTTCGCGATAGGCGAGGCCATGGTCAGCGATGATTTTGATCACGCGTTAAAAAAGCGCGAAATCAGGTTGAGGCACACAAGACCAACAGCCATCAACCTCAACTGGGCCATCGATCGCATGATTCGAGCAACTGCCACCATAAGGGACTTGGACGAAAAACTGAATGCGGCTTGGGTTGAGGCCCACAAAATAGTTAGCGAAGACATCGATGCCTGCCATAGGATCGGCCAGCATGGGCTGCCCCTTATTGAGTCGGTGTTCCAACAAAAAAAGGACACCGTGAATATCCTTATGCACTGCAACCCAGGCTGGCTTGCCTGCTTGGATTGGGGAACCGCTACCGCCCCTATCTATCTAGCTCACCAGAAGAACATTCCGATCCACGTCTGGGTTGACGAAACAAGACCGCGCAATCAAGGTGCAAAGCTCACCGCGTTCGAATTAGGTCAGCAGGGGGTGCCATTCTCTGTTATTACCGATAATACAGGGGGTTACCTAATGCAGCAGGGCCTCGTGGACCTCGTTCTGGTAGGGACCGACCGAACAACCCTAAATGGAGATGTAGCAAACAAAATTGGAACCTACCTTAAGGCGCTCGCTGCTAAGGATAATGGGATTCCATTCTATGTGGCGCTACCGTCTTCGACCTTCGATACCAAAATTCAAGATGCCCTGCGCGAAATCCCAATCGAAACGAGAACCCCACGTGAGGTTACCCATGCTGATGGCGAACTCGACGGGGCTATCCGAGAAGTCCAGATTACCCCACCTGGCGCGCCCGCGGTTAACTATGGATTTGATATCACTCCGAGCCGGCTCGTTACGGCACTGGTTACCGAAAGAGGTGTATGCTCACCAAACCGAAACGGCATTTTAAATCTTTTTCCCGAATTTGCTCATTGACGCTTGGAGGGCTTTCCCTCCGCGGCAGCTTTAGCGCCAAATATTTCCCCTTCGATTCTTGCGACCAATCTAGGTGAAAGGTAGCCGCAACGGGTCAATTGATGCAGAAAGTCATGGGCCCACTTAATCTGCCCGGCACCATCGCGGCCCTTAAAATGCTTTTGCAATCCGGTGATCGCCTCGGAGCGTTCCTTGTTGCTTTTAGGCTCAGGAGAATCCTCTTTAGGTTCCGTAATAAAAGTTTTGCCAAGCTTTACCATCCTATTCATCCATGATTCCAGGACCTTAGGCGAAGGTAAATCCCCCAAGCGCGCCAATTGGATCGCCCAAGTTGCATTGAATAACTCAGGGTTAGCGCGGATCAAACTCTTGCAAGCGGGCGACATTTCCACCAAACGCCGATACCAACGGATCGTCCGTTGATTCATACCCACGCGCAGTGCGATGGCCTGGTCGGATTCACCCAACTTGTGAACCTTGTCATAGGCCTCCGCGATATCGAGGTAGAACATTGTTTCACGCATATTAGCATTAAGGCTATGAAACATTTCTTGCTTGTGCGAATCGAAAGGAAGGATCACACATTCGATTTTATCCCAGCCTAAGAGCTCGGCAGCGAGGATGCGACGGTGACCATTGCGACAGACAAGCTTTGGCCCCGTAGGGGTCTTTTTGAGACCAAGTGTTGGAAATTGTATCAGCCCATCGCTCTTTATCGATTGCGCGAGCTTTTTGAGTTCATCAGAATCATAGGCAAGACGAATATTTTCGCCCAGGTCGATGATGTTGATTGGGACTACCTGGATCGTGCGACCATGGCTAGCCAGTTGGCCTTCGATTTTTTCAACGGCATCATGCGCAATGGTCGTCGGTTTTCGCTTTGAACTGCGAGAGGAATCAAGCGCCGCTCCGCGAACCATACGATTTAATGCTTTAGTATTTGATTCTTTTGACATTTTACTGACTCCATCAGAATACAATAATTGGTTCGTTGTCGGGCGTAATTGTGATTGTCGGGGTAACCGACTGTTTTCCACCAAGACCCAAGGTACCAAGGTCAGGCCTGTCAGGTGTTTTAGAATCGGACGCAAATTTGATAAGCTGTTTAACAACAGATCCATAGTCGTCCAAAGTATTGCGTGCAGTTGCCATCGAAACCGCAGGACAATTGTGCAAACTTCCTGTTGCAATGGCATTGGAATGCCGCACGACAGTCTTAAATACTGGGACGCGCGCTTTTTTAAGATGCTTCTTGATGAAATCAATGTAGGCATCGTGAGCTGGCGATTTTTTTACGTTGGTGAAAAGAACCCCCAAGCAGTGTAGGTCGGGGTTTTCTTCTTCAAAGATCTCTTCACATTCAGCCATGAGATCGACAAATCCATCATAGCTATCGGATTCGGGAAAACTTGGGACGATAAATCCGTTTGAAGCCGCAAGTGAAGCCTGCAGGAGGATATTGATTTGGGGCTTGGTATCAATCAGAACGAAGTCAAAATCCCGCTCAACCCCTTTTAACAGCTTCTTCATCATCTTGATCCCACGTGCGGACTGCCCAAAAGCCAACTGGGCTCCCTTGAGTTCTTTTGACGCCGGGATCACCCACATATTTGGGTAAGGACTCTGAACCATAACCTTGCGATAAGGAAGCTTTTCGCTCAGCGCATGCCAAAGGGTCTCTGTATCGCGGTCAAAACGCTCGCGTACGCCGAGAGCTTTGGTGGCGTTACCCTGGTCATCGGCATCGATCACAAGCACCCGTTTTCCAAACTCTTGGGCCAGCAAATAGCCAATATTCACGACAGCTGTGGTTTTGCCGACCCCGCCTTTGATATTGGCAAAGGTGATCACACGATGATCGAGAGCATCCATGGCAAGTCCCCTAACACGGTGAAAAATTTAATAAGATTTACCAAAAAGAGTATCTGAGATAATTTCGCATGGTCAACGAAAAACTCCCTTGGGAACTCCAAAAAAGAACAAGAAAAAGTTAGTTTATGTCTAAAATTATAAATAGATTTTAATTTATCTACTGGACTGTCAACTTTTTAGTCATTTATTATCGCCCGATTTTATATGGCTATTTTCGGACCAGACCGACCAAATGACCGTTCCAGGCCATCCCCAAGAACATTAAAATGATAGGCCCCTAAGAATTTCCTAGCAATTTTGGCAAACAGCCGTTAGTTAATGGCGTTGGCTGGTAAGCCAAGAGATGAACCCTTTTGGGTGACCTCGAGGCCTAAGAGCTACGTTAAACGCCTCTTTCACGAGCAAAAAACTATGAAACTTATGCAGCACAATGGCATTGCGCTTTGGCTCGCGCTGGGCCTTGCAGGAACCTCGCAAGCCGCAGATCTCGTAAATCAAGACCCAAGCAGCACCAGACAAGGCAAGGCTTGGGATGCTTCTGTTACAACGAGCGTAAGCGAAACCCCGGTCAACCCAGAATCTGCGGATCACTTCCGAAGCTATTCGGTAGGGGCTGGCTTTGGGTATCAGATGATGAAGCTCGAATCCAAGTTTCTCAAAGATCCGAAATTAAAAATCGATCTGAGTTATAGCGACGAAATTGGGTATGAGGACAACGAATCAAACCTAGACAACACGCCTCTGACTTTTTCGGGACTCGGTGTTCAGTTGACTGATGAACAGTCGATTAAAATGGGTGTGATCTATGTCCTTCCAACCAAGACCGACGACCGAGATTACCTAAGCTATCGTGGTTCACTGATACTCAAACCAGGTTATGCCTATGAGTTCGCCAAAGGAACGGCCAAGGGGTTGACTTTAGGGACGACTCTTATTTTAAATAAAAGTTTCTATGAATACGACACTTCCGTCGGTCGCGAGTACAATCCTGAGCAATCTTATTCTCTCGTGCCGTACATCATGTACAGCATGTCAGATTTCACTGCGACCGCATCATTCAGCAATTCCACGACATACCTCTCCGATGGCTCACAGCTCGACGATCGCTACGCCACGTCGTTAGCAGTTAGCTATCAAGCCACGAACGCACTTTCGCTCGATATCGAATGGAGCAAGCGCGACCGCACATTCGGCTATAACGGTACCAGGCCAAATGTCAATTTTGCCTATGCCGACCTAACATTACTAACTATATCGGGAACCTATTCTTTATAGAGCCCTTGCAAAATTTTTGAGGAGTCACGATGAAGATTTTTTTTAGAACGAAGCTGGTGTTGG
>CAZOSN010000074.1:0-21026 GCA_964582405.1 uncultured Oligoflexales bacterium | reverse complement strand
GCTTGATTGCAGTTCGCAGTAGCATAGAGAGTTTTTGAGCCAACGGGGCAATTGAACGTGGGTGCGCTGCTTACGACTTTATCACAGTTTAGGCCCTCGACGATCCAATCTCCCGGCGCCAAGCTGATCGGATCGCTTGAATAGAAAAGGTGCGGATCTTGCTCTTCGGGGATGTTTTGTGGCGAAAAACGATAGATTTGACCCAAGACTAGTCCACTAGCAGGAAGCTGTGGGAGGGTGACCGTGGCGAGTTTGGAACTGGCGGCCTTGGCATTGGCGGTACGAGGTGCAGTCTGGGACTGTGGAACAGGCCTGCAGCCCAATGCAAACGAACCCAAGATCAAGAAGAACATCGCTCCACTGAGGGAGTGCTTGATATCGTCCATAAAGCGCTTTCGAAAGGTATTGATATTGACTCCCGGATTGCAAAAAATTGACGCAATCAACTACCGAACCTTTTCGGCTTTTTGGCTGAAAAACTTTAGGAAATTAGTTTTTTGCTGTCTGATGGTAAATTCTGTCGCTAAATCAGGTCGATAGAGGGTTCGTGGACGCGGGGCCATTTAATTTCAAAGTCGCCAAAAGGTTGGTTTGCATCGAAGTTAAAGAAAAGCGGGCCCTGGCACGGGAGGCACGAAGGCTTCGATCGTCAAACGAATCATGACAACGATCAAGGCAAAACCGCACCAGAGTCTGGTACTCCTCTGTAGTGTAGTTAAGACCCGCTCCATCAAACAGTAATTCAGAGAGAGCACCAGCGCTTGAGACAAGAAGAGGTGTTCCGCAAAGCAAAAATTCGGCTCCAACCCGGCAAATGGCCTCGCTGCCTAGGCTGGTAATTACCCCCAATCGGGCTTGGTTCATCATCTCTCTCATATTTGAAATTCGGCTTGAAACAACTTCGATATCCAATCCTATGCGCAACCCTAAGGCCATAGCCGTATTTAGAATCTCTTCGGCCGAAAGATTCGCTTGTTGGCCTACGATTTTCAGCACTGGCTTGGGTTCACCGACGGGCCAATCCGCAATGATCTTGGCAAACAGAGGCAAGAATTCACGATGGCCTTTGATGGGGTCAAGCCGGCCAACGATTAAAAAAACGGGGCGATCAGAACGCTCTCTTTGCCAAGGTTCCGGAAAAAATTCATGCTCATCGGCCCCAAAAGCCACGGAGCCGACAGGACAGCGCACAACACCCCGCCAATAGGCGGCAAGCTTAAGCGATGGAGTCAGCACGGCGTCCGTGGACTGAACACGAGCGAGAAGGTGTTTGACCGTGGGTATGTCATCACTATCCTGGCCGCGAAAGCGGATAACTTTGCACCCGGGAAAACGTCTCCCTAGACTCACCAGGGTCGCCTCAGGCCCCCCATAAACGATCAGATAGTCTGGCTTAATTTGGCGGGAGAGTGCTTGGTACTGGCGAAGACCAAATAGCCCAAAATCCTTCATCGGCTCAGTCCAAAGCCCAAGTTTTTTTGCATGGGCATGCCCTGGGCTAGTTGGAAGGGACGAAAAGACGTTAACAAAACCGGCCTGGTCAAGCACACGGGCTACGGTGAGCGCATAGCCTGTCACCGCGCTATACCACCGATTTGAGCAAAGGTGCCAAACAACGGCGCCTGATTTTTTCATTTCTTGGACTCTCTTAATTCCAGCAGTTTGCTGTATTTGATAAATGCATACAAACTGGAATTTAATGCATAGACATAGCCCGGGTAACCATCCAAAAATCCTAAGCGCAAGAAATACCGGCCTATAAACTCAAACCAAGGCCGGACCATGTGGGCCAAAAAATTGGAAGCTTTGCCACGGCTATAATGATTTTGGGCGATCAGCGTCGTGTATCGATTGAACCTCTTGAAATAATCCTCAAGGTTCGCATAGCTAAAATGAATCAAGGCGCCTTCTTTGATACGGCCAACCTTGCCACCACGCAAGGCCAAGCCCTCATGAATGACGCCCTCGAATTCGCCAAGACCCCGCTTGAACAGCCTCAGCGGAGCATCCGAAGTCTTGCCGAAGCGCATTTCGCGGCCGAGAAAATGAAGCCGCCGGCGCATACGGTAGCCGGAGCAATCAGAGTCGTCCTCGCCTATGATGTGCTTTATTGACCTACTGAGATCTGGTGAGAGCGCTTCGTCGGCATCGATCGAGAGAATCCAACGCCGTGAAGCATAGCTTAGAGCCAGGTTCTTTTGCGCGGCAAAATTGCTAAATTCATGGGAAAAAACCCGCGCCCCAAACGACTCCGCGACTTCTATGGTCTTATCGGTGCTGAGAGAATCGACGACAATGATTTCGACATCAGGCGGCAGACTCGCGAGGCACCGTTTTAGGTTTGACTCTTCGTTGAAGGTGATAATCGCCACCGATAGATCCATGTACCACCTGCGGTTTTAAAAGGAAGAAGTCGTGGCCGTCCAATGATCGTTGCTGTCAGTATTCCTAAGCATTACTAAATATCCGGCTTCGATGTCACCTTCTATCTTAGCAAGAAATATCTGGGCAAACCGCCCTAGTCTTTTGATGATTTTGCCGCGCGCGATCACCAGGCCCGATGGCTTGCGAATTTCGATCGAATCACCAACCGCTCCTTCGGGCATATCGGCTATGCAGTAGTGTTTCTCTGGTTTTTTAGACGCATCAAGCCCCTGAACCATCCCAACAGTGCAGGAATGCAGGCTTCCTGCTTGGGCGGAAGGATTTAGTATCGCGATCCAAAACATTGCTCCGAACATTAAACGAATACCCATAACCACTCCTCGGTCGAAAACTCCGGCACAAGATCCAGCATGCAATTGCAATGCCGCAAGAATTCAAATATAAGACTGATATTATTGAGTATTTTATAGGGCCTTCCGACTATTTCTACGACACTGTTGCCTCCTTGGACAGATCCGGTCGGAGATTGATTTCGGCTAAGCTTAGGGTTACATTACCGGATTCGCACCGAGGAGACCCCATTATATGTCACACAAACACACCGTTCTCTATGATGAACACGTGCGCCTAGGCGCTAAAATGATCGACTTCGGCGGCTGGACCATGCCGGCGTCCTACCAAAGCGTTATCTCTGAACACTTGGCGGTAAGATCCAGGTGCGGTCTTTTTGATGTGAGTCATATGGGCGAAATTTTCGTCGAAGGCCCTGACGCAAAAGCCTTCCTTCAGTATGTAACCATCAACAACCTTGAGCGCATCAGCTTGAACAAGGGTCAATATTCGGCCCTTCTCAACGAGGAAGGAGGCATGATCGATGATCTGATCCTTTATCAATTGGACGATCACAAATACCTCCTGTGTGTTAATGCCTCCAATATCGAGAAAGACTTCGACTGGTTGATGAAGCAAAGTAAAGGCTTCGATTGCAAAGTCACAAATCAATCCGAAGCTTATGCGCAAATAGCGATCCAAGGTCCCCTTGCCACCGGTGTGGTCGTTAGCATTGCCGAGGCGATCGACCAGGGAGCTATTCAGCATATGAGGTACATGGACATCCGACCGATCGTGTTGTTTGGCAAAACCTGCCTCTTGGCCCGAACGGGTTATACAGGTGAACTGGGGTTTGAACTCTATTTACCTAAGGATATAGCTGTCTCAGTCTGGCGGGCATTGTTAACCTCAAAATCGACTGAAGTTGTCGCTGCAGGTCTTGGAGCACGTGACACGCTTCGCCTGGAAGCCTGTTACCTCCTCTATGGGAATGATATGGACGATAACGTAACCCCTTACGAGGCCGGCATCGGCTGGGCGGTTCGTCTCGATAAAGACTTCATTGGAAAAGACGCTCTCATCAAACGCAAGGAGGGTGGGTCAGGTCGCAAAATGATCGCCTTCAAACTCGACGACAAAGGTATCCCGCGCTCTGGGATGGATGTCTACGCGGGCGAGGAATGGATTGGGCGCGTCACAAGTGGCTCTATGCTGCCCACGCTGGAATTTCCCGGTGGCATGGCACTCGTTAAAGAATCAAAGGCAGATTTGGGCGAGACGATCGAAGTCGATATCCGTGGGAAAAGAAAACTTGCCAAGGTTATGAAAAGGCCCCTATATTCGGCAAAAGTTAAGTAACCGCCATCCGGCTTATATACGAAAGAAAGAAAGGCATTACCATGAGCGCGCCAGAAAATATTCTCTATACCAAAGAACACGAGTGGATCCGATTCGAGGGTGATACGGCCGTGGTCGGTATCACCGACTATGCATTGGAGCAGCTAGGTGATGTGGTTTTCTTAGAACTACCCGAGATTGGAAAGACCTTTAAGGGCGGCGATTCCTTTGGCACCGTTGAATCAACAAAAACTGTGTCGGACTTGTACTGCCCCGTGACGGGCAAGGTCATCAGCGCAAACACCCCGCTCTGCGAAGATTTGGAGTCGTTGACTAAGGATCCTTATGGACAGGGTTGGCTCATCAAACTTTCTGGTGCCCAAAAGAGCGCGGATTTGCTGTCGCGTGATCAGTATCAGGCGTATATCGCCGAACAAGACTAACCCCCTGAGGTGAAACATGACGCAAAGGTCGGAGTTAAGGAGCAAGTTTGCGGATCGGCATATTGGTATTTCGCCACAGCATGCCGAAGAAATGCTAGCGGAAATCGGTTATGGTTCCCTCGAAAAACTCTTGGATGTTGCAGTCCCTGATTCGATCAAAGACTACAGGGCATTCGACTTGCCGCAGGCGCTGTCGGAGAGCGAAGCGACCAGGGAACTAGAAAAGTTGATCAATGAGAATCAAATCGTCCGCACCCTGATCGGCACGGGGTACTATGACACCATTACCCCAGCCGTTATCCAGCGCAACATTCTTGAAAATCCATCCTGGTACACTCAATACACACCCTATCAACCTGAAATTTCCCAAGGTAGACTTGAGGCGCTCCTCAACTATCAGACCATGGTATCCGACTTAACCGGTCTCCCAATTGCCAATGCGTCGTTGTTGGATGAAGGTACAGCCGCCGCCGAAGCCATGAACATGGCCTTAAACCTTCGCCACAAGGATACTGAACCGGTTCTGCTCGTCGCCAAGGACTGCCATCCTCAGACCATCGCCGTGGTCGAAACGCGGGCAAAATACCTCGGCATCAAGGTGATCAAGCAAGACATCAACTCATTTGAATATACGGCCAAGCCGTTTGGCGTTTTAATGCAATACCCTGCCACCGATGGCTCGATTCATGATGTTCGAGGGATCGCAAGCCGGGCCAAAAAACATAATGCTCTGATAATCTGTGCGACTGACCTCATGGCTTTGAGCATTCTAGAATCACCTGGATCTCTAGGCGCCGATATCGCGGTCGGCAACAGTCAGCGCTTCGGCGTTCCGTTGGGCTATGGTGGCCCCCATGCTGCGTTTATCGCCACCAAAGAGGGTTTTGAACGCAAGCTCCCTGGCCGCATCGTGGGAGTCTCGGTCGATGATCATGGCAACAAAGCCTATCGTTTGGCCTTAGCAACCCGCGAGCAGCACATAAGGCGCGACAAAGCGACGAGCAATATCTGCACCGCTCAGGTCTTACTCGCAATCATGGCGAGCATGTACGGTGTCTACCATGGCCCGCGCGGTATCAAAGAAATTGCTGACCGAATTCATTCCTTAGCTCGTATTTTTGCTACCGGCCTCAAGAATGCGGGAATGAAGATCCGAGGCAACCCATTTTTCGACACTGTCACAGTAGTACAAAATAACCAAGCAACCCGGCTGGTCGAGGCAGCCCTCGGCGCAGGATTTAATATTCGCCTCATCGATTATGATACCGTATCGGTCGCCTTCGATGAGCTAAGCACGATCGACGAAGTGCAAAGACTCCTGAACGCCTTCGGTGCCAATGGATTTGTCAGAGATCTCAAACCGGGGCAAGACACGGCAATTCCGGTACACTTGCAGCGACGCAGCAAGTTTATGGAGCACAAGATTTTCAACTCCCATCATAGCGAGGTCGAACTAACCCGCTACATCAAGAAGCTTGAACGACGGGATCTTTCGCTAACTCAGTCTATGATTCCGCTGGGCTCCTGCACGATGAAACTCAACGCAGCAAGCGAGTTAATGCCGATTACCTGGCCCAAGATCAACAAGCTGCACCCGTTTGCTCCTCTAGAGCAGGCAAAAGGCTACCAAAAACTTTTTAACCAGTTAGAAAACTATCTTGCGGAAATCACAGGTTTCCATAGCGTATCCCTTCAGCCAAATTCTGGAGCACAGGGAGAGTACGCTGGACTTCTGGCAATCCGGAGGATGCAAGAGGACCAGGGCCAAGGTCATCGCGACGTTTGTTTGATTCCAACCTCAGCGCATGGTACGAATCCGGCCTCGGCGGCTCTTGCTGGGCTCAAAGTCGTGGCCCTAAAGTGTGGCGAGGATGGCGACATCGATCTGCAGGACCTCAAAGCCAAGGCTGCGGAACATGCGGCTAATCTTTCAGCTATTATGATCACCTACCCATCAACCCATGGGGTCTTCGAGGAAGGTATCGGCGAGATCTGCAAAGTTGTGCACGAACACGGCGGCCAAGTGTACATGGACGGCGCCAATCTTCAGGCACAAATTGGGCTCTGCCGCGCCGGCGAATTTGGCCCCGACGTGTGTCACCTCAACCTGCACAAGACTTTCTGTATTCCGCATGGCGGGGGCGGTCCTGGCGTGGGTCCCATCGCGGTGCAAAAACACCTGACTCCCTATCTGCCAGGCCATCCTTTGGTAGCCCTTGGTGGTCCTAAAAATCTTGGTACTATTTCAGCCGCCCCATGGGGTAGCCCCAGCATTTTACCGATCTCATGGATGTATATTCGGATGATGGGTGGCGATGGCCTAGCCTTGGCAACGAAAATCGCGATTCTGAGTGCCAACTACTGCGCCCAAAAACTAAAACCTCACTATGACATCGTCTACACAGGACGAGGCGGTCTCGTGGCACATGAATGCATCATCAACCTAAAACCGATCAAGAAGGCTTCGGGCATCGATGAGGCGGATATCGCAAAGCGTCTGATGGATTTTGGTTTTCATGCGCCCACAGTGTCCTGGCCAGTACCTGCATCGATGATGATCGAACCGACGGAGAGCGAGCCCAAGGCAGAACTAGACCGCTTCATCGAAGCCATGATTCAAATTAAAAAAGAAATCGACAAGGTGATCAATGGTGAGTGGCCTAAAGACCAAAATCCTCTCAAGATGGCTCCACATACCGCGCCATTCCTCATGAATAACAGTTGGGAATTACCTTATACCAGGGAGGAGGCTGCCTACCCGTTGGCCTGGGTAAAGGAGAACAAGTTCTGGCCATTTGTGGGTAGAATCGACAGCGCCCACGGTGACCGTCACTTTGTATGCTCGTGCCCACCGATGGAGGACTATCAATAATATTTCTTGCGCTTGCTCGATGGTAAGATACCTAGCTGCTCACGGTACTTAGCTACCGTGCGGCGCGCAAGTTGAATACCCTTCTTGTCCAGGAAATCGACGATTTTTTGATCGGCCCAGGGTTTTTTTGGATCCTCGGAGCGGATTAAGTCCTCGATAATTTTCCGCACTGACGTGCTCGCCATGCTATCGCCACCGATTCGAGAAACGGAGCTATTAAAAAAGTACTTTAATTCCAGTATCCCTTGCGGCGTGTGCACATACTTATTCGTAGTTACCCGACTGATCGTTGATTCGTGCATACCTATTTCATCGGCGATATCCCGAAGAATCATGGGCTTAAGGTATTCCACTCCGTGTTCAAAAAACTCCTTCTGACGCTCTACGATTTTTTCTGTAACCTTGAATATCGTGCGCTGTCGCTGCTGGATGCTTCGGATCAACCAAGTCGCGCTCTTGAGCTTATCCTCCAAATACTCCCGTTCCTTAGATTTTTGTTCGAGCGAATTGAGCATCTTCTCATAGGTCTCACTAACCCTAAGCCGCGGCAGTCCCTCGTCATTGAGAGAGACGATCCACTCACCTGCTACCTTGAAAACGTAGATATCGGGCACAACAAATTGGGTATTAGCGGCGCCGAATTGACGGCCAGGAACAGGCTCAAGCTCGCTGATAATTTGAACATTTTCGATAACTTTCTCTAACGAGATCTTCATCGCCTTGGAAATAGCTTGAAAATTCCGATTTTCTAATTCCGGCATGTGATCTTCGACGATGTGTTCGACAATACCATTCTTAAGCCGCTCATTGCGAAGCTGAATAAGCAGACATTCCTTGAGTGTTGTGGCGCCAACACCTGATGGATCGAGTCTCTGGACGACATCCAAAATATCTTCAACTTGACCAATTTCAGCGCCAGTAACCGATGCGATTTCTTCGACCGTGCTGCACAAATACCCACGATCATCAATATTGCCGATGATCTCTTGAGCGATTTTGACCTCGGATTCATCAAGCTCCAATTCGCCAATTTGAGCCATTAGGTGGTCGCTCAAAGTCCCAGCTTTAGTAACCATATTTTCATAGTTGGGAGCTTCATCATCGTTGCGAACCTTGTTAGAAGTTGGAGCAGCACCCTCGAGGTGGCGGCTAAATGCCTCCCAACCATCATCATTGGCATCACCGACCCTGTCCACGATCTCACGTGCGCCCTCCATGCTGTCGGAAATGACCTGACTTTCGGTACGCTCCGCATTCTTTTCAAGCTGGATACTCTCCTCATTGGATTCAACAACCCCTTCCTCGAGGATCGGATTTTCAGCAAGTTGCTCGGTGACAAAGTCTTCCAACTCCACCCGCGAAAGCTGCAGGAGTTTTATCGCCTGCTGAAGCTGCGGTGTCATCAGCAGCTGTTGGGAGAGTTTGAGGGATTGCTTTAAATCGAATGCCATAAGTAATCCGAATTTTATTTATAAACTTGAACTATCCAAAGTCATTCTATGCTTGCGCAAAGCCACAAGCAAAAGGAAATTCATCAAAGGCGGAAATTCTGGCCCAGATAAACCTCCCGAACTATTTCATTGTTGGCAATATCATCGGGCAGACCATGAGCCACAATTTCACCAGAGGTTAGAATATAAGCCCGATCACAGCTCCCCAGCGTCTCGCGCACATTATGGTCGGTGATTAAAACACCAAGACCATCGTCACGTAATTTCGATATGATTTTTTGAATTTCCTGCACCGTAACGGGGTCGATACCAGCAAAAGGTTCGTCAAGCAGCAAAAAATCCGGTTTAGAGATCAGTGAGCGGGCGATCTCCACCCGTCGTCGCTCGCCACCTGAAAGCGACGCACCGTAGGACTTTGCGATATGTGAGACCTGAAATTTGGTCAAAAGCTCCTCAAGCAGATCGCGTCGTTTGTGATGGGGAACCCCAACAACCTCCATAACAGCGATCAAATTTTGCTCAACGGATAGCTTCCGGAAAATCGACATATTCTGAGGCAAATAGCTGATGCCCAGTTTGACTCGTGAATGGAGGGGAAGCAGTGTTATGTTCTGATCGCCCAAATAAACGGTACCAGAGTTAGGATAAAGAAGTCCTACCATCATATAAAACGAAGTCGTCTTCCCGGCCCCGTTGGGCCCAAGGAGACCCACGACCTCGCCTTTTTTGACCGAAATACTGACTCCATTTACAACTGTGCGCGCTTTGAAGCTTTTTCTGAGGTCAACCGCCCGTAAATCCCGGGATTCTTCAGTATTCTGACTCATTTGAAGTTTCTTCTCTACTCGGGTTGATCAATGTTGTCTTCCAGCTTGCTTTTCCGCGCTCCGGCGCGCGTAGGACTCTGGTCGTTGTCGTTTTTCTTTTTGTCTACATCGGGCTGAACGACACCTTCTGCGCGATCAACTTTCACGATCGAGGTTCGAAGATCATAGGTAATATTATTGCCTTTGATCAAATGTCCTCCTTGCCACAGCCTTGCGTCGCCCTCGAGTCGCACAATGCTTTCATTGTTATGGAAAAAAGCTCGATTTCCAGTCGCTTTCACACTCTCCGTGGGATCAGGCGCATCCTTGGTAATTCTGACATTGCCATTGATCTCGACACGATCGACAACATCCTGCCCGTTGACACTGATAAAATATGCCAGAGCCTCGTCAGCCCTAAAAAACAGGTCGCCTTGAGTAATTCGCACATTGCGTTCGAGGTGCACCACGCCACCATCCTTTGTGTAAGTGGCTTCTCCATCACTTTTTAGCAGGATCGGAAGTTTTTTTCGGTCTTCGTCCGATACCTTGGATGCCTTTGATTTCCGTGGCGTTTGCGATGATGTTTTCTCCTTGTCCGTTTTGCTACCAGAGCCGGTGCCAGAATCCTTGGATTTCGCCTTTCCGGCCTTCCCTTGCTGAGGCTTCTCATCGGTCTCAGGAGGCGGTGCTTTTTTGGTATCCTCGCGAATTTGACTCAAATCGTCCACCATATCCGCTATAGCATGGGGACTGATAAGCCCCATGATCGCCCCCAACAACAGACGCGAAGAAATCCTGAAACAGCTTATGCTACAACGTGCGGATCGCATCACCCTGAATCACTCCTTCGATGGGACCAAATATTTTGATTGACTCTTGATCAAGGAGATAATGAAAGCCTTTTTGTCCAACAAAATCTCCTGTCGGCCCCTTAAGTTCTACTTTGCGATCCGACTGCAGCACAGGGGGGGTAGGCAAATATTCAGCATACTCAGTCACAACCCGGTTGTAACGCATCCCGATATTCACATTTTCCTGAACCTCAGCCCTTGTTACCTTAGCCTGGGTCTCCATAAGCTGAGCCAAACCATTCGTATTGAAATAAACCGTGGCGGCTTCTGCTGATACATATTCGCGCTTTGTCGAATTATGCCGCATACCCCGGACGCTTCCGTAAATTTCCAGAATATTAGGATCGACATATAAGCCCAATTTACCCGAAAAAGTAGCCTCAGCCTGATGACCCTTATAGCGGAAAATGGTAAAATCTTCGAGACTTACTCTCGGATCTTTTTTATTAATAACAACGTTCGACACCTTGCGCGGCTCGCGGGTAAAGAGAACATAGCCTGCTAAGGCACAGGCGCACAGAAAAAGAGCGACTACGATATTCTTACCCAAAAAGTCTTACTCCAAGGAAGAGCGTCACCTCATCATACTACTGTCGGGAGCCGGTTTAAACTATTTTGGCGGCAAGAAGGTCATGAAGGCGCAAAATTCCCAGCAACTGAAAATCTTGAGAAACCACCATAAGCGAGGTGATTTTTAAATTCTCCATCATTTGAATCGCCTGAATCGAGGGGAGGGTGCTTAAAATCGTCTTAGGGGTTGCGGTCATAAGTTCGGCGGCAGTCATGTCAAAGATTCGACCCTCGTACTTAATGAGAGCGCGACGCAGATCTCCGTCGGTGATCGCACCCGCAAGCTTACCACCAACTTCAAGAACAACTCCGACACCAAAATTTTGATGGGTGACCTTTTCAAGTACCGTATGGAACGAATCTTGAAGACCGATGGGAGCCATCTCGGATAGGCTTCGCATGTGGTCAGATACCACCGCAAGCCTTTTACCTAAACTTCCGCGTGGATGAAAGTGCGCAAAATTTTCGGCTTTAAAGCCACGGACATTCATCAAGCAAACAGCCAAGGCATCGCCCCAGGCCATAGCAACTGTCGTGGATGTCGTCGGAGCAAGCCCCAGCGGGCAAGCCTCCTTCGTGACGCCAGAAGACAAGATAATATCCGAAAGCATCGCTAAAGATGATTCGGGCTTGCCCGTAATGCCAATGACACGAAGGCTGCGTCTTTTCGCAAAGCGAGCTACCTCGATAACCTCCTCGGTCTCACCACCTTGAGCCACGGCAATGACCGCGTCGTCAATCCCCACCATCCCGAGGTCGCCATGAAGGGCCTCGGTAGGATGCAGGAAGCAAGCGGCAGTACCCGTCGAAGATAAGGTTGCAGCAATCTTGCGAGCAACATGGCCCGATTTGCCGAGTCCTGTCAATATCACCTTACCACGAATCTCGTGCAGAATATTGACGGCATCAGCAAAATTTGGCTTTAGATCTCGGGCGCACTGGATAAGCGCGTCGCTTTCGATCTCAAATACCTGGCGGGCTGCTGTTAAAATAGCCTCTCGGTCAATCTTCATTAAGCCCTCGGTAACGAGGCTCGCAGGCAAGCCTTTACAAAATCGCGGAATAGGGGATGCGGATCCATCGGCTTACTTTTGAGCTCGGGATGAAACTGGCAAGCGACAAACCACGGATGATCGCGTAGTTCAATCATTTCAACCAAATTACCGTCCGGTGACAATCCTGATATCATCATACCAGCCTCGTCAAATTTATCGCGGTAATCATTATTGAATTCATAGCGGTGGCGATGACGTTCAGAAATTTCTTGGCTCTGATAGGCATCGAACGCCCGACTCCCCGCTAAAACTCTGCAGGGATAAGCACCTAGTCGCATAGTACCGCCAAGAGCTTTTATGCTTTTTTGTTCTTCCATCAAATGAATAATAGGATGCTTCACATTAGGTTCGAACTCTTGGCTTCCGCAATGCTCAATTTTGCAGACCGATCTTGCAAATTCAACTGCTGCAAGCTGCATACCAAGGCAAATTCCAAGAAAAGGTTTGTGCCCGATCCGCGCATGGCGGATTGCAAGCAATTTGCCGTCAATTCCTCGATTACCGAAGCCACCCGGTACAATAATGCCATCAAATTCTGAGAGCTTGTCCGAAGCCGTCTCACTAGTAAGGGACTCGGCATCGACATAGTCGATGGCCATCCTAGTCCTAGTCTGGATACCGGCATGAATCAATGCCTCACCAATCGATTTATACGAGTCAATAACTCCGGTGTATTTTCCTACAACTCCTATACGCAGGCTCTGCTCCGGCCGATCAAGCGCTGCCGCGATTGCTTTCCACTGATTGAGCTGTGGCGACCTCGTCCAAATATTAAGCAGATCGACCACAATTTGATCCAGCCCCTGATCGTTGAGGGTATTTGGAATTTTATAGATGCTGTCCAAATCGGGGCAGCTAATAACATGCTCAAGTTTAAGGTCGCAGGCTTGGGCAATCTTGTCCCGCAATTCGAGAGGCACTGAACGATCAGATCGGCAGACGATCACATGCGGTTGAATTCCCAACTGCCGTAATTCCTTGACGGAATGCTGTGTGGGCTTAGTTTTTAGCTCTTGAGCCGCGCTGATATAGGGGACGAGCGTCAAATGAATAAACAGGACGTTCTGCTCGCCCAAATCATAGCGAATCTGCCGAATCGATTCCAAAAAAGGTAAGCTCTCGATATCACCTACCGTACCACCGATCTCGACAATAGCGATATCCGCCCCTTCGGCCGATTTGTAGATATGCTCTTTGATCTGATTGGTCACATGCGGGATGACCTGGACCGTTCCACCCTGATACTCGCCGCGTCGTTCTTTGGTAAGCACAGCATCGTAAATTTGACCCGATGAAAAACTATTGAGTCGGGTAAGAACGGCTGAAGTGAATCTTTCGTAATGCCCGATATCCAGATCTGTCTCAGCACCATCATCGGTTACGAATACTTCTCCATGTTGACAGGGATTCATCGTCCCGGGATCAACATTCAGATATGGATCGGCCTTAGTAAGTTTGACCCTGAGACCTCGGTTTTCAAGCAAAGCGCCAAGGCTTGCCGCCACGATGCCTTTTCCCAAAGAAGACACCACCCCGCCCGTGATAAAAATAAACTTCGTGCGCAGGCGCTTTTTCATTGTGTCCTCAAACAAGGAGCAGGGTAAATTTAAGCGGGCTCATGCTACATGCCTGGCGGAATGTGGTCAAATGCTTTAAAGACTTTCCCCAAACTCAGGCCGAGCCCGAGCCAATTGATTAAACCACGGAGCCACTGGTTCATGGTGCAGCGACGCGACCAATTCCTTGGCCAGCAAAGCACCCAACTGAAGACCATTCTTGTACAAACCAGTCAAAACGACAGGATTATACCGGATCCCTGGTAATTTAATTCGGCCAGCAAATGGTATCCTCCCAGGTAGGGCAACCCTCACTGCGGTGTCAACCCTGGCCTTGGCCATATCAAAGAAATCTTTACCCATTTGGCAACCTTCGGCCAAACTCACGCGGTCACAGTTAACATCCTGGGGACTCAAACCCCATTTTCCTAGGTGTGACGTTGAGCCGTAGGCAATCTCCCCCTGGTGCACGACCAAGGTCTTGTCACGCCAGGTGTAAATTCGATCACCCCTGGCATCGCCTCGGCTCCGTAAAACCGTTCCTGCGATGCCCTTTGCAGCCAATAAATTTGGACATGATTCCAGAATCTCTTTTATTCCCGCCCCGAGTGCAAGGAATACCTCATCAAAATCCGCCACCGAACCATCTGTCCATGTTAAGCGCACCTTGCCATGAGCCGCATCATCAATTCGAAATAGATCTTTCTCTACCAAGCATCCACCAGCCTTGACCACCCGAGCCTCAAGACATGCTAAAAAGTCGCAGGGATGAATCCAATAATCCCCTGCATAGTGTATAAATGACCTACCTTCCGATTCCACAACGGTCGCGAGGTACAGTCCTCCAAATCGCCTACGAAAAACCCGCGCGGTCAGAGCTGAAAACTCTTGTTCGGTCGCAAATGGTTCATAAACCCCGCGAAAATCAGCGCGAATTTCGCCAAGACCAGCCTGCTTTAGCTGCTTGACCAAGCTCTTAAGATACGCATGCCCGCGCAACTTGGCCTCAAAAAGCGGTGTATCTGATCTGATGTGACCTTTTACAGAAACAACACCTTGACTTATGCGACTTGCATTAGTTTTTTGGGCTGCTCGAAACAAAGATGGCTTATAGCCACGTTCAGCGAGTTCATAAGCCAGTGCAGCACCAGCAAAACCAGCTCCTAAAACGGCGACTTCACCGAGAGTTTTCATAGGGGGAATTGCTCTTGCCAATGGTTCTTTGCAAATCCTGCGGCAAAACTTGTTTGTGCGCGACGGCTTTACCTACTAACTCGTCGAGCGCACCAAAGACTTCAGCGCGCAGCGACTTGATGTGAGTTGGCATCCGGCCGCTCACAATACGGTTGGTTAAGAATATTGCATAGGCATGCCGGCCGAAGTCGATCCAAAAAGCCGTTCCAGTAAAGCCCATATGCCCAATAGCCTTTCCCTCGCCAAATGGTCTTGAACTTGGGTCATCGGCACGTCGAAGCCCCAAGAGCGGCGCATCCTTTGCGAGGCTCGCGTTGGTCTCTCCGTAGTTTCGCCAGAAATCAAGTGCCATCGCCTCACGCAACAACCGACTTACCCCTAGACCAGAGCCAAACAAACCCGCATGGCCTGAAAATCCCCCCAGGCCATAGCAATTCTCATCATGGACTTCACCAATAAGACTTCGACCCCGTAGCGGGCAATAACCCGTAGGAATTGCGCGCTCCTTCGGCAATGACTCGGGGCCTCCGACAAAGTAGGGCCCAGTTAACCCAAGAGGCTTACCCAGCTCTCGATCAAACAGCGACTCCAAGCTCTGGCCATAGCTGCTTTCGAGCGCATGGCCCAACAGGATGAAACCTATGTCGCTGTAACAATCGTGACCAGACGTGGCCAGAAAGGGCCTGTGCCTCGTCAACACCTCATGAATCCTCTGGGCTCGATCCGAGAAGTTTGCCTCACGAGACCGCCCCATCCGATCGAGCCAAAAATTCCACCAAGCTGGCAGGCCCGAGCGATGACTCAAAAGATGGTCAATACTTAGGGAACCAAATTCCGTATCCGATTCGATTCCTAGATCCAATATCCGGGTTGAAAATGGTAAATTTCGGTTTTGGTGCCAAGAAAAGAGTAGGGGAGCTGTCACAAGCGCCTTGGTCAAGCTTGCAAGATCGAAAATGTCCCGCTCATCTGAGCAAGCTTCGATCCGAAAAACCGGATCAGCACTGTCCAGAAATCCGCATTCTGCAAAGCAATGCGTGGCATGCCCCGTCGCTAGTGTAGTTTTCAGGGCTGACTCTATCCTCGCCTCAGGACTCGTCATCGCCTTGGTCATCGCCTTGGTCATCACCATCGCCGCCTAGTTCTTGAATTCTGGCAAAACTGATTACCGTTTCGCCGTCATCGACTTTCATGAGCCTAACGCCCTGCGTATTGCGACCGATGAGGCCAACTTCATTGACAGAAAAACGGGTTACTTTGCCTGACGAAGTCATCAGCATCAACTGGTCGTCCTGCGCGACCTGAAGAATTCCCACAACGGGCCCATTACGTTCGGTAACCTTGATCGTGTAGATACCTTTGCCAGCGCGCGACTGTTTACGGTATTCCTCAATTGGAGTCCGCTTCCCATAGCCATTCTCACACACCGAGAGAATCGGTTGCTCATTGTTGAGCACGGCAAGGCCAATGACCTCATCTTTTTCTTCGAATTTTATCCCGGTCACCCCTCGCGAGCTTCGCCCCATGGGTCGACAATCCTCTTCCGAGAACCGAATCGCCTTGCCCAACCTCGTTGCCATCAGAATATCATCTCCGCCCGATGTTACAGCGCACGAAATCAACTCATCACCGTCTTCAAGGATAAGCCCAATTATTCCACTATTCCGTACATTGGCATAAGCCATCATCGAGGTCTTTTTGATGTAGCCATTCTTGGTAGCCGAGACAATGAACTGGCTTTCTTTAAATTCCTTAATCGGGAGAACCGAGACAACATTCTCATCTGGATTGAGTTTCAAGAGATTCGCAAAATGTTTGCCACGGCCGCTCAATTCCGCCTCAGGTGATTCATACACCTTCATCTGATAAACGCGCCCCTGGTTGGTAAAGCACAAAAGCGACGAATGATTTGAGGTTGTAAAAATATCTTTGACCATATCTTCAGATTTGGTCTGCATCCCTTTGCGGCCTTTACCGCCGCGCTTTTGCGCGGAGATTGCGTCAAGCGGAGTACGCTTAATGTAGCCGCCCTGCGTGATTGTCACCGCCACATCCTCATCGGCAACAAGGCTTTCCATCGAAAAGCCATCAGACTCGGTCTCGATAATCAGGGTGCGGCGCGCATCACCATAAGTATCGCGAATTTCATTAATATCGCTTACAACGATATCGGTGACCCGCTTAGGGGTATCCAGAATATCGCGTTGGTCGGCGATGAACTCGACCACCTCCTGATGCTCTTTCACGATCTTCTCGCGCTCAAGACCTGTAAGGCGCGCAAGACGCATATCCAATATCGCTTTGGCTTGCAATTCGGACAGTTCGAAGCGGCTCATCAACTGTTCCTGCGCCTCGGTCGTATCCTTAGCTTTTCGAATAAGTTCAACAACATCATCCGCATTTTCAACCGCTGTCTTAAGTCCGATCAAAATATGGGCTCGTTCTTCGGCCCTGCGCAACTGAAATGCCGTGCGGCGCAGTATGACCTCGCGCCTGTGATAATAAAACTGCTCAAGCATTTGCTTCAGATTCAGAAGCCGGGGCTGACCATCGACCAATGCAACCATGTTAACACCAAAGCTCGACTGCATTTGGGTCTGGTTATAAAGATTATTGAGGATAACCTCGCCACTTTCGCCCTTCTTTAGTTCGATCACAACCCGAATATCTTCCTGGGCAGATTCATCGCGGATATCTGAAATACCTTCGATTTTCTTCTCACGGACAAGATCGGCGATTTTCTCGATTAGTTTTGCTTTGTTTGTCTGGTAGGGCAACTCGCTGACCACGATCTGGTCCCTTCCGCCCCCGGGCCCCGACTCCACCTCTGCCTTAGCGCGCATGACGATAGACCCGCGGCCCTTGTGGAACGCCTGGTAAATGCCAGCCATTCCATAGATTGCTCCGGCAGTTGGAAAATCTGGCCCCTTAATGTACTGCATGAGTTCATCGATCGAAATCGATGGTTTTTCAATCAGAGCCAACAAACCATTGCATATCTCAGTCAAATTGTGCGGCGGAATATTGGTAGCCATACCAACCGCAATACCGCTAGCCCCATTGATCAAAAGGTTAGGCACTTTGGTCGGTAGCACCAAAGGTTCGTCTTCTTTATTGTCATAGTTGGGACCAAAATCGACAGTCTCTTTGTCGATATCAGCCAGTACTAAGTCCGTGATGCGCTGCATGCGGACTTCTGTATAACGCATGGCAGCGGCTGAATCACCGTCGATCGATCCGAAATTTCCTTGACCATCTATGATCGGATAGCGCATCGAGAAACTCTGCGCCAAGCGCACCAAAGCCTCATAAACCGCAGAATCACCATGGGGGTGAAACCGAC
Organism: uncultured Oligoflexales bacterium; assembly: GCA_964582405.1. Classification (GTDB taxonomy): domain Bacteria; phylum Bdellovibrionota_B; class Oligoflexia; order Oligoflexales; family Oligoflexaceae; genus CAZOSN01. The sequence goes on along the minus strand of CAZOSN010000074.1, from coordinate 2,829 downwards.
CGATCACCTCGCCGACGATACGAGCCGATTTTAAGTAGGGTCTCGAAGCAAAGTTTTTCAGAAGGTACATCGCATAAAGAATCCGGCGATGCACCGGCTTCAAGCCATCGCGTACATCCGGTAAAGCCCTTGAGACAATGACGCTCATCGAATAATCAAGAAACGCACTCCGCATTTCATCTTCAATATTAATAGCTATATTACGCTGGTCGTTCATCAACTTGTCCCTATCATCAGATGTCGAGGTTTCGTACTTTCAGTGCATTGGCCTGAATAAATTCACGCCTAGGATCGACTTCATCGCCCATAAGGGTCGAGAAGGTCTGATCAGCCGTAACCATGTCCTCAATAGCAACCTTTAATAGGGTGCGTTTATCGATATCCATGGTCGTCTCTGCAAGCTGGTCGGGGTTCATCTCTCCCAAACCTTTGTATCGTTGAATGTAGGCGCCTTTGCGTCCTTGCTCGACGATAAAATCTCGAAGAGACTCTGTGGTTTTAAGTTGCCCAGCATGCTCATCACCATCATCTTCGTCGCCAGATTTTTTCTTTCCCTCAATCTGATAGGTGTACGGAGCAAGTGCCACGTCGTTCATTTGACCTCTGATTTTACGCAATTCGGCGAGTTCGTTAATCAGAGCTTGATCGACTGCAAAGCTTTTAGGAATGTCGCTCAACCTTGCCTCGAAATGTATCGCGTACGTCGAGTATTCCTTATCAAAGACGATCTGCCCCGTGAGTTTCATCCGTAATTCGGCATACTCGGTATCGATATAGCGCATGATGTCGTCTTTAAGTTTTGTTGTTTTCATTTCATCATGAAAAACATCAGGCAAAAAGTCGGATTCGACCAGGAAGTCTAAAATCTGACGAGGCCGTCTCCGCGAGCCGATCGCCATCAGGTTTGAGAATCGCTCAAGCTTCAGAAGCAGGCCTTTGATCGTGGCGCGATCGATCTCGCGGCCATGGGCGTCTTTGACGGTCATATTCTGCTGACCGGCCTCGCTCAGATAGGAGAACAGTTCAGTTTCATCTTTGAGGTATTTTTCAATTTTGCCTTTTTTGTACTTGTAGAGAGGAGGTTGCGCAATATAGAGATAGCCGCGTTCCAGGAGTTCAGGCATTTGACGGAAGAAAAAGGTTAAAAGTAGTGTGCGAATATGAGCACCATCGACATCAGCATCTGTCATAAGAATAATCTTATGATACCGAATCTTACTGATATCGAAATCTTCGCGGCCAATCCCAGTTCCCAATGCCTTAATCAGAAGTTTGATTTCCTGCGAAGAAAGCATTTTATCAAAGCGAGCTTTCTCAACATTCAGAATCTTTCCGCGCAATGGGAGCACAGCCTGAGTTTTGCGGTCTCGGGCTTGTTTGGCCGAGCCACCTGCCGAATCACCTTCGACAATGAAGATCTCACAAACCTCCGGGTCTTTGTTCTGACAATCGGCCATTTTTCCCGGAAGCCCCGCAAAATCAAGAGCTCCCTTTCTACGGGTTAACTCGCGCGCCTTGCGCGCGGCAAGACGTGCGCGCGCCGCATCGATGATCTTTGTGATAACGCGTCTTACGATATTTGGATTTTCGTTGAAATAGTCGGTTAGTCGCTCAGCCACAATCTGCTCGACCCAAGGCCTTACCTCCGCAGACCCTAATTTCGTCTTGGTCTGCCCCTGAAATTCGGGATTTTTCATCCGAACTGAAACTATCCCTACCAGCCCTTCGCGGATATCTTCGCCGGTAATGGCTTCTTTAAAGCCCTTGAGCATACCAGTATCCTCGGCAAAGGTATTGACAACACGGGTCAAAGACGATCTTAAGCCTGTGAGGTGGGTTCCGCCTTCGACGGTGTTAATATTGTTAACGAATGACAAGATGTTTTCGTTATAAGAATCGGTCCACTGCAACACAACTTCAACCTGGCCCAAAAGCTTCTGGTCATCACCAAAGCGATCCGCTGAGATAAAGACGGGATCAGGATGCAGCGCTGTTTTACCTTTCGAAAGATAATTACAATAAGAAACTATCCCCCCCTCATAGAAGAAGGTTTCTTCTTCGTCAGTTCTTTCATCTTTGATGATGATCTTTACACCGCGGTTTAGAAAGGCCAACTCGCGCAACCGCTTCACCAAAGGTTCAAAAACCATCGTGACATCAGGAAAAATCTCTCGGTCAGGTTTGAAGGTAGTAAGCGTTCCGCGATCTTCTGTTTGACCTATAACAGCGACATCGCCATCGGGCTTACCTTTTTTGTAAGACTGCCTGTAGACATTACCTTTTTGCCGAACTTCGACAAAACACCATTCCGACAAGGCATTAACCACGGACGCGCCAACACCATGCAAACCTCCCGAAAAGGCAAAGGCCTTATCGTCGAATTTACCACCAGCATGCAGGGTGGTCATTACAACTTCCAATGCTGATTTATCTTCTTTTGAATGCTTGCTGACCGGAATTCCGCGCCCATTGTCACGTACGGTGACAGATCCATCCATATGCAAGGCAACTCGTATTTCGTTGCAGTGCCCACCCATGGCTTCGTCGATGGAATTGTCAACAATCTCATAAACCATATGATGGAGGCCATCGATCGAGGTCGAGCCGATATACATTCCAGGGCGTTTGCGAACCGCTTCTAGCCCTTCTAATACCTGAATATTGTCGGCGGTGTATTCCGTGCCACTTGCAATAGGTTCACTCACGTACTTTGATCCCTAAAATAGAAAGATTATTTTGTTTCTCGAATTGGCACCAGAACATGCATGGAGTGGCAGCGTTCTGGCTCCAAAAATGGAATTACCACAATGGGGTCCTTTTCGGTTTGAA
>CAZOSN010000073.1:16810-21322 GCA_964582405.1 uncultured Oligoflexales bacterium | reverse complement strand
AAAGCGCCAGCGACGTGTCCTGAGGAGTGCAACGACGAAGGATCTGGTCCAGTCAAGCAAGTAATTTTAAGGATCTATTGGGCTGAAATACACCGAACCAATATAATTTTAGGTCTCAAAAAGGGCGGAGAAGGACCCAAATGTTCCACGTGGAACAAATTTAGTCTCAAAAAGGGCGGAGAAGGACCCAAATGTTCCACGTGGAACAAATTTAGTCTCAAAAAGGGCGGAGAAGGACCCAAATGTTCCACGTGGAACAATTTTAGGTCTCAAAACGGCTGGAGGCAGACCCAGATGTTCCACGTGGAACATTTTAAAACCCTAGGATGTGGCTGAGACTTTCAGAAATGTTCCACGTGGAACAATTTTAGGTCTCAAAAAGGTGGAGATAGGCCCAGATGTTCCATGTGGAACAATTTATGTAACTAGTTATTTTTATTAGTAAAAATAGTACTACTTTCCAAAAATTATATCTAAGATGAAATCTTTTGAGCAATACCCACTGAGGCGATTGAAATTGCTGTTTTTACCAAAAAGGAATAATTTCTCGACTAATCTCAAGAGGCTGAAGCTGGGGGTAGGGAAAGATGAAGGTAATTGCTGTGGCTAATCAAAAGGGTGGGGTAGGTAAGACTACTTCTTCTGTTACATTGGCCGGGTGCTTGGCGGAACGGCAGCTTAGGACTTTGTTTCTCGATTTGGATCCGCAGGCCAATGGCTCTAGCGCACTTGGATTTGATCGGGCAAATTACGTAAGTGGCAGCTACGAGCTGCTTCTCGGCGATGAACTCGATGCAGCGATTCATTCAACAGCTTTCCCAATGCTCGATATGGTCGCGGGACACCCTAATTTAGCTGCGGCAGAGCTTGAACTCGTTTCTGTCCTCGGTAGAGAATCTCGACTCAAAGATATCTTGGTTCAGTGCAAAGAGCGTTACGATATGATCGTTATAGACACGCCCCCCACCTTGGGCCTCTTGACTGTTAATGCCTTGACAGCAGCTCAGCACCTTCTGATTCCGATGCAGTGTGAATATTTTGCGATGGAAGGCCTCTCTCAACTCCTTAAGACCGTAGAATTGATCAAGCTCAGATTGAATCCCTCGTTATCGATTCTCGGAATTCTAATAACGATGTTCGATAAACGCACGCGCCTTACTCTACAGATCGCAGAGCAGATTGAACGTCACTTCGAAAATTTGCTATTTAATACTAGGATTCCGCGTAATGTAAAACTTTCTGAGGCCTCGTCATTTGGCAAATTGATTCAGGCATACGAGCCGAATTCTATTGGCGCGAAAGCTTACGGTGAGTTTGCAGATGAAGTCATTGGCAGATTGCAAGGTGAACAACGATTTAATTCGCTCAGGCTTCATCCTGATTTAAGAAGTTCTTCAACAAGCCAGGGCCAATGGAATTAAATATGCATGATCAAGATCGTTCGGCAACACCAAAAAAACAAGTTTTAGGCAAGGGACTTGAAGAACTTATGGGGCTTTCGGGGCGGGACATTGCAGCCTCTCCGACGGCAGCTCAAGTTGTTGGTCAGGCCCACAGTTCGTTACTGAGTGTGGCACCAGACAGCATCGACCCAAATCCTCAGCAGCCGCGCAAGTTTTTTAAAGAAGAGGATATCCGAGAACTTGCGGAAAGTGTTCGAAGCAATGGGATCCTTCAACCTTTGATAGTTTCACTTGGTAAACTGCCTGGTCGATACACGCTGATTGCTGGAGAACGACGATTGCGAGCCGCACTACAGGCAAAATTGCGGGCAGTACCAGTCGTGGTGCGGGAGACCTCTTCAGAGGAAATGCTTCGGCTGGCCTTGCTAGAAAATATCCAGCGCTCAGATTTAAATATTATTGAAGAAGCTCAGGCTTTTTCGAACTTGATCAACCAATACGGGCTAACTCAAGATCAATGCGCTCAAAAACTGGGCAAAGACCGAAGCTCAGTAGCCAACACGATCCGGATGCTGAACCTTCCCTCCGCGGTTCAGGATGATTTAATCCAAGGGCAGCTAAGTTTTGGGCATGGCCGCGCCTTGTTGACTCTAGACCAGGAGTCGAAAATCTTAAACGCCAGGGAGCTTGTTCTCAAGAACCAGCTCAATGTGCGGCAGACCGAAAATCTTTGTAAAAAGCTGAAAGAAAACCGGGCACCCCGCGACGGTGACCCGAAAAATCCCAACCTTGACTACTTAGTCGATACCCTGAGGGAGCGACTGAGAACTAAAGTAAAATTTGTTGGTAATGGAAGCCGCGGAAAGATAGAGATTTCCTATTTCTCGGCCTCCGAGTTGGAAAGGGTGCTCGAACTTATCGGAGTCGAGCTTAAGTAGCCTTTTTATGGGGCGACTCAAATGTCTTGTTGAGAATCCAAGAAATCTGGGTTACTACAAGGGCCTTGAAAAGACGTCAAATTACCCCCTTTAAATAGATAGAGAGATCTAGATGTCAGGATTGAATTTAACCCCCAACCCCCTTGTGCTTGCGACTCAGGCTGGGATTTTTCTGACTTCACTTTACACGATCAAGACCTTGATGATCACGCCGTATCTAAAGGTGCGTGGAAAACGCCAGGAGCTCACTGTTGGTAGTCAGTCGGAAGCAGGTTCGATTTTATCGAAGAACGCCGAGACCATGACAATGGTTGAGTCCAAGATCGCGCAAGCGGTTACCGAAGCCAGACAAATTGGAGATAAGTTGCGGGCGGCGGCGCAAGAAGAACGAAAGACCATCCTAGCTCAAGCACACTCCGAAGCTCAGCGAGTGATGAGCGCCATGGAGGAGAATATCAAATCCACTTTGGTTCAAGAACGGCAAAAAATCCCAAACATCGTCGAGCAGATTTCCCAGATTTGTTTCGAACAGACCGTCCATTGAAAGGCGGCCATGGAGGAATTTGGATTGGAAAATATTGATGTCTTTATGGGGATCATTGCGCCTTATATCAATTTCGCAATTTTCCTAATTTTGGCTATTAAGTTCTTTAAGAAACCTATTCTAACCATGGTTTCGGGACGCAAAAATGAGTATGAAAAGCTTCTCAAAGAAGCTCAGGCGGCCAAAGCCGAAGCTTTGGTCCAAAAGCAAAACTTGGATTTGCGTTTGGCGCGTTTGAATAACGAGATTGATGAGATCAAAACATCGGTAAGGCACTCGGCCGAACTCGAAGCCAAAGAAATGGTGGAAAGCTCGCGAAAGCTCGCCGAGCATCTCAAGGCCGAAGCTGAACGCTTGGCGCTGGCTCAGATCAAGAATGCGGAAGAATCGATGAGGAGCGAAATAGTTCACCTGGTGAATGCTAAAGTGGCAGAACGACTCAGGCGTGATTTGTCTGAGGATCAACACCACAAGCTTATTGCTCACAAAATCAAGGATCTTGGTTCTATCAAGGCGGAGGCGTGATTATGTCAAACAGTTTGATAGCACGTCGCTATGCTCGCGCTTATTACAGGACTCTCGCTGCCGACAACGACGAAATAGAATTAAAAAAGCAGCTCGAAGGTTTGGAAGCTTTGGCACAACTCTTTACCAACCCATCGATCAAAAAAGTGCTTGTTAGCCCAGTAATGCCTTCGGACTTGAAAATTCAGATCCTCGAGTACGCCGTTCAGAACGCAAGTGGGGGAGCGATGCTTCTGCGCTTGATCAAGACGGTGGTCGATGCTGGTCGGGTGGGCATTTTTGCTGATCTGGCTGATATTTTCCGAGAGTTGATCAACGAAAGGATCGGGGTTATTGATGCTGAGGTTGTCTCTGTGATTGACCTTAGCGATACTGAGAAACAGTCGATTGAGAGGCAGCTGGAATCACTGACTAAAAAGAAAGTAAATCTGACCTTTGACATCGATAAGGATCTTCTCGGTGGTATTTTGGTGCGCATGGGCAATGATGTGATCGATATGAGCTTAAAAAGCCGCCTTGGCAAGGTGGCACGCAACGCCGTAGTTTAGGGAGAGTGAGATACTCATGGAAAAAATTCGCGTAGAAGAAATTAGCAAGATCATCAGCGACCGGATCAAGAATTTCGATCAAAAGATCGAACTCGAAGAGACCGGTTCGGTATTGACCGTAAGCGATGGTATCGCACGTGTCTATGGTCTCGATGGTGCCATGGCGGGCGAACTTGTCGAGTTTGAAACAGGGACGCGAGGCGTAATTTTGAACCTAGAGGAAGACAATGTTGGTGTTGCCATATTTGGTGATTCACACAAAGTTCTCGAAGGGCATATCGTCAAGCGTACCAAGCAAATTAATGCTGTACCAATTGGACCAGCGCTTCTAGGCCGCGTGGTCGATGCCTTAGGTACCCCAGTGGACGGTCAGGGGCCTCTCGCCGCTCATGAAATGGGTGAAGTCGAAGTAAAGGCTCCAGGCATCATTGCGCGGAAGTCGGTTCACGAACCGCTGCAGACCGGGATTAAGTGTATCGATGCCATGGTTCCAATCGGTCGGGGCCAGCGCGAGCTTATTATCGGTGACCGTCAGACTGGAAAGACAGCTGTTT
>CAZOSN010000073.1:0-16800 GCA_964582405.1 uncultured Oligoflexales bacterium | reverse complement strand
CAAAAAGGCAAAGATGTCGTATGCATCTATGTAGCAATCGGTCAGAAGGCTTCGACCGTAGCTCAGGTGGTTAATCGCCTCAAAAAAGAAGGCGCTATGGACTATACCATCGTCGTGACCGCAACGGCGACAGATCCGGCACCGATGCTGTTTCTTGCCCCTTACACCGGTGCACGTATGGGCGAGGCCTTTATGACCAAGGGCAAGCACGTTGTTATTTTCTATGACGACTTGTCCAAACAAGCTGCTGCCTACCGAGAACTTTCGTTGCTTTTACGTCGTCCTCCGGGCCGCGAAGCCTATCCTGGCGACGTGTTCTATCTGCACAGCCGACTGCTTGAACGTGCTTGCAAGCTGAACGATGAGCTTGGTGCAGGTTCGATGACGGCTTTTCCTGTTATCGAAACGCAGGCCGGTGACATTTCAGCTTATATTCCGACCAACGTAATCTCGATCACCGACGGTCAGATTTTCTTGGAAACGGATTTATTCCATAGCGGCGTACGACCAGCTATCAACGCGGGGCTTTCGGTTTCGAGGGTAGGTGGTGCAGCCCAAGTTCCGGCGATGAAGAGCGTCGCGGGTACGTTGCGCCTTGATCTGGCTCAGTACCGAGAATTGGCAGCGTTTGCGCAGTTTGGCTCGGACTTGGATAAAGAAACCCAGAAGACCTTGAATCGAGGTGCTCGTCTTATGGAGCTTCTCAAGCAGGCCCAGTACATGCCGCTTGAGGTAGGGGTTCAGGTTGTGCTGATTTATGCGGGTACCAAGGGATATTTGGATCACTTTGATGTTCGTGCGATTAAGCCTTGGCAAGACGGTATGGTGAGCTATCTCAGGGCTAATTGTGGAAAATTGATGTCGAGCATCGAAAATCGGGCCAAATTGAAAGACGTCGAGGACGAAATCAAAGCGGCAATCGAAGCATATCAAAAGGGATTTAAGGCTCATGGCTAGTCTAAAAGACATTAAACGCCGGATTGTCAGTGTTAAGAGCACGCAGAAAATCACCAAGGCCATGAAATTGGTGTCGGCGGCTAAATTTGCAAAAGCTACGCACGCCGTGCAAGCGGCGAGGCCGTATGGGAAAGCCTTTGATCAGATGGTTGATCGCTTGGTTCTCGCTGCGGGTGATGATGTAGCTTGTGCGCTCAAGACTAAGACGGCCGAAAAAAAGACCTTGGTCGTGGTCGTTGGCTCGGATCGGGGATTGTGCGGAGCTTTGAATAGCAATGTGTTCAAAGCTGTTTCGCGCTTTTTGGGGGGACGTTCAGCGTCGGAAGTCGCGGTTGCCGGTTGGGGACGACGACCCTCATCGTTTGTGAATAAGTTGGGTCTCAGGGTTTTCGCAACCTATGAAAAAGTTTTGGCTGACACCAGTTATTTGACGGCAAGAAAGCTTAGCGAGGAGCTGGTAGCGAGTTTCGAATCGGGTGAGTTTGATGCGGTGTACATAGCCTATCCTAGATTCAAATCCGCGGTAGAGCAGGAGCCAACCATCAAAAAGCTTTTACCATTCTCTCCGGAACCGGTGACAGCAGCTGATGCTGATTATTTGGTGGAGCCTCCGATGGCGGATTTGTTGGAACCGCTTATAAAACGTTGGATCGCAAGCACTGTCCATCGGGTTTTACTTGAGTCAGCAGCGTCTGAGCATGGGGCGAGGATGTCAGCAATGGAAAACGCAACAAATAATGCCAAGGAAGTGACAAGGAAGTTGACTTTGGCATACAACCGCGCGCGCCAGGCTGCGATCACGACCGAACTTACGGAAATCATCAGCGGTGCTGAGGCACTGTAAAGGAATGCCAAACTAATTTATCCAAAAGCCCAAAAGGAGGCGTAATGCAGGCAGAAGGTCGAGTTGTCCAGGTCATGGGACCTGTTGTAGACGTTGAGTTTCCCGAAGGCAAGCTGCCTTCGATTTATAATGCGCTGCGCATGACCAATAAGTCGATCAGCGCCAAAGAGGGAAACCTTGTATTAGAAGTAGCTCAGCATCTTGGCGACAACATCGTCAGGACGATTGCTATGGATTCTACCGAGGGTCTAGTGCGGGGCGCTAGTGTCCGGGATACCGGCGATCAGATTACAATGCCGGTGGGCGAGGGAGTTCTGGGACGCATTCTAAACGTCACCGGAGATCCCGTTGATGACGCGGGCGAGGTAAAGGCTGAAAAGCGCTATCCTATTCATCGGCATGCACCAGCTTTTACTGATTTGACCACCGAGAATGAAATTCTTGAAACAGGTATCAAAGTTGTCGATCTGATCGCGCCTTACCTTAAAGGTGGCAAAATCGGGTTGTTCGGTGGTGCGGGGGTCGGTAAGACTGTTTGTATCATGGAACTCATCAACAACGTCGCAAAGCAGCATGGTGGCTATTCGGTGTTTGGCGGTGTAGGCGAACGGACGCGTGAAGGAAATGACCTTTATCATGAAATGAAGGATTCCGGCGTTATTGACAAGACAGCGCTAATCTATGGTCAAATGAATGAACCACCGGGTGCTCGTGCACGGGTGGCGCTTTCGGCTCTTTCGGTTGCTGAGTACTTTCGGGACGAAAAAAATCAGGATGTATTGCTCTTTATCGATAATATCTTCCGCTTTACTCAAGCAGGTTCTGAGGTTTCCGCTCTTTTAGGTCGGATTCCTTCCGCCGTAGGTTATCAACCGACCTTGGCGACAGAGATGGGTGAATTGCAGGAACGAATCACCACCACCAAGAATGGTTCGATCACGTCGGTTCAGGCGGTTTACGTTCCAGCGGATGATTATACCGATCCAGCGCCAGCGACGACGTTCTCTCACTTGGATGCTTCTACTGTATTGTCCCGGGAGATTGCTGAATTAGGGATCTATCCCGCCGTTGATCCTCTCGCAAGCAACTCACGTCTGCTTGATCCCAATGTGGTGGGTGAAGAGCACTATCGAGTGGCTCGTAGTGTTCAGTCTACTCTGCAGCGCTACAAAGAGCTTCTCGATATCATCGCTATTTTGGGTATGGACGAACTTTCAGAAGAGGATAAACTCACGGTAACCCGTGCCCGTAAAGTTCAGCGATTCATGAGTCAGCCGTTTTTTGTTGCAGAGCAGTTTACGGGCACTCCGGGAGTTTATGTGCCTTTGGAAGAAACCGTTCGGGGCTTTAAGGAAATCTGTGAAGGTAAGCATGATGCGTTGCCCGAACAGGCCTTCTTGTATTGTGGCACGATCGATGAAGTTGTCGAAAAAGCCAAAAAGATGAAGCAGTAAGAGAGAATCCTCATGGCATCTTTAGAGGTAAAAGTTCTATCCCCGGCGAAGGTCGTTACCTCCGTAATGGCTCACGGTGTTACGGTCCCCGGGATAGAAGGTTATATGACATTGCTTCCTACGCATGCGGCTATCGTTTCTGAGATGGCTATAGGCGAACTTGTGATTGATCAGGGTTCTTCGCAGCATCATTACTTCGTGTCGGGTGGCTATGTCGATGTGCAGAACGATAAGATCATGGTTTTAGCTGATGTTATCGAATCCCCCGATGCGATTGATGTTGAGCGTGCCACTGCGGCTCAAAAACGAGCCCAGAATCGCCTCGATGGTAAAGCGCATGAAACCGATATGTTGCGTGCTCAGCGGGCTCTTCGACGAGCGGAAGTTCGACTGGGTATTGCGCAGGTATTGGGAAGCATTGCCCGCACAATTTGATTCGGTTCCCGTCGTAAATTGCAGAGGTTCGGTCAATGGCGGGGATTTCGGGAAAGGTGAAGGCCTCATCGCAGCTGATCGATTCTCTGATTTCCCGAGCTGACGCAGCAAAACCCGCGATCCTTTGGGACTCATTCGGGCTCCAGGGTTCGGGTTCGGGTATCGCTCGGTACGGGAATGAACTAAAGCGAGCGCTTGCCCAGGCGGGGGTTGAGGTACAGATCCTGCCATCATGGGACGGCTTTGCACCGTTCTACCTGCCTGAAAAGTGGCTTCATTCCAAATTAGGTTGGTCCTCGGTCTTAGGGGCGTTTCTTGAACGTGCCCGTCCTCTTTATGGCAAGGCTATTATTCACGGCCTTGCAAACTGCAATCTCCCTAGAAGGCCTTCGTTTTTTCGGCATTTCCGCAGTGTACTCACGGTGCACGACCTCATTCCGTTGCTCGCACCGAGAGATGTGAGCTATGCCGCCTATGTGCAGACACGGTATTGCTTGTCACGGCTTGTCGATCGTGTCGATGAGATTCTTTGTGACTCGCAGTGGACTCTAGACACCTTAAAAGATCGCTACCCAAATGCTCGGGCCAGCGTGATCAGGCCGGGAGTACCGGAATTTAGGTCACGAGTTCTGCCGGATGGTCCGGGAGTAAATGGGCTCTATGTCTCACGATATGAGCGCTACAAAGGGTTTGAGATAATTCCAGGCCTTCTGAATGCTTCAGATAAGACGTTTTCATTGTCTGTTGTAACCGATTCGGTGGGGAAACGCTTTTTGGAAGAGTCGGCAGCTACTTTTGTGGGTTCAGGGCGGCTTCGAATTTATCGGGCTATTTCTGATTTTGAACTTGCGCGGCTTTTTGCTTCGAGTCATGTGTATCTTCATTTTAGCAGATTTGAGGGTTTTTGCTTCCCAGTCGCCGAAGCTTTAAGTCAGGCGATTCCAGTAGTGTTCCTAACCGGCAGCGCGGTCGGCGAACTTGTTTCAGACCGGTGTGCAATCGGATTGTACATCGGCGATTCCGTCCAAAAGTGGTATGAAGCGATTCAATTTGCGAACGGTTTCAATGCCGATCCCAGTTTTCTTAGCACTCTTAGCGAACATCATCGAAAACTTCCCACTTGGCAGAGGGCGGCGGAGCAGCTGGCTCAAGTCTATGCTAGACTCTAAGCTATGTTAATTGCTTCGGAGGTGAGAATGAGCCGGCCTCATAAGAGTCGAATGGATTCTGATACACAGCAAAAAACGGGAGGTACCATTCTGGTTACCGGCGGTTCGGGCTTTGTCGGGCGCCATCTTGTAAAAAAACTTTGCGAGCGGCATACGGTAGTATCCATGTATCGCCATAGGCTGCCCGAACCAATGAGTGATGTCTATCCGGTCTGCTCGGATTTGGAATCGATGGAGCTCTTAAAAGCACCGCTGCGAGGCGTTGATACAGTGGTCTATTTAGCGTGGGAACGCAGCGATGGCCTTGATGAGTCCCTCTTTAATGTTGATCCAGATTTCACTCAGATGACCCCTAATATTCGTCATTTGCGGAATATGATTCAGGCCATGGAGGCTGTTGGCACCCGAAGGATGATCTTGGTGAGCGCTAGTGGGGCCTCGCGCAATGCGCCTAATTCGTTTCTTCGAGAAAAGTACATTGCAGAATTTGCCCTTGTAAATTCATCGATCCCAGAAAAATTAATTGTGAGACCGACGATAGTTTACGAAGGCGATGCCCAGAGGGATCGGTTTGTTCAGGCTATTTTAAATATTATAAAATTTCCTGGTGTTTATCCCGTCCCCAAGATTGCAGGCGATATTGCGCCGATTCATGTTGCTGATCTTTGTACTGTGATCGGAAGACTCGCGCGAAGGAATCTTCATGAGCCAATCGGAATCGTCGAAGTCTTCGGGCAGGAGCGTTATGATTTGGCCGAAGTGTTCAAACTGGTTGCAGAGCGGTACTCTCGGCGAAATAAGTTGCAAGTGCGAGGTGTGTTGGGCGATTCGTTCTTAGCACTTATGGAAAAAACTCAGGGTGAAGTGTTCCGAAGTAACCGTATACGGGATCATTTAATTGTAGGGCACAAGTCAGAAATGGACGGAAAATCTTTTCCAGCTATGGCAGAGGTGGTTCCGAAGGACATGATTAGTTTGAGAAAGACTCTGACTCTAGCCCGCGAGTTGGGTTAAGAGGAAGGCGTGTGCCATAAAGCAATGGCACACGCATGGAGACTAACTTAACGGCAAATCTTTCATGCTATTTCGAAGAAAAGCAGGAATATCCAATTCTTCGTCACTGTCTTTTAGAGTCTTCTTCTTGACAGAATAGTGACTTTCAAGATCAAGCGCATCATGCATCGCTTCAAACTCAGAGGTTTGTTCATTTACCGAAGCGCCCTGCCGATTCAATAGAGTGGATGGGTCTTCTGAGGGAGCAACGCTCATTGGGGTCGATACGGCGCTATCGTCCACGAAAATTTCAGGATCAGCGTCGTATGCTTCCGAATCTGAAGTTTCCTCGCTGTTAAGAACGCTGTTTTCCAGAGATTTGGCGAATGTCATTTCGGTCAATCGCTGCTGACTGGAAACAGGTTGGACTGGTGATTTAGGCTCCACCGGTCGTTCTTTAAAGGGTTCTGCAAAATTGTCAATTCGATCAAATGCCGAAGGAACTTGCTTTGGTTGAGGTTGCGTCTTGGCTGCTTCGCGCTTTGGAAAGTTTGAAGGTGCCTGGCGAGACTTGTATCCACCGTATCTTTGGTCGTGATAGGAGGCAGATTTGTTGCTGAGAAAGCTGTGCTCAGTGGATTCTCCTCGCTCATTTTCGGATGGAAATCCGGTAGCGATGACCGTGACCCGAATCTGACCTTGAAGGTTTTCGTCAAAGGCATTGCCAACGATGATGTTTGCATCCTCGTGCGCGGCTTCTTGGACGATCGAACAGACCTGGTCAAGATCTGAGATTGTCATGCCGCGGCCGGAAGTAATGTTGATAAGGATGCCGATTGCACCCTCGATATCGACATCTTCGAGAAGCGGAGAAGATATAGCTTGTTTTGCTGCTTCCACGGCGGCATTGGGACCTTCGGCTACACCGATACCCATAAGTGCCATGCCTTTGCTTGACATGACGGTTTTTACATCTGCAAAGTCAACGTTCATAAAGCCGTGGACATTGATGATATCGGAAATCCCACGAACCGCGTTTACCAAAACATTGTCGGCCATCTTAAAAGCATCCAGCATGGATAAATCCGCCGGAGCAACATGAAGAAGGCGTTGGTTAGGGATTATGATCAAGGTATCGACGTGTTCTTTTAGGCGATTGATGCCAATTTCGGCCTGCCTCTGGCGGCGCTTGCCTTCGAAGGAAAAAGGTTTAGTTACAACCCCAACCGTCAATGCACCAATTTCTTTTGCGATCTGGGCTATGACTGCAGCACCGCCTGTTCCGGTACCACCTCCCATTCCTGCTGTAATAAAGACCATATTTGCATCCGCTATGGATTCTACGATGGCATGGCGGTCCTCGAGAGCCGCGTCTCGTCCTATGTCGGGATCGGCCCCGGCACCCAGACCTCGGGTTAACTCTTTTCCGATTTGGATTCTTGTACCAGCCTCGGAAAAGCGCAGTGCCTGCATGTCTGTGTTACAGGCAACAAAATCAACGCCTTCGATACCTGACTTGATCATGGTGTTGATGGCATTGCCGCCTCCACCTCCAACTCCTACAACTTTGATAACTGCTGCAGGCGGTGACAATTGATTTGATTGCGATGCCATTCGACCCTCCTAATGTCCGCAAAGATCTTAAGATATTTGGTTTTTGGTATTGGATTTTACACTTCAGAAATTATAGGGGTATGCATGATTAGGTGTCAACTTAGGCAGATTAAACCTTCTCAAGAAAATTCCCTGATCCATTGTGTAATGTTCCTAATGAAAGGAATTCTCCAAGGATTACTGTGGCTAAATCCATTCGAACTCGCTGCTTCGGCTTCCAGATTAATCAGCCCAAGAACCGTTGCGTAGGTTACGGCGAAGTGCTCGGTTTGCTTCAAATAGCCAAGCTGGGGGTGAGAAACGCGTACTGGAATTTTAAACTGGTAATTGAGCACCTGGGCCAAATTTGCGAGCATCGACCCGCCACCAGTAAGCAGAAGGCCAGCCCCAAGTTGTCCACGATAGCTTTCTAGAGCCTCCGCGACCAATGTTGACCATTCGACAACTCGATGACCTAGAATGTGCTGGATATCTTTGCCATAGATCCGTTTTGTGTTGCCGTTTACATCCTTTAGATCGAGGTACAGATTTGTTTTTTCGGGGGATAAGCCGAAAAAACTTTTGGCCTTTTCAGCCTCTGTTTCGCTTATCTGGAGGCAAATAGCGATATCACGGGTCATCATGACTCCACCGATATTAATGGTAAAGGCACGGCGCGGCATGCCGCCTGTGTAAACCATACCATCGGTTGTACCACCACCAATGTCGCATACGGCAAGCCCCAGCTCTTTTGCAATGTGCGGAACGGTTACTGATCCCGAGGCAAAGGGCTCGGCATACATCCGAACTACCTCAAGTCCAGCTTGATTAACGGATTTGATAACATCACGCAAATAGAGATGATCTGAGTCAAGAACAAAATAGGTCGCGCTCAGATGATGACCTGTTTGGTGAATGGGATTCTCAATGGGCTGCCTCCCATCGATTTGATAGGAAATCGGCACTATGTGCAGAATTTCGCGACCAGGTTTGGCGCAGCGATCTTTGGCTAAGATTTGAAATTTCCTTAGGTCCTTGGCGGCAATTTGTTGGGGCCCAATTTTGAATATCTCGCTGTGAAGGTAACTGCTGAGGTGCGAGCCCGCAATACCAATCACGACCTGACGGATATCGCAGTCGAGTTTGCCCTCGGCTGTTTTGATAAGGCCTTCAAGTCCAGCCGATACCTGATTAAAATCCGAAAGCATGCCGCGCCGCATTCCGGTTGCAGGGACTGTTATAATCTGAACTTCGGGAGATTTTTGGCTGTCGATCTCGCAGGCAGCCAGACAGAATTTTGTCGTTCCGAGATCCAATGCGAATTGCTTGCTCAAGCTTTTGATCCTTTGGCTAGAGGGTTGCTTGACGTTTGATAAAGGCCTTACCGACATAATCCAATTCAATCCGAGTCGCTTGTGTGCCGGACTCAGCGAGACTTTTTAAAGCGTCTCTCAGACGAATAAGCCGTGACTCAAAAGGTTTGCGACCAAGGAATACTTCCGTTGAGCCGTTCAGGTTGATCATAAAGCCACGGTAGGGTTCATAGACAATGATGGGTGATGAAAAATCTAGCGCCGTTAGCTTTTTGTGCAGATCGAGCGCTTCGTCGATCAGTGTTTGCCGGGCTTCATCAAGTCGAAAGGTTCCGTCGGGCATATTTTGCAACATGCCTTCGCGAGGCAGATTCTTTAGCACGGGAAGGGTCTTTTGGGGCGGATTGGCGCTTATGTAGACCCGTCCCAAAGGGGAGACAGGTCTGAGTTGGTCGAGTTCGGCATAAAAAATTGGGCTTCGTTCAGTGGCATGAACGACCAGTTCGGTCTCCAGGGCCTGGGTGAGGCTCACCGATTCTAACTGAAACTGTGTCTGAAGCTGGAGTGCGAGATCGGTTAGATCGTAGCTTGGGTTGTTGCTAATAAGCTTGGTAAGCCGGCGCGCTATTTGTGTTTTTAACTCAGGCGCGAGCGCTTCCGGTCGATCGATGAAAGAGATCGTAGCGTTCTGGGGACTCTCGAGTTTGCTGATTCCATGGATAGTAACGGTTAAACCAATCACGATCAGACCAGTTATTGATATCACTCGCCAGTGAGGAAAATTGGTAGGTTTGCGCCGCCTGGGCTTCTGGTTGGCAAGAAGGTTCTTTTGCCTGGCCAAGTCTTTTTTTGTTTTTGAAGTGTTACTTGAACCCATGTTTCACCTTAAATGGGCACGACATAGACCAGAGACGATTTATAAGATAGTCCGGTGCTAGGTTAAATATGCTGCTACTTCATTATACAGGGTTTCTGTGCCAGAGTATCGGTAGCCATAGAAAATTGCATGGGGAGCCGCCAGGCGCTTGGCCCCAAGTCTTCGCTAAACCTGGCCAGCGATTTATTTTGTAAAGTGTTGCTTGAGACCCTGAGTTACCTTGTAGACGTCACCAGCTCCTACGGAAATCACGACATCGGCGTTGCGGAGTCCGGCCAGCACCTTGTTGATCACATCCTCGCTATTCTCGCAGCACAAAGCTATGGTCTTTGATGCTTTTGCAATATCGTTGGTCAGGTTCGCGATCGAAAGGTTGCTCGACGGGGTCTCGCCAGCTGCGTAAATAGGCATAACATAAACGATATTTGCCTGGCTGAACGAAGCGGTTATTTCTTTGTACAAAGTTTCGGTGCGAGAGTAGCGATGGGCCTGAAAAATGACGTGAAGAGTCTTGTTTGGCCAGGACTGTCGTAAGGCGTTCAAACAGGCCGCAATTTTGTCTGGATTGTGGGCATAATCATCAAAAATTTTTATTTCGTCGCTTTCGAAGATCAAGCTAAGGCGGCGAGATACGCCCTGAAAGCTTGCAAAGGATTCGGCTGCCTGGTTGACATCCAGTTCTAATGCGCGTGCAACACCCAAAGCTCCTAGGAGATTGATGACATTATGTTCGCCGATGGTCTTGATGCGACCCTTAACCCTATCGCGTTGCACCATTGCCACAAATTCTGTTTCAGACGGGTGGTAGGTGACATCGTAGAGCCGAATGTCGGAACCGATCCGTTTGCCAAAGGTCAAGATATCGATGCCATCGGCAGGATCGACAAGCTCATGGAACAGCTTGTTGTCCCAATACAGAATCGCTTTTCCTTCCTTAGAAGTCCTTTGAAGGTAGGCCTTAAAGGTAGCCAGTACCTGGGTCATCGAACCGTAGTGATCCAGATGGTCCTCGCCGATATTGGTGATTAGGTTGATAAAAGGTGAGTAATTTAAAAAGCTACCGTCCGATTCGTCTGCCTCCGCGACGAAATATTCGCCTTCGCCGGCAAGCCCAGAGCGTTGGCTGTCGGTCAATATCCCCCCACAATAGACGGTAGGATCTTGACCTAGTTTAGACAACATATGGCCCACCATCGCGGTCGAGGTGGTTTTGCCATGGGTTCCGGCAATCGTTATAGTTTTTTTACCAGTCATGAGATGCTGAAGCATCTCGGAACGATGCCAGGTTTTTAAACTCCGCTTGCGTGCTGAGGTGAGTTCCTGGTTGTCTTCTTTTATTGCGGTCGAAAAAATGACAATCGCATCGTCTGGAATTTGATTTCCGAGGTGAGATGAAAATAGGGTCGCACCGCGCTGGCGCAAGGCCTCAAGTTCGGCGGAATCCTTGACATCCGAGCCTAACACCTTGTAGCCAAGACTAAGCGCAATTTCGGCGAGAGGCAGCATGCCGCTGCCACCAATGCCAATAAAATAAAGTTTATCTCCGTTAACTTTGGACATAAGGAATCCAGTGCTGATAGATCGATATAAACTGCACTGAGGAGTTTGGGACAGCCCTGCCACTCAAGCAGCCTTCATCGACTTAACATATCTGGGCTAAGTACCCTTCTCAAGGCGGCTTAGCAAACCAACGATAATTAAAAACACGAGAAGAGAACTAGCACCACTGCTAACGAAGGGCAAGGAGATCCCCTTAGTAGGAAGCATTCCGAGAGCTACCCCTAAATTAATCGAAGCCTGCATCCCGATCAAACTTGTGAGCCCAAGTCCCAAAAACCGTTGATACACCTGTTTTTGGCCCATGGCGATCTTGAAGCCCGCGTGAAACATGAGAACAAAACAGAGAATCACGAACAGTACGCCGATCAGTCCAAACTCTTCGCCGATAACCGAAATAATGAAATCGGTGTGGGCTTCGGGGAGGAAATAGAGCTTTTGCTGCGACTCGCCCACTCCTTGGCCAAGTAAGCCTCCGTTTTGAAATCCCAGGTAGCTTTGGATAATTTGGAATCCACCGCGATGCAGATCGGCCCAGGGGTCTAGAAATGAGACAAGGCGTGCCAGACGGTAAGGTGCTTGCAGGATCGCTAGCACAACGGCCAATATAGCAACGACAACCCCCCAGGCCGTATAAGCAAGAGGCATTCGAGCACTGAAAAGCATGATGTAAACAATTGCAAAAAGTAGAAAAGTCGAGCCAAAATCCGGTTGCAGCATCAAAGGAAGTGCAAGCAGCCCAAAGAAGGCTACCGTGGAGGCCAGAAACGCTGGTTTTTTGGTATTGGCGCTTGGACGGGCCAGATTCTTGGCCATAAAAAGTACCAGAGCGAGTTTTGCTAACTCGGCGGGTTGAAAATTGAAGATCCCAAGGTTGATCCAGCGAGTTGCGCCCTTAGCCTTGTGCTGAAACCCAGGTAGCAAGGTGAAGCACAAGAGCATAAGCGATAGCGCAAATAGCGGAAGGGTGGCGCGTTGAATCCATTTCATCGGTATATATTGTAGCGAAAATACGGCGCTAAAACCCACAGCGGCGATGAGGATTTGTTTTCGGACAAAATGATAAGGATCATGCAGGTTCTGATACGCCTGAATACTCGACGAACTATAGACGAGCAAAATCCCAAAAGAAGTCAGAATTGCAGCGATGGCTATGATCTCGAGGGAATATCTATTCCGCACGAGCCTATCGGTAAACTCCTTCACGGCAGTGCCCTTTGTTGTGAATGGTTGTGAATGGTTGTGAATGGTTGTGAAAATCTTGCGACCAGGTCTTATCCTAGTGTAAATGATTTTCTATATACGTTGTGAAAAATAAACCGCGGTGGTTGAAATCCGTGAACTCGTCGAAGCTTGCGCACGCAGGGGAAAAGCAAACCTCACAGGGACTGCCTTTGAGGGCCGTAACGAGGTAGACCATGGCGTCAGCCAGTGTTTCAAATCGCTTGACGGGAAGTTCCTTCAGCTCTGAGACGATTTGGTTTGATGCCTCGCCAAATGCGAGAAGCTCGCGGATTGCGGGCCCAAAGATCTTAAGTTCTTGAAAACTCTCGCCTTTCGGCTTACCCCCAAGCAAAAGAATGTAAGGGCCAGTCTGGCCTTTGAGCAGAGCCACAGTCGATGCGACATTGGTCGCCTTGCTGTCATTGATAATGGGAAAACCTCTGAAGCGAGTCACGATCTCACTTCGATATGGTAGCGGCTTAAATTCTCGGAGGTGGGAGAGGAGTTCGGCTGCCGGCCTTTTGATCACAGAGGCTACGGCGAGAGCACTGACAGCGGCATTGTGTTGATTGTGATCGCCTGCAAGGAATTCAAGCTCAATCGGAAAGTCAATTCCGTTGGATTGACCTCCTTCCCGTTCGTTCATGACGATGAGGTCAATGGTCTTTGGCATTACAAGACCAGCCTTTTCCAGCTGATCCACTACTAACGATGTCGTGACCAGCGCTGCGCTAGGCTTCAGAAAGTCGATGACTTTAGCCTTGGCGAGGGCGTAGTTTTTCATAGATCCATGGCGCTCGAGGTGATCGGGTGTAATGTTTGTTATGATCGCTGCGTCGCAGCGAAAGTGATTGAGGTGCTCAAGTTGGTAGGACGAAAGTTCGATGCTGAGCGCTCCGAGCCTGGCATGCTCTGATGCGGCATCGAGTAGCGGATCCCCGATATTGCCGACAGCTGCAGATGGATGGCCCATGGCATTAAATAGGTAGCTTACCATCGCTGTCACTGTCGATTTGCCGTTGGTGCCCGTGACAGCCACGATTTTCACTCGATCGGGTAAAATAGAAAACGCCAATTCGATTTCCGAGGTGATCTCAAGCCCTCGTCTGCGGGCTTCGGCAAGAATGGGGTGGGAGAGCGGTACTCCAGGGCTTGTAACGATTGAGTGGGAAGGCCAGCTTGCAAGAGGCTGCCTGAGGTATATTCCGCCAAGAGCAGCAAAAGTATTCTGCTTGTCTTGAGGCAGTTCCCTATCATCGACGAAGTAAAATGGTTCGCCAATTTTATGGAGGTAGCGGGCAACCGCGAGCGACGATACCCCACCTCCTAGCAACAGTTTTTCTGGTATTACTTGGATCATCGCAGTTTCAAGCTCATGATGCCAAAGATAGCAAGCATCATCGAGATGATCCAGAATCGCACAATCACGCGAGGTTCAGGCCAGCCTTTAAGCTCAAAATGGTGATGAATCGGCGCCATTCGGAATATCCTCTTGCCAGTGAGTTTAAACGAGATCACCTGTGTGATTACGCTCAAGGCTTCGACGACAAAAATGCCACCCACAAGAACCAGCAGCAGCTCATGTTTGGTAAAAACGGCGATTGCCCCCAAGGTACCACCCAGCGGAAGTGAACCGACGTCACCCATAAAAACTTGAGCGGGGTAAGTGTTGTACCAGAGAAATCCCAAGCCCGCTCCAATGAGGCAGGTGCAGAAAATCGCTAGTTCGCCCGTGCCGTTGAGAAATGGGTAATTGAGGTATGCGGCAATTTTTGAATTGCCTGTGACATACGACAGGATTGCAAAACAGCTAGCCGTTGTCATAACCGGGCCGATCGCCAGGCCATCCAGACCATCGGTGAGGTTTACCGCATTGGACGTACCGACAATAACAAAGGTAGCAAATGGAATAAAAAACCACCCCAGGTCCAGTTGGGCCCCCTTAAAAAATGGAAAATGCAACACAGAAGCCTGCGGAATATCTAGGTAGTACCATCCGGTGACAGCGAGTGAAATCATGATTTCGAACACGAGCTTTTTCTTGCCCGAGAGTCCTTTTGGATTTTTCTTTGATACCTTGAGGTAGTCATCGGTAAAGCCGATCAGACCAAAACCTAGGGTCACAATAAAGACCAGCCAAATAAGCAAATTCTCCAGATGGCTCCACAGCAATACCGAGATTAAAATCGAAAAGACAATAAGGCCTCCACCCATGGTGGGCGTCCCAGCCTTGGAGAAATGACTCTTGGGACCATCGTCACGAACAACCTGGCCGATTTGCCGATTTTTGAGCTTTCTGATAAACCATGGAGAGAAAATGAAACAGATCACAAGGGCCGTTAACAGGGCCGCCAGTGCTCGGAACGTGATATAGCGGCCAACATTAAAGATACCTGCCACATCGGTTAATTGTGCGAAGAAGTAATACAGCAAAGTGGATACCTCACTTAGCGGGGTGAGTTACGTTTTTTAGCTCGGCAACGACCTTTTTAAGGTTTATTCCATTGGAACCCTTAACATACACTATTTCACAGGCCGGGAATATTTGGTCTTTATTTTCTAACAGCTTATCAACAGAGTCAAAATGAAATACACGGGGATGCCCAGGCTTTAGGTTCGAGAACCCATCGACCATAGCCTTAGCTTGGGGGCCGACGCCCACCATGCAGTACGGATTGACCGAAGCCGCCAACTCTCCCACCCGCTTGTGGGCAGCCAAGCTGTCGGCGCCAAGCTCGAGCATATCACCCAAGATCATGCCGATTTTTTGGTTGCTGTAAAGGGCAGCGACGGTTTCTATCCCAGCCTTCATGCTCATGGGATTGGCATTGTAGGCATCATCGATCAACAGCTGACTGCCGAGGTTGATCGCCCGAAATCGCCCTTGCGAAGGAACGAACTTGCCAAGCTCTACCACGCTGGCATCAAGGTTGACGCCTGAGGATTCGGCAATAGCAAGGGCAGCGGCGAGGTTAATAGGGTAGCTTGCATGGTAAGGAAACCCGAAGCGAAGTTTGCGTCCCGTGCGAAAACCGATCAAGAGGTCAAGCTTTTGGCCAATGACCGCAGACTCAATGATTCTAACATCGGCGTCTTTATGAAACCCAAAGCCGATAAGGCGCTCGCCATAGAGTTCTTTCCTAGCTTTTTCCCAAAGGATTTCGTCATCACGGTTGAGTATTAGTTGAGTCGATGTGGGAGCAAACTTAAGGATTTCGAGCTTGGTTTCACGAAGTTTTTCAATACTTCCAAATTCGCCCAGATGAGCGTCTTGCGCGTTGAGAAGCGTGGATACCGTCGGAGCCGCGATTTTTACTAGCTCAGCGATATCACCGCTATGCCTGGCGCCCATTTCTAGGACGGCACTTCTATGGGCTTCGGTTAGCCGAAGCAGGGTCTTTGGCAACCCAATTTCGTTATTAAAATTTGCTTCGGTAGCCAGGTTTGGGCCGAGCGGTGCGAGTGTTAAGGCCGTCATTTCCTTGACGGTGGTCTTGCCGCAGCTTCCGGTAATGGCAACCAAGGGTATCGAAAACTTAAGCCGATAGCATTGAGCGTAGGTCTGCAGAGCCTTCAAAGTATCGTAGACCTCGACTCCGGATTCAAGAGTGCGAGGGCTTAGTGTACTTTTCGATGAACTCTCATAGAAAAAACCCCGCGCGCCTCGGGCCAAGGCCTCGTCGATGTATTGGTGGCCGTCAAACTGTGCCCCCTTGAGGGGAACAAACCACTGCCCCGACGTGATCGTTCGGCTGTCCGTATTAAGTTCTTCCGGACGCGGCGCCAGAGCAAATTTTTTTAGCGCATTCGGGTTGAGATTAAGTGGTTCGATAAGATCAGGCCATTCGATCAGAGCGGTCATGTAGATTCTCCCTAGAGTCTGTAGAAGTAGATCCGGCCTGGATGGCTAAGCTTACAGGTTCAGCTTGCTTGGGGCTTGTGTGGGCAAAATTCCTTTGACCAATGTTTTGGCTGGGTCGCCATCGCGATCAGGGGTCACGTTCATATATTTCAGAGCTTCTTGCGCAATGACTTTAAAAACAGGTGCGGCCCAGGTACCACCATAGTAGGGTTTGTTTTGAGGCTCGTCAATCACGACATAGATTGTCAGGTGTGGATCTCGGGCCGGAGCAAAACCCACGAAACTCGCCGTCCTCAGATGATCAGAATAGGCTCGCGTCAGTGGATCGACCTTCTCGGCAGTACCGGTTTTTCCGGCCGAGGTGTAGTGCTCAAGTTTGGCATTGGTGCCTGTTCCGCGTTCGACGACCGATCGTAGGCCCTGGTTGAGGTAGGAGGCTGTTTCTGGTGAGAGCACGCGGCGTATGACGTGTGGCTCTGTTGCGACTTCTGGCGCGCGCGACTGGGCGGCGGCAGTGGTGCC
>CAZOSN010000072.1:0-21412 GCA_964582405.1 uncultured Oligoflexales bacterium | reverse complement strand
CGCGCTGCTTTTCTGCCGAAATCATAACTTCGGCGACTTCTTTGAGTACCGGGACTTTATTTCCCCCCACCGTTACATCGACGTTGGAACTTAGGACTTCATAAACATAGAGTCGGACCTGCTTATCCCAATTCATCATTTGTTCGGCCATTTGGATTTTTTCCTGAATCTTGTCGATAACCTCACGCTGACGCTGCAACGCGGCTTTCAACTGCTCAATCTGCTCCCGGTGCTTTGCAGTAAGCTGGGCATCTTTTTTTCGGATGAGTTCACGTAGGGTTTTGCGGTCCTCTTCGTTACGTTCCAAGATTTTAAATATTCGTGCCTTGCGGATGCGAAGGGTGAGTTCGGCTCGCCAGTCGAGTCCGACATTCACGACAGTCTTGTCGCCCATTGGAAATCCTAATTTCGCCGTGCGGATGTCACCGCGTGCTGAGACCGTTCCCCCTGCAAGCGTTCCCTCGGTGGTACTCAGGTTGATCGAACCTCCGACAATCACCGAACTATTCAGCAAGGCCTTTTTGACAAATAAATCGCCACCGCATGCGATCACGGAATTGCCGATAAATTCGGCTGTGACATTCCCTCGGGCTTGAATGCGACCTTTGTTGGTGGTCGTTATACCCTGCCCAACTTTAATATTGCCGCCACAGCGAATAAATGCTGCCTCAACACTCCCCTTGATTTCAAGGTCCCCCTTCACCACGATCGTCGAGCCAGCTTCGATATGCCCCTCTATTACGGCCGGGCCATTAAAATAGACATTGCCGGATTTAAGGTTGATATTCCCTTTGTGATAGAAAACCTCGGAGATTTCGATTTTATTCCGATCCATGACCGGCATGCCCTCGACCGTGGCATAGTATTTTCCATCCTCTCGCATTTCAATACCGTGCCCTAAGGTCACGTTGATTTTGTCAGTTGGCTCGGGATCGATACGTTCGCCGTAGACATCCTTTCCGGAGTTACCCTTGTATTTGTAACGAATTTCAAACACAAGGTCACCCGGCTTCACAACTTTGCTACTTTGCGAATCCCTTAGACTTTTTCCATCGACTGAGCCTTTTTTATCCTTATAGGCCGGGTATAGGGAGGGTGACGACGGCGGCTTGCCTGGAGTCCCCGAGGCGACCAGCATGCGGTTGATGTCTTTTTTCTGCGCGAGGTGGAGCACGACCTCCATAAACACCCGCTGCGGCTCGGGCACGAT
This sequence comes from uncultured Oligoflexales bacterium, assembly GCA_964582405.1. Taxonomy (GTDB): domain Bacteria; phylum Bdellovibrionota_B; class Oligoflexia; order Oligoflexales; family Oligoflexaceae; genus CAZOSN01. The sequence continues at coordinate 20,202 of CAZOSN010000072.1, read as the reverse complement.
ACCAAGCCGCTCCATTTCCAGCTGCAGCCATTCCTGATTGGGCGTAAAATTTGGATCCGTGTAGATCATCGTGTCAAATCCGTGAAGCGTTGCCTCCATGCGATCATCGCTCACTGAGACATCCAAAATCCCAGCTCCTGGGTAATTCGCCGGAGCTTCTTTTTTCGGAGACTTTGGCGGACTCCTCTTGATCGGAGGCTCGGGATCCACAGCCTGTGACTTTGCCGACTTTGGGCGCTTGGTCACCGCCTGCTCTATTGGTTCGTCATTTTCTTTGGGGGCCGCGACTGAAGCCTTCTTGCCAGTTGCTATGAGAATCAGCAAGGGAAGGTCTATCCCTAAGTATTCCGGTCCTGAGATCGCAGCCTTGATTGCTGCGGTGAGTTCATTTTTGCGGAAAGTGTAGACTTCGTTGTCACTAGATGAAAACTTCTTGGTAGCTTCCCCAGATGCCGCGAGTATTCCATTAAGTTTATCTCGATCCGAAAAAAGTTGTGGATCATGGATCGCTATCGCGATTTCCCGGCGGCTGCGGTTGGCTATAAGCCTAAATGGCTTTTCTCCCTGCGGTTCCCATTCAGGCGTCTGAGCTATAGGTAAGTCTTCAATTTTTTCGCCATCGCCCCCTCTAAGCCACGCGCCAAGAATCTGTGCTTCGTTCGGTTTGTGATTGATGTTGAGCTGTTTCAGCTGGTGGACGATATTCGTATAGACCCACTCATACCGCCAGTTCATGATCTCGTTGGGGGCAGCGCTGAACGTCAGGTTAAATAGAGCCTGCTCCTCTGAGGGTTTCTCCACCTTGATCTGATCGATTTTTCGTGCACCTTGGCCAAGGACAAGACTAATCATCTTGGTAGATGGTCTACCCTTGTATTTGCGCCTCACGGTTTCCCAAACCTGTTTGAGTCGTTCGGGGAAAAAATCGTAAAAATCAATGTTGCGTTGATTCATCTCCGCTTCAAGCTTGGATTTGCAGCGTTCAAGGGTATTCTCGTCCGGGGTCTCCTGCTCGAGGCACATAGAAAGCTCAAATTCAGCACGCACCGTCCGAAGGGCGGCATTGTAGGCTAACTTTATCTGCTGGTCAGACATGATTCCCCAAACTATCTTATTAGGATGCTTCGTCCTTATCGCCTTTGATCAGCTGAATTTTGGATACCTTTACATCCGCCTCATCATCCACTCCATGTTCGTCCTTGCGCCTCTCGGTTTTCTGCCCCTTGCGACGATCACCCATGCCAGCGTAGTGGCGTTTTTCGAGGGTTTCGGCCATGAGGTTGAGTTTGGCAACGATGCGGTTCAGCTCATCGCGTTTTCGTACCGCAATGCGATGCTCATAATTGCCTTCGATGATGGAGTCTACAAAGCGTTCAATCGAAACCATCGGACCGTAGAAGCGGTGGGTGACGGAAAAAATAATAGTGAATAACAGTGACATATAGACGATCGACGCGACCGCTAATTTGATAACAATCCCAGTCACAATATCATTTTGAATCAACTCCCTCTGGCTCTCTGGGCTAACAATACTAAATATTTCAATAACTTGTGCGTATTGAGCCTGCAGGCCATCAGCGATTAAGGCGCCAAAGATAAACATAAACCCAGTGGATAAGGCAAGAATATAAAGGCCTAATTTAACTTGCTTAAATGGCTCAACCAGAGTTGATCGTAGGCTGCGAGGATTGCGATTTGAGCCACGTGGATTCGCAGACATAGGCTGACTCCAGGGATTAGTGTTTGTGCGTCTCACGCTCTATCGGTCTAAAAGCTCCAATCTTGAATGCATTCTATTGCGCAGGTCAAGAAAGGCTTGCATTTTGATGTAAACGTCGATAATTTGCTGATTCCCTAAACTAAACAAGATAGTGGAGTTTTAAGTGCACGGATCACGACATAAAAGAAAACATCCTAAGGGCAGACGAAAAGTAGGCAGCAACAAGCGTCGCATGATGCGCCAACGACGAGCCCTTCGGTCCTAGTTTTGTGCCTAGGCGACCCTGGATCAATTTCAGGGTCGCACAACGGTTGGCAAAAAAAAATCTCCTCCCGATAAGTAGAATTCTTACCGAGGTATGTAGCTTAGCTGCAGATCCTTTATTTTTCATTTCATTGCAAACTGCTTGGCGTTTCGAGTAATCTACTAGAAGTGAACAATCACAACATGTTTATTCTGGTCGGATAGGCGAAGCATTGTCAAGCAGCGTCTTGGTCTTGCATGCCCTTAATCCGATCGTCTTGGGGACTCTTGCCGGGGGCAATGATCATGCTTGATTTTATGCTTGAATTGGAAAAAGTTCTCAAAACATGGCCTGACAACACCAAATGGAACCTTATTCAAATTGCTGACACAACAGCAACCCCAATTCCACATGTGGTTGAATATGTCACCGAATGTTTAGGACGTTCGCTGGATATCCATGAACCGCTCAGTTTTGCCGAGATGTCCAAGACGCATGCGATCATCCAGGAGAAACTCCACGCCGCGATCGAAAAGCGCCGCCGCGAGGAACAAAAAGAGGTAGAGAAGACCAAGCTGCTTTTTGACGTGCTGCTCGACCGAGTGCGCTCCATGGAGACAAAGCAAAATTTCCGCGGCGCGTACCGCACATTGAGCTACTTCTACGGTATCCACAAACCGCGCCTCGCTCCCGTGCACATTGTCCAAATATGTGACAATTGCTTGCGGCTCGGCATAAAAGAAAATATTAATATTCAAGAGCTTAGCCAGTGGTTGCGCACGGGGATCCGAACATTGCTCAAGGTATCGAACTCAGATGTGGTTGAGGATGCTCTTGACTTTCTTGACGCCTATGGGGATTATTTCCTGAAAGAACCGAGGGGAAGAGGTGAGCAACTCATCACCAATATCTTCTTGACGTTGAAGCCGTCTGCGATGGAGTTCAACCTAACACCGAGGTTAAACGAAATCGCAGGAGATTTGAATCTGACTGCGGTCATGGATGTATTGGCCTAACCCCAAAAGTTTTAGGACCTATCGCCGGGTGGTATGGACCTGCGAGGTAGGAAAAACCGGAGTTCGCTTTGAAAAAGCGTGTGTCGAAATCCCACTCGGGCCTACCCAAACCACTTTCGGTCTCTGAAGTCTACAAAGAATGCTCGACGGCAGGGTTTTCGTTCAAGACTACCAAAGAACTCAAACCGTCTCATGAGATCATCGCCCAAGCGCGGGCAAAACGCGCCATCGATATTGGACTTGGTATCACGCGCCCGGGCTACAATATCTTTGTCTCAGGGATTCAAGGCACAGGCAAAACTAGCGTCATCCGGCAACAGCTCGAAAAATGGGCCAAGACTTTGCCACGACCGGATGATTGGCTATACCTGCATAATTTTCAGACTCCTGAGAATCCAATCGCCGTCCGAGTTCCTCCGGGGATTGGTAGGAAATTTAAGAAAGATATGGAAAGCCTAGTCAAGTCATTCCGCTCTCACATTCCTTCCGCATTGGAGAGCGAAGATTACGAGACAGCCGTCAATGTTCATATCTCCAACATGAACGAACGAAAATCCAAACTGTTCTCCGAGCTTGAAAAGCTCGCTAAAAGTATGGATTTTGTCGTCAAGTCTTCACGGATGGGAATTGAAACGATACCCATCTTTGACGGACGCCCTCTTAATGAAAAAGACTACAGCAAGCTCGCGGATAAATCGCGCGACGATATCGAGGCGCGGCGATCGAAACTCGAACCCGAGATTCTCGATTTTGCGCGCAAAGTTCGTGGCATTGAGTCAGAGACAAGGTCGCGGGTAGAGTCTTTGCGGACAAATCTCGGGCATCAAATTGTATCGGCTTTGGTGGGTCCGATGACCGAGACTTATGGCGATACCGAAGACCTACGGCACTATCTGGGCCAGGTCGAGGATTACGTCGTCGAAAATCTCCTCGATTTCGTCGAAGATGAAGAGGTGGACGAGGAGAAAGCGGTCAATCCCGAGGATCGGCAAAAATTTAACAAGTTTAAGGTCAATCTGTTCATCGATCATGGCAATTCGCGGCATGCCCCGATCATCATTGAAAACAACCCAACCTATTATAATCTATTCGGAAAAATTGAAAAAAACGTCGAGCATGGGATGTACCTTACCGATTTCACCATGATCAAGCCCGGCTCAATTCAAAAAGCTAATGGAGGGTTTCTCGTACTCAATGTTTTGGATATCTTCCGCAATAATTTGACCTGGGAGACCCTCAAAAGGGTGCTGCGCAACCGAACTGCGTTTATTGAGGACATGGGCGAGCAATATTCGATGCTGCCAACCTCAGGTTTAAGACCTGACCCGATACCGCTTGATATGAAAGTAATCTTGATCGGTAACGATGAACTCTACCATATCCTTTATCAGGAGGATGAAGAGTTCCCCAAGATTTTTAAGATCAAGGCTGACTTCGACTGGAAAATGCTGCGCACCCCCGCCAATATCAAAAGCTATGTCTCCTTTGTGGCGACGCGGGCCATACTCGAGAATCTTCTACCCTTTGATAGAACCGCTGTGGCAGCGATTGTTGAGTACAGCTCGCGCCTTATTGAAGATCAGCGTTTCCTCTCGACTCAGTTTGGCGAAATAAAAGATCTCACAATCGAAGCCGACTATATTGCGCGCGAAAATGGTTCAAAATTGGTGAAGCGAGCGCACATTGCCGAAGCCTTGAACCAAAAATACCTGAGACTCAACCTTCAGGAGGAAAACCTACTCAATCTCGTCGAGTCCAAAGACCTGCTGATTCAAGTTGATGGCGAGGTTGTGGGGCAAATCAACGGTTTGGCTGTCTATGATTACGGAGACTACGCTTTTGGCAAAATAGGCCGAATCACGTGCACGACCTCGATTTCGGACAGCGGAATCATCAACATTGAACGCGCGGCACATCTTTCGGGTAAGATTCATGACAAGGGCATGCACATCCTAAGCGGCTTTTTGCATTCGGTCCTGGCCCAAAAGCGGCGGCTAGGGTTGTCGGCCAGCGTTTGTTTCGAGCAATCCTATGGGATCATTGATGGCGATAGCGCATCGGCTGCCGAGTTGATCGCGATTCTGAGTGCGATGAGCGATATCCCTATCAGGCAGAATTTTGCGATCACGGGATCGGTGAGCCAGATGGGTGAAATTCAATCCATTGGCGGAGTTAACGAAAAAATCGAGGGTTTTCTTAAAGTCTGTGAACGAATCGGAAAGAAGAAAAACTACTCGGCAATTATACCAAAAAACAACGCGCCGAATCTAATGCTCCATCAGGAAGTCCGCGAACGTGTCGCAAGCGGGTTTTTGAGCATATTCCCGGTGAGTCATATCTGGGAGGCCTTTGAACTCTTGACAGGCCTTCCTTTAGGAATCCGGGTCGTGGGTGATCGTAAAACATTTACCAAAGGGTCAGCATTGGATGTGATCGATCAGAAACTCGCTAAACTCGAAAGAGAAGCTAATGCGAGAGACCATGGTCATGATCATCCAGCCTCGGTCCCTTCAAAGTCGTCGCGGGTCGCAAAGACGCGATGAGGTCGGTTCTGCTTCAAAGACAAACCTTGAAAAACGCTGTCCGGCGTTTTTTTAACGAGCGCGAATACCTCGAAGTTGAAACACCCGTTCTCGTCCCCCAACCAGGAGTTGAGGTCCATACCGATTATTTCACCACGACTTGGCACGATCATCGCGGCAAGCCGCGCAAATTTTTTCTGCGCTCCTCGCCAGAGCTTGCCATGAAACGCCTTTTGACGCACGATTTGTGCCGAATCTACCAAATGGGCCCCTGCTTTCGTACCGGCGGCGAGTTTACAGCCTGGCACCAACCCGAATTCAGCCTCCTCGAATGGTACCGCGTCGGAGCAGGCTACGATGAGTTTATTCACGAAACAGAAATGCTGTGCCGATTTGCCGAACAAGCCATGATCGAAACTCATGCCCTATCCCCAATCCTACCTTCACGGCTAACCAAGATCACTGTTGCCAACGCGTTTCACACGTTTGCTGGCATCAAGCTCATCGATCTAGACCCAGACCTAGGACGAAAAGGACAAGAGCGTGGCTTTGCTTCGCTAAATCCAACAGACGATTTCGAAACGGCCTTTTTCAAAATCATGCTCGATATCATCGAGCCCGAACTCAAGAAACTAGGTTTCGTCTGCCTATTCGATTATCCAGCTTCTCAGGCCGTGCTTGCCAATGTTCAAGATGACGTTGCCAATCGGTTTGAATTTTACCTCCATGGCGTCGAACTCTGTAATGCTTTTCAGGAATGCACAATTCCGTCTGAAAACTCAGCCCGCCTCAATACGACCAACCAGGCGCGACTCAGCTTAGGCAAGCCAGCTTTGCCACGAGACGAGGCTTTTTTTGCAGACCTCGACCGTGGAATGCCGGCATGCTGCGGCAATGCGTTAGGGCTGGATCGATTTTTGTGTCTTCTTCTCGGTAAGGACAACCTAGATTTCGTACTTCCACTATGGCGTTCGCAGTATCAACAGGATCTACGGGAATAGAAACCACAGGTCCTGCCGCTTGGACAGCGACTCGTGGGGTTTCATCATTTCGCGCGAATTTCACAAAACTGTGCCAAATGCCCCAGAAGACCTTTTGATAAAAGAAAAAATAGTAATTATTTCAGCTAATTAGTGAATTGGCTCGTTTTTTGAATTACCGGCCTGCGTTGTCTGAAATCTCGGTTTCAGGGCTTTGTTTTCTACTTTTGACATAGACTTTAATTTCCAGGAGTCCCAATAGAATGAGCAAATCTATCCCACCTATCATGAAATACATGAGTTCCATGCCGCATACGATCGAACCGAGTGAATCTCTACTTGCAGCCCAAAATATGATGCGGGAATTTCGTATCCGTCATCTTCCAGTAAGGTCCGGGACCAAGCTTGTGGGCATCATCAGTGACAAGGATATCGATCTGGTTTCTTCGTTCCAGGAGGTCGATTTGAAGAAATCGATGGTGAAAAATGCGATGACCCTTGATCCCTACATCGTTGACGTGGAGACTCCGCTAAACGAAGTCTGCATGCACATGGCTGAGGCCAAAATCGGCTCTGCATTGGTTCAGCAAAGCAATGGAACCCTGGTTGGCATTTTTACCGACACCGATGCGCTGCGCACACTGTCGGAAATATTTGAAACAAGGCTTAAGAAATAAAGGAGGTTGTTATGAAAATTAAAGATTCCCGACGGAATTTACCATCAACTTTTTGGGGACAAAACCCGCTGTTCCCTACATCGGATTTTTTTGATCAGTTTTTCGACGAATTTAGCAGGCAATTTGTGTCGCCATTTGCCGTTAATGGAAAGCCATCTGTCAATTTGGAGCCATTTAGCCCGCGCATCAATGTAAAAGAGACTGATCTGGCTTTGACCGTAACAGCAGAGTTGCCCGGTATTGACAAGAATGACGTGCATATCGATTTGACCAAAGACGCGCTAACCATCAAAGGTGAAAAGCGTTCCGAGAAGCACGAAGAAACTAAAGAGCGAGTGTATCAGGAATGCAGCTATGGTTCATTTGAGCGACGGATACCTCTGCATACCGAAATTGACCAGGAGAAGGTCGATGCAAAATTCAACAATGGTGTGCTTACCATAACAGCAGTGAAAACACCGGCGGCGAAAAATGAAAAGCGTCAAATTCATATTAAATCTTGAGGCGGGGTGATGATCCGTTCACATCGTTCCGAAAGCTGACATTTTGAATCACCACCTCCCTGGTTCCTGGACTGCCCGTTTTCCAGGGCGTCCTGGAACGCAGCGGATCGGTGGGGAATCTATAGGCTGTCGTCTTATTCACCTGATGCTTCCAATCATGGCGAGGCCATTTACTAATCGCTCAATGTCGCTCTTTTCGTTGTACAGATACATGGAGATCCTAAGAATCGTACCCTTGTCATGAAGTTTCAGAACCGGCACCTCGATGCGATGGTGCCGCAACAGGTAACTCTGAAGAGGGAGATCGAGTTCAAAGGACTCTGGTATTTCAAAATCATCTCTCAATGAAGAAACATCGAAACTGCACATAGATCCCAGCATCTCATCCGGGGCTAATGAGTCCAGTGCGAGAGCCTCGCCGATCTGCCTGCGCGCCGCAACGAGTGGCTCATGATTGTATCGCATCACACCAAGGAGTCCGTCTGGGTGTAGGTTATTTAAAAAATCCAAAACCATGGGTACACAGAGCCAAGGAGTCGGGTCGAAAGTGCCCGTCCAAAAAAAAGCCTCATGAAACCGAGACAAGCTTGTCCGGGTAGAATTGTAGCCGTGGCTGACTGAAACAGGCCGAATCCTATCCCCATACTCTTCTGAGGCGTACAAGACCGCCGAACCTTTGGGAGTGCACAACCATTTGTGGCAATTGCCTACGAAAAAAGTCGGCTTGACATTTCGGATAGAAAACTGAATCTGTCCCGGAACATGCGCGCCATCAATAAGCGTCGCGATCCCTCGTTGTTGGCACCAGGCTGCAAGCTCAGCACTCGGGAGAACCCATGCCGACGGACTCGTGATCGCATCGAACACGAACATCCGGCATGGATCGGGAACCTGCGAGCAAATGATGTCCAAAAGCTCTCTGAATCCTGTTGTCTTAAAGGGGAGCTTGATCACGCAAGTTTTGAGATGAAAGCGAGACGCACAAGACTCAATAGCATTGGCGGTCGCGTTGTATTCGTGATCCAAATAACAGATCACATCATCCGGTCGCCAATCAAAGGATTGGAGAATCGAGTTTACTCCATAGGTAGCATTCGGAATAAATGCCAATTGATCGACCGATGCATCGAGCAGTTCAGCCAATGGCAGCAAGGAGGCCCTGAGACTCTCTTCTAGCTCCCGTCGAAAAAACTGCACGGGTTGGGTCTCAATCCTGATACGCAAATCGGACTGAAACTCCATGATTTGGCGGGGGCACGCACCAAAGGACCCGTGATTAAGAAATACCACGGACGGATCTAGAACCCATTGACTTTTCATGGATAACGGCATCGCATTCTTTCCCAAAGGTAATTTTCCTTTGTGCAAGTTCGCCAGGCAATTTTTAGGACCGGGTAACAAGTATAGTGAAACGAAACAGTTTTGCGAAAGAAATTTAGCCACTATTTTAGATTCTGCGTTTCTATAATTCCGCGTTTCTGTGGTAAAGGCGAGCACCAGATCACCACAGAAGCGCGGAGTGACAGAAACGCGGAACCAATCTCTTTTCGCGGAGCGATTCGTTTCGGTATATTTAGGGCGTGATGACGTTTTGGCTATAAAATTTTGACTAGGAGCCTGCCAACCACTGGCTGGATCTGGGGATCTGCTCGAATAATGTCACCGTTCGCTATGACGCGAGCATCCTCAGCTTTTCTAAGAAAGGCGCTGCTTCCGCATATCTCTTGAGCTGCCATAGAGTAGCGCAGTATTGCTCGAGGGCCACTCGGTCCGATGGCAATTTAGCTAAGATAGCAGCATAGCTTGCGAGCGCCTTTTCAAATTCACCTAGACCGAAGTAAATGGCAGCTTCCACAAGACCGATCCGTGGGTTCTTAGATTCGACCATGAGGAGCGCCTCTTCCTGTTGTGCCAAGGCCTTGTAGATCGGACCCAGGAGCGATTTGTAATAAGTCGATCTTCTTGCAATTCCCTTGGTCTTGAGATAACGGATCAGTAAACCGCACTTGTTAGTTTTCGCCGCAGCCTGGACAATATCAAGCAGAGGGTCGAGTGATTCGTCGGTTCCCGTATCGATGGATGCGAACCATTTTAGCGCATCGTGAATGTTGCCCAGTTTGGCGTTCGCTTTGATCAGCATCAGCAGTACCGTCTTGGATTGCTTGTCGGCCAATCGCGCTGATTTCAGATGGATCAGGGCTTCTTCGAAGTTTTCGGAATTCATGAGAATCTGCGCAATTTGTAACCTGCGCTGGAATTGTTTCTGATAAAGCTTGGGGTAATAGGTTAGTTCTATTTCGATGTACCTGAGCGCTTCTGTTAAGAGTCCTTGCTGAAGCAGTATATTACCCAGAATCTCATAGGCCTTATAGAACTGTGGTTGTAGGTCGATGCTAGCCTTGAGACAGGCGATCGCCGAGGCATGACGGCCCGACTTCGCCAAAATCTCAGCCTTGTGGATCAATGCCCTTGGTCTTTCCGGAAATTGGTTGATGGCATCCTGAATAATATTGAGCGCACTATCCAGTGAATTTGCCTGCATAGCCGCCATGGCCCGAGATATTTTCATGTCGTACGAATTGGGGTTTCTGATCTCCTGCAAGGCCATGGTCAACTTTGCCGTGGCCTCGTCTGGATGAATTGGTTTCACTAGGTAAGCCGCGATTTCCCAGACAGCCGCAAAAGTAACTTCTTCGCGATCAGATGGACCTAGCAGCACAAAGGGAACTCCTGATTTTGCACTTCCGTTCCGAACCGATCTCAAAAAATCAAGACCGCTGCCATCGTTGAGCTCGGTGTTACACAAGATCAGATCAACTTTATGGCCCGCTAGATAGCGCTGGCCCTCATGGTAGCTCATGAAACGTATGACTTTTTTTACGCCAAGTTTAAGCAGAATTTTATTGATCATGCCAGCAACCGTGGATGACGGCTCCAACACAATCGCCACAAGATCTTTGTACGCCGGAGCCGGGGACTCCTTGGCATATTTTACAACGACATTGGTTTCGGTCATTTGAGCTGGCTTGTCGGATCTTTCCGGACTACCTGATTTCTGATGTACCCCGCTGGCAAGCTTAAACATCGGATTACCGTACAACACGTAAGGCACTAAGATCCGATTGCAGAGAACGGGTATCTTGCGCGCGGCGGCGAAGGCCTCGCCTATAGCCAAATTAGCTTGCACAAAACCATGATAGAAAGCCGCTGAAAATAAGGCCGCAGCTTCATCATCAACGATCTCAAGCGGCGCGATAATATTTTTGGCACCAGCCCGCAAAAATCCGCTGATCAGGCTACTCTCGCCCCGAGGAATTCTCAACAAGTCTCCCGACTTGCAAGAGTTTAGAAACACAAAAAACGGCGCCCGACCGTTCGCGGCGATCTCCTTGCCTTTGATCATACCATCGGACAAGCTTAAGGAAAAACTATCCGAATGACCGGAGTAATGCAAACCGCCGACACCTTCCAACGCGGGAAAAAACTCCTCACAAAGCATGTGATTGTAGATCTGGACATTGTAGTTGGATTTCAGAATGCTCTTGAGCGCTTTGCTTTCCTTGGCTGTGGCTGGCAGGGAGCCATCTGCGGCAATGATCACGAATTCGTCACTCATATCGCATTTTTTGATCGCATCATTTTTTTTGAATCTCACGCCGCGACCTATGAAAAATCTCTGATAGAGGTGCAGGTTCGTATCGATTAAAGTCACTTCCCAGGGGAAAATCGTGAGTGTTTCATGAAGATCAATGTAGAGAAAACGCTCGTTTGCCAGACGTAGAATTTCAACGACTTCGGCAGGAAATATTATTTTGGTCGCAAGGCGAATCCTTTGATGAATAAGCTTTGAGTCGCCGCTTCGCAGGGCCAACAGAATACCATCAGTTTCCTCACCAAGAACTTGGTCGCATGGCCTTGAAAACTTAATCTCACATTCTAGACAATTGACTCCCGACATCGGATCCTGAGTAAGAAAACCAAAGCCAAGGGAGTACCTATCAAGAATGCGAATGTAAAGTGTCAGCATTGTTTCGCATAAATTATTGCAACTGATCTGAGAAGTTATCGGTAGACTGCCGACGTATCCTAAGAAAAGATTTTAAACCTACTAAGCCACGGAAACCAAAAGTCTATAAATGACTTTTTTATCCGCCAACAAATGAATTCGATAGAGGCCTTTGGTACATTTCATAATCGCCTGCCTAATGCCCTCTTTTAGATTGGCTTCACGCATTAAATCTTTACCCTTCCAAATTTCGGTGGTGAAGGTGGCTGAATTCCCCTTGCCCCTAAGCTCGATAAGCAGCTGAGAACCGTTGCCATTGCTTCTGATAAATTCTACGCGCAATTCGCGGCCACCGATTTTGGCATTCAGCACTAGGACATTGGGATCTTGAGACCGATAACCCGAAACTTGGGCCATGGTGCAGCGCTGCAATTTCAGTTGATCAGGGGTTATGACAAATTTAATAAAGTCATCTGCGACATCTTCTCCATCGCTCAAAAGCTCTCGATTCTTGCCTTCCAGGAAAAGATGATCCTTTTCATCCAAGTTGTCCGAAGCCATATACCGCGCCAACCTAATGATTTGTGTCTGACAATGAAGACATTGCTTGACATGATCCGACAACGGCATCGATTCGCTTTGATCTTCGAGCAAGTCGAAGTAAACCATCTCATCGGGACATTCCTGACCCTTCGGGATGGATCGATTGCCTCCATCAAAATTCTCAACCAAATCAGCCGCTGTTAAATCGGCCAGTTTAGGCTCTTGATTTTTTCTGTTCATGCTGCCCTCCTTGTTCGCTTAAAGTACTCAGGTCTTTTTGTTCTTTTAGCTCTCTCTTAAGGCCATCCACCATTTTTTCGACCACACGCCGATGGCAGGACAAGATTTCGCACATTTCTTTCTGCCTAGGAAATTCCTCGAAGCCATGCTTTTGATACTGCGCGATACATTTCTCGTACTGGGCGCGTTTACGGTCAACCTTTGCCATGATTTTATCGCGGCTTTCGCCCTGGGCAGATTGATTTTTACCTTGCAGTATCATCAATTTGGCAAACACCAGACCAACCTCAAAAAATCCCTGATCGCCTCTGGCAAATCTATCTTCCAAACTCGCACGAAGGCGTTCGACACGAGCCAGAACCTCCGTGCCATCAATTGCAAACTTTGCTTTAATGAAGGCAAGATCCCGAGCATCAAAGTCGTGGTAGCGTATCAAATATAGCTTGAAAATTAGGCGTGACCTGTCCGACAATTTATCGACCAGGCCGCCCGAGTTTTCGGGCTCGGATAAAGCTAAACTTCCCATGGAAGTCAGTTCGGGGTCGATATTTTGACCATAAAGCATGGACTCCGAAGTTTTCTGACGCAGCCAGTCAATGGTTTTCCGGCGCACCACCGTGGCTAAAAAGCCTTCGAACGATTGATCGTCATGAAAATTTTGAAGAACTTTGCCGTACAATAACTGATCGACAACAAAGTCGTAAGCATCCCGAAGTTCCTCCTCACGAGAGGCGGAGCCACAGGCGATAAAGGCCTGCTTAACCTTGCGAAGGATAAACTGATCATACATCTTAAAGAAAGTATTCCAGTCCCCTTTGTTGCCATGCAAGCATCCCAAAATCATGTCCTTCATCGCCATTCTGAGCTTCCTCGCACCATCGGTTATCGCTATCAGCAGAAACTCCAAGATAGTTTTCTCAGATTTAAGCATCGTAATCATAGGAAAACCTTCTTGAATTAATGAGGATAACATGTACCAAAGGCACCAGCTTGGTTTTCTTTCCCATAGATTACTCCGCAATATATTCCGCTTTGATACCCTGGAATTCCTTCACGGATCCCGTGGCATCGAAGGTGATGTAGCAATGGCATTCATCGGTGATTTCAGCCTTGCATTGCTTGGCCGTGCCTTGCTCACTCACCCAGCACCATTGATTCTGAGATTCTTTGAGACCAGTAGTGCCCAGAATGCTGCGCACCTCGTCTTTGCTGATATCCTTAGCAATCTTCGCCGCGGGTTTTGGGGCAGCACCAGGGATGGCAATACCTCCAGTCTTGGCTTGGCTACAACCATATGATGTTAATTCTGTGGAAAAATTTGTGAGGATTATAGGATCAGCAACTTGACTGAAAGCTATGTTGCGTTCCACGGCGTAAAAATTGTAGCAAAGTTCTTTGGTGTCGTTTTTGCTGGTTAGGATAACACTGATCCGCTTGTTGGCTTTGACCTTGTAATTCTTGTCCTGGGCCGCCGCAGGAAGTACGATTCCAAATTGACCGTCTTTATCGAGCGTGTCATGCCCTTGATAACCCCGATTGGTCACGGGTGAAATATACACATCCATATCTTTCCAGAAGTCCTTATAACCTAACTTGGCATCAAACTTGACCGCATACGATGTGTCGTAGCCTGCTTTTTTCACTTTTTGGGGCAAAACCGCTAGTTCTTGATTGTAGAAATCCTCAAGGCTATCGTAGTCGATGCCATCAACGGTAACTTCGAAAATCCCATTGACATAACCCGAAAAGGTCACGGTCTCTGACTGATTTTCGATCACCGTCTTTGCGTTTGTTTTTGAAGTGCTAGAAGCCGTCATAGTCGCGGTTGTGGTTTTGCCAGCCGAACCTGAGGTGGTAGTTGAGGAATAAGTGCCTGAAGCTTTCCCGGACGTCGTCGAAGTCGTCGCCGGCGAAGAACTCGCACCAGAGATTTCCGAAGAAGAGCAATTGGTTGTATCCAGCTTGGAATCGCCGGTAGCGGTGCTGGTGGAAGACTTTGGTTTGGTACCGCCGGAAGCCCCCGAATTCGAGCCAGCGCCTTTATCCTGGATCTCGACCTCCTCGCCTTCAGGTGTTTTGGCATCGCCGCATGAAATCATCAGTAAAAACAGCAACATATGAATTTTTTTGAGGCTATTCATGGTAAAAATCTCCTTAAAGTTTGTTCAGACTTACCTGAGATCGCAAAACCGGCCAAAAATCCCCCTGGGAAGCCGGGGTGCTTTGCCGCCCCTGGCGTAACTTTTACGTGCCTAGCCGCGAAGCGGCGGTGCCCTGCCCGCCCGTGGCCCGCCCCTGCCCCGATCACGGAGCTTCGAATGACCGGATTAGCTCTATCAGAATGTAAACAATCTTTATCAGCATCTCTCGTCCCTCTATCAGACAGCCGCCTTCAATCCTCGTCAAGGGCGTTCGAAAAGTCGGTCTCTGGTGGAAAATGGCAGCAACGGCCCATAATTTAGAGAAGATTGTGGGTTCCATGAGATCGCAAGGTCACTCTTTCTAGCTTCTAGAGAGTTTCTCGACTCGAGTGTCGTTGCTTTTCAAACCTGGGAATTTTGAATGATGCGACCATTATGGGAGCAAGGGCGGGCAAGAGCTGGGGCACGGGCACCGCCGCTTCGCGGCTAGGCACGTAAAAGTTACGCCTGGGCGCTAAGCGCCTTTGGCCATGCAAATATCTCCGGAATATTTAAATTGGCTCTATGTATGATGAAACAAATCGGCCTGCGAAAATAGCAATTTGAGGTCTGATCCCTTGATCAGCCCGAAACCTGCGAAATCCCTGGTAGTCGCGCGGTCCTTCATACAGCGGCAGCCGATCGTCGCCAAGAAAAATTAAGGTGCGGCTGCCCTAACAATATCCCTATTTGACCTGATTCATGTAAGTAGGATCTATATACTGTTCAGCCTTCGTCAAAGGCATCTCGGCGTGAAACAAGCGGCTGATGTCGCTCAACTCTACATAGCCGCGGTCAACGCCACCCAGATACGCATAGATAAGCTTGGCCTCTGTTTCGCCAGCCTTGGTAATCGTGACACCTTGCTCCGCACATATTTCCAGCTTGGTCGCCATGATCGCATTAAAACTCACATGGCCTTCGCTGTTTGATCTGCTTTTAAGTCGCGCAAGAGTTCGGGCTATTTGAGTTTCTGAGATCGTATTGGCGCCTTTCTCAAAAGTAAAACCACACTCATGCGCGACACCTTCGGCCTTGTTCAGCGCCGTTATATCGACATTGCCAATCATCTTCAATTTTTCGGACCATTTCGCGGTCGCAACTTGCCCAGCACTCACAAGCGTGGCTACCAAGGAGCAAGTCCCTGTTGCGCAAGCAAGCTTGTGAGCGGCCGTGCCCAGGTCAATGATCGATACGATGATTTTGTTGTTGTCCGTCCGGTTGCTATCGAACAATCCGGCTCGTTCTAACATCCGAACAAACGGGCAAAGAATTCTTTTGTTTTCGGGGCGAGTGCTCCCCTCCTCAAGATTAGGGTATTCAGCGCGCAATTCCTCGCTCGACGGAGCCTGCTCCGCGTTGGCCGATTTAGCCAGAACAAGACCGAACGAAAATACAACGGCAAGGATTCCAACATAGTGAGTCATGGTTTTCATAGCATCTCCTGATCGAGGCTGGCAAAACGCCCTATTTTTGGCCAAAGTGGCAGCATCAGGGATTTTGTACTAAACAATTTTTTATTTCAAGGCTGTTTTTTAAATTTTTCTTAAAGCGCGGGCTGCTTCCGCTGTAATTTGCTGAAAATTAAGGATAAGTCCCCTTTAGGCCGCGTTTGATGACGCCATTCAATCGCAGGGCATTGACAATAACGGAAACCGAACTGAGCGACATCGCGGCGGCGGCGATCATGGGACTTAGCAGCATCCCCCATTTGGGGTAAAGCACGCCAGCTGCAATTGGGATGCAGATCGTGTTGTAGCCAAATGCCAGCACAAGATTCTGCCGAATATTGCGCATCGTGTATCGTGCCAGCAGCCTCGCATGGACAAGGCCACCAAGATCTCCCTTAAGCAGGGTGATCCCAGCGGTAGCCATCGCGGCATCAGTCCCAGTGCCCATGGCGATCCCCACATCAGCTAACGCCAGGGCGGGCGCATCATTGATGCCATCGCCAGCCATGGCAACGATCGCGCCTCGGCTCTTAAAATCGCTTACAAGACGCGCCTTATCCTCGGGAAGCACCTCAGCGATCACCTGCCTGATGCCAAGCTTTTTAGCTACATACCCAGCTGTGGTTTTATGGTCTCCCGAGAGCATAACGATATCAATACCAGCGGCACCCAATGCCTTGACCACGGATATGGCCTCGTCTTTAATAGGATCTTCAACAGCAAACGTCGCCCGATGCTCGCCTTCGATAGCAAGGTACAAGAGCGAAGCACCAGGATGATCCAGCGCCTCATCGACATTATGCACGCCAATCTCCGCCATAAGGCGCGAATTCCCAAGCGCTATAGATTGCCCATCGATGCGTCCCACAACGCCAAACCCGGGGCGAGACAAGAATTCCTTGGCTTCAAATACTGGAATGGATTTTTCTGCACCATAGCCAAGTATTGCCTTTGCAAGTGGATGCTCACTATGCTGCTCGAGGGCTTTTGCTATACCCAGAACATGGGCCTCATCGTTGTTCTTAGCCCACACCGAGGTGAGCGACGGTTTTCCTAAGGTAAGGGTACCGGTTTTGTCGATAAGAAGCGTCGTGACCGAGTCCATAAGCTCTAAATCCTGAGCATTACGAATTAATAGCCCCTTGCGCGCGCCGGCTCCGATCCCGACGATAATGGACATTGGTGTGGCAAGCCCCAGTGCGCAAGGGCAAGCTATGATCAGTACCGAGACAGCGGCCAATAGGCCGTAAAGAGGATTCTCACCGATCCAAATCCAGACAAACCAAGCAAGCACAGCCACGCCGATGACAGCGGGAACAAAGACCTGTGATACCCGATCAGCGAGTCTTTGGATAGGGGCGCGGGAACGCTGGGCTTCGCTAACGAGCTTGATAATGCGCGAAAATAACGTTCCTTGACCGACGGCTTCTGCCCGAATTACCAGGCTACCGGACTGATTGAGCGTCACGCCAATGACTCTATCGGAAGCAGCCTTGGCCACCGGCATGGGCTCGCCCGTTATCATGGATTCATCGGCATAACTCGTCCCGCTCACGACGAGACCATCCACGGGGATTTTTTCGCCTGGCTTGACCCGTACAAGATCGCCTTCTGCAAGTTGATCGAGGCTTACTGTTTCCTCGCTGCCATCGGGTTTAAGGCGGTGGGCAACTTCGGGCTTTAGGCGGAGCAAGGCACGAAGCGCCTCGCCGGTTTGTTTCCGGGCCATGAGTTCCCACATTTGGCCGAGAAGCACCAGCGTTGTTATGACAGCAGCCGCCTCAAAATAGAGTGGCACGGTTTCGTGCATCATGCCCATTACGGAACTGGGGGCAAGCAAACTAATCAAACTGAAGCACCAAGAAACCCCGGTGCCCATCGCAATCAACGTAAACATGTTGAGCGACCGAGTTTTAAGCGAATCCCACGCTTTTTGCCAAAAAGGTGCTCCGCACCAAAACACAACGGGCGTTGTGAGGAGCAACTCAAGCCATCCGACTACCCTCTCGTAACCATGAATAGGGCGGATATGGGAACCCATTTCCCATATAAAGACCGGAAGCGTCAGCGCGAGTGCTAGCCAAAACCTTCGGCGCATGTCGAGGTATTCAGGATTTTCGCCTTCATCGAGCGTGGCAATCTCGGGTTCGAGAGCCATGCCGCAGATAGGGCACGAGCCTGGGCCTTGTTTGCGAACTTCCGCATGCATGGGACAGACATAAATCGCACCCGGAACGATAGGCTGATCCTTTTGGGAAGATTGGGCATGCCCCTTGTGGCAGCATGCATGAGCTGAGTGGCCTGGCATTGACGAATGATTGGGGTCCATGGAAATATCCTGACGTTCACAAATCTTTGCTACTCTTTGCTACTATAGTCGTATCAACCAAAGAAACAATCCAATCGTGGAGAAAATACAATGATGACGCGTCGACAAGGCTGGATTCTGGCCCTCTTGATCCCCAGCACGTTGTTAGCACAGGGTCCAGGTTTGATTCCGGGTGCGAATCAGATCAAGAATGCGGTAGAAAAGAGTGTGGTAGAAAAAGCAACGAGCAAAAAAACCAACCTATCCAACGAAGAAATCATCAACGGGCTCAAGGAAGCGCTTCGGATCGGCACAGAGAAAAGTGTCGCAAAGCTGAGCGCTTTAAATGGCTTTTTTAATAATCCTCTGCTCAAAATTCCTATGCCACCTGAAACAAAGAAAATCGAGACCACGCTTCGAACCATGGGAATGGGCAATATTGTCGATAAAGCCATCCTCGCCATGAATCGTGCGGCTGAAGATGCCTCGAAAAGTGTCGTCCAAATATTTGTCGGGGCCATAACCAAAATGACGATCAGCGATGGACTTAAGATTCTCCAGGGCGATGATGGGGCAGCGACCGCATACCTCAGGCAGGCAACCAGCCAGGAACTCAATGCCGCGATCCTGCCAATTGTGACGGAGTCGCTTAAGAAGGTTGAGGCCACCAAATACTGGAACGAGGTGTTCACAGCCTACAATAAAGTAGCCAAAGCCAAAGTCGATGTGAATCTCGCGAACTACGTAACCGCGAAAGCAGTGAACGGGCTTTTCATCGCGATCAGAAGTGAGGAGCAAAGGATCCGCAAGGACCCCGCAGCCCAGGTTACTGACCTCCTGAAGAAAGTCTTTGGCAGCTAACGGCCAGGCAAGTGCGACTCAATAGGTGTTTTTTTGTGTTCAAAGGACTTCAACGGATTGCCTATGAGGCTAAAAAGTGGTTTAACCCCTTACAGGCCTTGGAGGGAGTCCTTTGGTACGCTTTCTGATCATCTTTGTCGCATTGCTCCTCTTGACAGGAATTGGCGTCAGTCTATTCGGCTCCGACTGGGGGCAGGGCGATTACTGGGACCACCATGGGATTTTTCTACTTGCCGCTCTGACCTTTTTCCCTCGCTTAGCGTTGCTGATATCGTCGATCCCGTTTGGCGGCTTCTTTTATTGGTTAGGCTTTTTTTTCTGCCCCCATCTATTAGTGGCCGTGCTAGCCACAATCAATTATGCCGCATCAAACCCTGTCCTTGTCACCTTTGCGTGGCTCGTGGCGCTGGGTGGTGAATCCACCGAGAAATACTATATCCAGCGAAAAGTCGTTCGACCAAAGGGCCGCGTCATTGATGTCGAGGCTGTTGAGGTCAACCGACGCGAACTTTCATGACCCTATAGACACACAAACGATTTTTTGTTGTCTTTGGTTCGGCCGTCGGATATAACTCCTCAGTCAATTTGCCCTATATCTTTGACAGGAGTCGCTATGAGCGTAAAACTAGGCCAAAATCCATCGGCCAACTTAGGTCTGATCAATACAACGCCGCCTAGAGAGTCTCGCCGGGCTCGTGGGTCACGCAAGGCCCATGCCGCAAACGAGGCCGAGCGGGCAATTCTGAAAACCTTCCGCGATATCTTTCGTGCCGTCGAAGTCAACGCAGGAAAATCAGACGAAGACGTAAGAAAAGAGATATTCGTGCCTCGCATTAGGGTAGAAGCTTGCAGCAGCCTAAAAGAAATTAGCAATGCCTACCGAACCGAGAAACCTTTGATGGCATATAAGCGTGGTGTCGCCAAAAGCTTTTCCGATATTGACCTCGGCAG
>CAZOSN010000071.1:13369-21905 GCA_964582405.1 uncultured Oligoflexales bacterium | reverse complement strand
CTCCAACTTGTTATCATGGATATTTTTCTCGGACACGGAATTTCTTACACTACCAATTCCAAGACATAGCTTCCGTCAAAGGATTGGAGGCTCGTTTGCGCAAGGTCCTTGAGGAATTGCCAAACCAGGTCGCGATTATTGCCACGGGATCAAAGCATCATGTCCTCGCCAAGGTCTTCGAGCGACACAACGCGCCATTTTACAAATGGGGAACAAAAGTCGAAGTTCTCGACATTCCCTTTGACGAGTACTGCCCTTACCTAAGGGCGCGTCTTAAGGGTAAGTTGGCCGATTCGAACGATGAAACCTTGAAATACCTTCAAACTGCATTATTTAGGAATCCTGAAGATATTCATCGCATTGGTTATGAAGCGAACCTAAAATATCGCAATTCGATTCTGACTACTGAATTAATTGATCGCATCATCCTAGACTATACCGCAGATAACTCCGCAATCTTTGAGGCCCGCATCGACTCCCTTTCGTCAAGTCAAGTATCCTTTTTAAAGGAAATCGCCTTTTCCGAAAAAGCGAGGGCAGAAAAAGTTTACAGTCAGGATTTCTGACCAGCGAAAAAGCATCATTGCATGCCAAACAGGTCATCGTCATGAACTTCGTAACATCGTTTGCCAGGGTTTGTGAGGTCTTTGAAGTAGGCAGGCAGGAAGGACCTACAATAGTCTCCAATTGAAAGAACAAATCGCGATTTTAAAAAGCTAATTCTAGAGGACGGCTCCGCATCGAAAACGATATCAAGATCTTCTTGGTTCGGGAGGAGACGATGTAGCGCATCAAGGTCGTCGATCCTTAGTGATCCCGCTACGAGGTTCTCCCGAGGAACTATTTGCCAACTTGTGATATAAGCGTAGGACTTTTTATTGTAGATCGCCCAGTGGATATTCTCTGGCAACAGCTCCAGACGGTCGCCTGCAAGGGTTGTTTTATAAGTCGTGACCCAGGAATGATGGTCGGACGTGTACTCATAGGTAACACTAAATGGATTCGGAGACAGCTTGCTGATTTCCAGGGTAGCTAACTGTTGGCCACCGTTCTCAATTTGATCCTTGTTGGAGAATTCGAGGCTTACACCCTCTGTTCCTATGAGGTACACGGGATCTTCCTCAGAAGAAGCAGCACATTCTGAGTAATTGGTAAATTTTACAATGCTACCAGCTTTGAGGCGGTTCCTGATTTGAGGCACAGTTACGGTACTTCCAGTAATCTCTATCAATCCAATCATACTCGCTTTATGGGAGATTTGTACCATAACATCTGTATCTGGGAGGTTATCACCATGAGTCACCTTGGTAAGTTTGACGGCATCATCTAGCCCAAATTGACCTTTATCAAACAACATGTCCCCTACGGTTCTTGTTAGTGTAGGCATGCAACCATCTTTCGCAGACAACCGCCCTATAAGACGAACTCCAGCTTTTAGAGGAATATCGGGAGTGTGCGCTATAGGGGTTGGCGGCGATTGCGGCTCATCAGAGCTGGGAGCCGTGCTTGGAGAAGGCGTCACCACCTCCCCCTGTGCTGAAAACCTGATTTCAATGGAATTACAGTGTTCTTTATTATCAAAATCCACGATAAGGGTCGCTTGCTCTCCTGCTGCGACATCAAAATCATCACCTAATTTCACCGTGCTTGGTTTCGTTCGATTATTGCGATCCCAGCTAAATGTGATAGGTGATTGCAATTGGGTTGTTGGGGATGATTCAGCAGAATCGCGGCAGTCTGTAAGATTTTGATGGATAGCCGCGATGTGTATCTTATAAGAATGAGAAGAGGAAAAGGCATACCTTGCGCGCACAGTATGCCTCTGACCCACATCGTGAGCGATTAATGAATTGGCGTTGTCTTCGGACGTACTGGACAGCACGAGACGCGATGCATCGAGTTCTATCAAGAGGTTTTCAGTGTTCCCTGTTCCGTGATCTTGATCATGAACATCATGGGAGAAATGCTTGCCATCACACGAGCAAAAAAGGCCGGCAGCTGTCGATACGAGAAGGATCAGTCTTTTGAGAACCATCATCTATTTATCTCTCTATAACCTTTTATATTGTTACACTTATATTTTGCGGCGATGGAACCTTGCGAAAGGTCAGCTAGCTGTGTACTTGAATGCGTTCATAAGGTCTAGCTTGTTTTGGCGCTTTCGCGCCAAAACAAGCTACCGACTTTTTGCGACGAGTTCGGCCTTAGATGCCGCTACCTTTTCACAGATGACACCAATACCCATGTTTTGCAGCTCGCTACTTGCTACGAGCGAGCTTTTTCAGTTTCTTAATCGAACCCCGTATGTCATTCTTCATGGACCTACCTTTTTGTTGGTGTTGGAAATTCTCTGCCCGAGAAAAAATCAAACATTATCAAAGAGGTAGTCTTCGTTCACGAACTTTTCGTAATCCGTATTAGTCAATAACTTCCCTCTGACGGCTAATTCTAGGTGAGGGTTACCTAAAACGAACAATGTCAAGCAAATATATTTCCCCACCATCCTGGGCTCCTTGAGCCTCTACCGCCGGTTCAGGGAGCACGGCTGAGCCACGACTCCAACCTCGCTAGGTCCTCGGGGGTATCCACTCCGCCTGGATGCTCGGCATCGGGGGCTATGCCGACAGCGATCGTCCAACCAAGAGCCAAAGCGCGAAGTTGCTCGAGCTTCTCGCTGAGTTCGAGCGGATTGGGGCTAGCATTGCTGAGCTCGGCAAGGTCGCGCGCGCGGTAGGCATAGAGACCGATATGTTTCCAATAGCGCGGTTCAGGATCGTTGGCGTCGCGGTGAAAGGGTATTAAGCTGCGGCTGAAGTATAAGGCGCGCCCTCCATCGTCTTTCACTACCTTGACAACATTAGGATCACGCGCTTCGGATAGCGAGGCACAGGGCATAGCCAGCGTGGCGATGCTCGCCGCGGGGCTATCGCGCAGAAGCTGGCAGACGGCACCAAGCCACTCCTTAGGCAGCAAAGGTTCATCTCCTTGCAAATTGACAACGATATCGTCCGGCCCAAAACCTTTAATCCTAGCCACCTCGGCAAGGCGATCCGTGCCGCTAGCATGAGACGCCGATGTCATCACCACCTCAGCTCCCAATCCCTCGCAGACTTTGGCGATTCTCTGATCATCGGTGGCAACGATAATCGATGAAAATTCGGCCGAGTCGGGGCGCTCAATCACCCATTGAATCATAGGCTTATGCTTAAGCAAAGCTAGGGGTTTGCCTGGAAAGCGCGATGAGCCATACCGGGCGGGAATGACCACATGCACCGGGGCCTGGCCCGCCAGTATCCGGGCCGCGATTTCGCTCACCACACCCTCGCCGCCTTTGGCTCGGGTCACATAATCCGCCCTAGCCCTTAGCTCCGATACTGCATCGGCGGGGGTAACGCTCAGGCCCGCTGCGGCGAGGCAGGGTTCATCAAGCCAGTCGTCACCAGCATAAAGTGTATCCTCCATCCGAAGGCCGAGATCTGCCTGAATTTGACGCAGTTTAGTTAGCTTGTCGCGAACCCCCTGGTAGCAATGCTTGATACCTAGCTCGGTGGCGCGTTGAGACACTTCACGGCTTTCGCGTGCTGTAATCAGAGCGACTTCGATGCCCGCCGATGCAAGGCGTTTGATCGCTGAACCATCCTTGACTTGAAAAGCTTTGAGAGCCTCGCCGCCTGGCCCATAAAAAAGCCTGCCGTCGGTCAGGACACCATCGACATCCAGAGCCACCAATTTTATTGCCGCAAATTGTGGACATGATTTCATAATCACTCCTCTTTACCGCGTGTCGAGGGGCTTAAAGCCCTTGATAAGTTCATCGAGCGCTTTCATCTGCCGCAAAAACGGTTCGACCAACTCAAGCTTGAGAGCGCATGGGCCATCGCATTTGGCAATTGAGGGCTCAGGATGCGCCTCCAAGAATAATCCGGCAATGCCTTGGGCCATCCCTGCCCTCGCTAGCTCTGTCACATACTGTCTGCGTCCGGCCGCAGCATGACCCAAGCCGCCTGGCATTTGCAGGGCATGGGTCACATCAAAGAACACCGGATATCCCATCTGCTTCATAATGGGAAAAGCCAGCATATCGACCACAAGGTTGTGATAGCCAAACGACGTTCCTCGCTCGCAAACAATGATCTGGCTATTGCCAGCCTCCGTGCACTTTTGAACGATATGCGGCATATCATCCGGGGCCAAAAACTGTGGCTTTTTGATATTGATCACCCTACCGGTCTTTGCTGCCGCGACCACGAGATCAGTTTGGCGGGCAAGAAACGCCGGAATCTGCAGGACATCGCAGACTTGAGCTGCCGGCTCCGCCTCAGAAGGCGCATGAATATCGGAAAGAATAGGAATCTGAAACCGCTCTTTGACCTTGGCCAAGATTTTCAAACCTTGCTCCAACCCTGGCCCTCGAAAGCTCGTCACGCTCGATCGGTTGGCTTTATCATAGGAGGCCTTAAATACCAAAGGGATCGCAAGTTTTTTAGCCGTTGCGACAAACGACTCTGCGGCTTCAAGAGCCAAAGCTTCGGACTCGATGACATTGATCCCGCCAAACAATGTAAACGGGCGGTCGTTCGCCAGCGCCAAATTTTGGATATGAATCGTTTTTTGAAGGGTCACGTGGCCTCGCTAAACTTGGTGGTTTGAGTGGAAAAATTTCCATCCTTCCGCAGCTTTGCGATAAGTTGCGATAAGTTGCGGTAAGTTGCGATAAGTCGCGATAAATAGACGCTCACTTCTACCACAGGAGAGCGGAAGGGCTGAAGCACAGAAATGCATATTATTGCAAAATTGTCCCTAACCAGGCATTAAAGCCCATCAGCATTGATCTTGGGGGATGGTAGTCCAGATGTTGCCGAGATTGTGTCGAATCGGGTTAGCAAAAAGCGAAGGGCTAGTTCGAGCATTTTTGACGGAAACCTAGTAGATTGAACTCATTTGCACTAAGATGAGCCCCCTCAAGCGGCCCAAACCACGACGGAGCTAATCATGCAGGAGCTTTTCACCGCAGTCTTTGACCAATGTGCAAAAACCACATGGTCCAAAGGAATCATGCTGGTGCGTGCCGATGCGGTGAGTTGCGACCTAAAGGATTGCGAGGAAATCAGACTGAGGGTCACGGAGCTCGGCGTTGCCCGCAAGGTCGTGCTTTGGCCGGAAGAGACCGATTGGCAATGCGATTGCAATGGAGAAGATCCGTGCCCTCACATCGCGGCGGCAGTTATTGCGCTCAAGCGCGCGACGGAGGGTGACCACGAGATCAGCCCGCCCACGGCGGCCCGATTGCTCTATTCCATCGAAGCTCGCGACGGCACACTGGATTTTCAACGGGTGATTGAAGCTGACGGCGAGCGCCAGGTATTAAGCATACCGCTCAAAAGCACCGGCAACGCCAATGCTCTGATGCGGCGCCTGGCACCAACGCAAGAAGATTGGGCCATCGAGCAAGCACTTTACCCGAAACGCTATGGGGTCTTAGATCGCGCAACCTGGAAGCGCCTCTTTGCGGTCTTTCCCAAAGTTGAATCGGACCGGATCCTGTTTTCGGGAGAACCGGTTGAGGCTCTACGCCGGCCACTAAGACCTGAACTTATGCTCGAGGATGGTCCAGGTCCACGCGACATCCAGCTCAAACCCGCTAAAAACCCAGACCTTCTCCAACTGTTTCATCCAGGCATCGCGCGAACCTCGCGTGGGCTCGCGCTTTTTCAAGAGCCAGACTTGACGCCGCATCTTGCAGCTCTCGCGAAATCTGGGCGCGTATTCACGCCTCGAGAATTCGGCACCCTGGTCTCCGACATTCTACCCGCGCTCAGCCCGCACTTCGAGATCCAAAACCGCACGACTCGGCTGCCGACTGAAGTTCGCGCCACGGTAAGAATCAGTTTCAACCTGGTAAACGCAGCCGAGGGAATCAAAATCACCCCTGAGCTTGCCTACGGCGAGCCCAAAATAGCCCTCGTGCGCAGGCATGAGCTGATCAGTTTGGGTACCGAAGTGCCTAAGCGAGATTTAGACCGCGAGCACCAGCTAGCCTCCCGCCTGCAGCAAGAGTTTGGCCTCGAGCTTGATCGCACATCGGTTAAGCCCTATGCCGAGGTTTTGGCGCTCATCGTGGCCGCGCGGGATCTACCAAGCTGGGTTGCTCCTATGAGCGAAAGCGACTGGCAGATTCATGGCAAGCTCGTGCCTGAAGTTTGCTTTCAGGGCGAGCAACTCAATCTTATGTTTGCCACCAGCACCGGACATGGGTCTAGCGCTGTAGATAACGCCGCTGTTTTTGATGCCTACCGCCATGGCCAGAGCCTCGTGCCGTTGGCAGGCGGAGGCTTTGCCGAACTCCCTACCTCCTGGCTTGCGCAGCATGGCGCTGCGATCCTCGATCTCCTCCAGTCGAATTTAAGCCCCGTCACGGCCAGGGCCGCCTGGCCCCAGACGGTGAAACTTGCCCGCGAGCTGGGCCTCACGCCGCCTCCGACTTTGGATGCTCTGGTTGAAAGGCTCGCTCATCCCCAGGGCTATGAGCCTCCCTCGGGTTTTGCCGCAACTCTTCGACCCTACCAGCGCGAGGCTGTCGAAGTCTTAGCTCAGCTTAGGGCTGCTGAATTAGGCGCACTCCTTGCGGATGACATGGGTCTTGGCAAAACGGTGCAAACGATCGCAATACTGCAAGGCCTGACACTCATTGTTGCTCCAACCAGCGTGCTTTTTAACTGGCGCTCCGAAATCAAGCGCTTCTATCCTCAGACCGAAGTCATCCTATGGCATGGGGATCAGAGGCCCGAGCTCCCGCGCACCGCCAGCCAGGTTCCTCTGGTGGTCCTGACCAGCTACTCGCTGCTTAGACTGGAGGAAGCCAAGCTCACGGCGATCGATTGGGACATGGCGGTCCTCGATGAGGCTCATGCCATCAAGAACGCCGATAGCCAGACCGCGCAGGCCGCCTACAAAATCCAAGCCCGTTTTAGGCTGGCTCTCACCGGCACGCCCATCGAAAATCGCCTGAGCGATCTTCACAGTCAGTTTAGATTCCTAATTCCGGGATTTTTGGGAACGGCCCGCGAATTTCGCGAATCCTATATCCTCCCCATCCAGGAGGGCAACAGCGACACCGCGGCACGACTTACCCAAAAAGTGAAGCCGTTTGTCATCCGTCGCCTCAAGCGCGAGGTCGCCAAGGAACTGCCCCCCTGCACGGAGCAAAATCTCTATATCGAGCTAAGCACGAAGGAGCGAGACCTCTACCAAACGATTCATGCAGCCTGCACAAGGGATATTGTCGCCCAACTCAACGCCGGCGCAACCCCACTCATGGCGCTGGAAGCACTGCTCAGGTTACGTCAGGCGCCCTGTCACCCCGCTTTAATCGAACTCGGTAGGAAAAAATTTGCCGTGACCAATCCCGAGAATGGATCCCAGCTTGCCGCACCTGACGAGGAGCTTTCCCTCGGAGAACAAACGAGCGTTTCATCCAAGCTCGATGCGCTTACCGAGCACCTGATAATTCTTGCGGACGAAGGTCAAAAGGCTTTGGTTTTTTCCCAATGGACCTCATTCCTTGATCTGATCGGGGAAAGACTCAATGGGCTCGGGTTGGGCTACCTTAGGCTCGATGGCTCGACGGTTGACCGCGGCAGCATAGTCTCACAATTCCAAAATGAAACCTCGCCACTGATTTTGCTCATGTCGCTCAAAGCGGGGGGCGTTGGCTTGAATCTCACCGCCGCAGACCATGTCTTTATCATGGACCCATGGTGGAACCCAGCAAGCGAAAACCAAGCAATCGGCCGCGCCCACCGCATTGGTCAGACCAAGCCTGTCATGGTTTACCGCCTCATTGCCCAGGGTACGATCGAAGAAAAAATCGAGGCGCTCAAGCAAACCAAAACTCGGCTCGCAGAAGACATTATCACGGAAGGCGCCGCGCTTAATGCTCAGGAAATCCTCGGGCTGCTTCTCCAAACTTGATCAGTTTTTGCTCGGATTTCGCTCCAGACCCTTAGCTTAGAGCCAAAGATGAACCTGCGCGGTCAAATCCCATGTGGACGGCGCTGACTCGTCTTCTGTGATCCGGTAGGTGTTATAGGCATCCGCCCTAAGCTCTAAACGCTGCATGGGGAAATACTGGACTCCTGGACCGAGGCGATACACATAAGCACTGGTGAGCTTATTGGCTTCGAGCATCTCGATGGTCATGATCCCCCAAAGCCCGCGGCGGGCTCTAAATTGCCCCTGGGTGAATGCATAAAGGTGGCGATCGACTTTTCCTGTATTGACAGGCGTTTTCTGCACCTCGCCCAATTCTGCCAAGACACTGTGGCCTTTGCCAAGTCCGATTTTGGTCTGCCCGGCAACGATCTGGTTTTTGAGAAAATCTGACTTCGATACCAAATACGACCCGCCGGCGCGAGCAAACTCACCCAGGTTAAACTCGACAAGGCCCGTGACGCCCTTCTGCCGCAATGCTTTGTCTTGCACCAAATTGCCCATAAACGGCTGCACGCCGGCCTCGAGCATTTTGTTGACATAATGA
>CAZOSN010000071.1:12020-13359 GCA_964582405.1 uncultured Oligoflexales bacterium | reverse complement strand
AAGTCCCGTGACGGTTCGGCTAAACGCGATATGATCAGGAACCCGAATTCCAAAAACCTTGTCCATGAGGCCGGCATAGACGCCAAGCTCTTTGTTGATCCGGTAGCCAACATAGTGCTCACGCGTCCTGTAGGTCTTTACTCCCGGTGCATCCTCTATGGCCTCGGGCTTGGGCGAATATCCCATCTGCACCGCAACAATCAAGCTGTCGCGCTTAAGAAATTTGGCTACCAGTTCGGCACTCGCATCCATATGAATAAAACTATCGCTAGCTGTCTTTTCGCCCACATTTCGCCTGAGGCTCAGACCTCGATAACTCGCGGATGGTCTGAGCCAATCGCTGTAGTTGGGATCACCGAAAAACCCCGACTTGTCGGCAATCTGCTCCTCGGTCATGGCCTTGTCCCAAATCACCCGATCCGAAATTTCGGTTGCGGCCACGGTCCGTCCATAATCGGTCAACGGGCCGTTGCCAAAGGGATTGTAGTGACAGCTCATGCAGGATTGGTAGCCATAGCTGATGTAGTTGGGGTAGGCTCCCGCAGATCCCGCACCCAAAAAAAGCATGATCAACCCTAAACCAATGCGCCAACCAATCATTGTTGTACCTCGCTTGTCCCCAACACTGAGGCTATTTCCCCGCTCCATCCGCCATCTGATTAACCCAGTTCTGCAAGGCCTCGTAATCGGTTGCAGGCAAGGCCGAACCTCCGCGTGGCATATCTGAGCCGGCGTTGATCAGGCGGCTGATCACCTTCGAGCCTTTTGTATCTTTTGGAACAACCAAGCCAGCCCGCACAAAACCAGCATCGTTGGTATACTGCGCCCAATCGCTGTGACAACTGAAACATTGCTGCTTCAAAATCGCGACCGAGGCGCAGAACCGCGCGGAGGCTTCGGACGAGCAATCCAACTGGGTCCCAGTTTTTCCAAACCGCTCATCTCCTGAGTTGGAGTTGTAGTCCTGACCGCATCCCCAAACCAGCGCCACCATCAACACCATTCCATTCAATATAGACTTTGGCATTTCAACCCTCGTAGGGCAGAGTCGCGGTGATCTCGACTGAGTCCTCGACCCCCACTCCTTTGTAATTGATATCTCCAATCTTGAAGCCACCTAGTTCGATCGTAAATTCCGCCTCAGCCATATTTTGACCAAGGTCCTTGAATTTGAATTTTATGGCCTGCGTGACACCCGCAAGCGTTAGCTGAGCAGTGCCGGTACCTTTGGTGCCTTCGATATTTTTGAGCACGATATTCGGGTTTAACTCGGGCTTCAGCCGAGCCCTCGTGTGGGTATCCCTTAACTCCATGCCTGTGACTAAGGACGCGATCGGCA
>CAZOSN010000071.1:0-12010 GCA_964582405.1 uncultured Oligoflexales bacterium | reverse complement strand
GAGCTCGGCCGCGCTGAAACTGTCGCCTTTCTTGATAAGCTTACCGCTGATCGCCGACGACTTGACCTCAAAGGAGCCCGCTGGAAAAAGCACAACCTTGGCCACTATTCCTGTTTCCGCTGCCCAGGCTGGATTTGCGATCAAACTTACAACGAAAATCCATCGTACCCAGTTCATGAGTCGCCTCCTCTCAATAGTAGATTGCGGATTGTACCGTCTTGCGGCGCAGATGAAAAGTTGAGTTTACTAAGGTTTGTTGACCTTTTTTTATTCCCCGACCTCCTGGGTTCCTGGCTTCGCAGGCGAACGGATAAGCCGGGAACCCAGGAGGTTGGGAGATCGATAAGTCAACACGCACAATTAAGGTGGCAAAAACTTAGGCAGTCATGCAAAAAAACTACGGGGATCTAACGACAATTTTTCTCCAGCTATTTCAAAACTACACATCGAAAATGGCATTCGGAGCGCATTGAGAACCCTCGAAGTGCGGGCAGGTATTTTCTTTACTAGATTGAAATTACTTAAAAAAGCCATTGAACCCCGTGCGACAGCTGAGCCGCTTAACCAAGCGGGCTTTGGCGATTGGTCCTCGATTTGCTAGGGTGTAGGCGTTGATGGGGAGGTTGCCTTGATAAAACGCTTGTTGTCCATGTTGCTCCTGAGTACGACCTGTTCTGCTGGGGCCGCGGTTAGTCCCGTAAAACCTGATACCGCTCAGCTTGGTTTGATCCAAGATCCAATTCTTCCGCTTGGGCGATCTATGCACTCTTTGATGGTTCGTGGGGCACCTCTTGATTGGGCGCATGGGATAGGCGATGCATTTGGTCCGCTGCAAGCTCAAAGGTACCGCGAACTCAAAGATCATTCCCAAACCAACGCCAATTTTCGCATTCAATGGGTGCTCATGAACCTTGACCGAGATGAAATCATCGCGCGAAGCCGCGATGCCGATCAGCTCTTTTACGGTGCCTCGGTGTCCAAGCTCTATGTTGGTGCCTCGCTGCTCGACAAGACTCAGGGTTCGCTCAGTGCGCATGAGCTTCAGGATCTGGCCGATATGATCGTGATCTCCTCTAATCAGGCATGGGCTGCGGTGCAGAAAGCCGTAGGCGATGGCAATGATCATCAGGGGCAACTTCTTATTCAGCAATTCGCCGAGCGCCTCGGCCACATCCGCACGCGCGCCTTCCGGGGTTGGAATGGCAAAGACCACGGCAACGAGGTCAATGCTATCGATATGGCAAAGCTGCTGTCTGATACCTACCACAAGCGCTTTCACGGCGCCGAGATTCTGTGGAACATCATGCACGCCACGCGCACGGGTGGTGAAAAAGCCCGCCGCTACCTCCCACAAAGTCTCATTGTCGGCGGAAAAACTGGAACCTACCGCGGTCCAGCCCCAAAACCGGACACTCAAAAGGCGTATCAGGCCAATGTCCACCACCATGCAATCACCTTCGCCGTGCAGAACACACAGTATGCGCTCGTCGTCCTAAGCGACCAAAGCTCCGACGAGGATCTTGCAATCATCGCAGGCGGCCTCGTCCGAGAATACCTAGGATTGTAGAGAAAAAGACCGCGAAATACGTCCACCAAACTTGAGCAGAATTTTCGCACAAAAAAATTCTGCTCAAATTCCTCTTTTGTTACATCTAGTTGCCGCTCTGATTTGATTGCGATTTGAGCATCGCCGTTAGACTCCCAGGCTTTCTAAGCCTTTAGAGGAGGTAACGTGAACACGATCAATCGAAAGTTTATTTTAATGCTGGCTCTGGCTTCATCATCCCAAGCATGGGGGGGGCCAAAAAAATACACGGATGTGACTCCAGCCCCATGGATCGGGAATCCTGGAATTAACGAAGGTTGGGACTATTCGCTACCAGCGAACGTAACGCCTTCCAGCCGCGCATACATTAAGTATGGCGACGATCCGAAGACCAAATTTCCAATGCGTCGATTGAAAGAGGTTGAGGTTAGCTGGAAGGATATTGAATCCGAACAAGGCAAATTCGACTTTGAAACTCTGCGCAACGAGATCCGCAAGGTAGGCGACGAGGGGTTTAATGTCGAGCTGCATATCAAAAGCGCTCTTTGGGAAATCCGTAAATTCAAAGACGCGTCCAAAACCTCGAAATACACCACCAACGACGGAACCGCGCCCCGATGGTTACATGACAAATTAGGAGTGCCGTTGGTCGAAGAAAAAGCCCGATTTGATCAGGACAAACCGTTTCAGCTGATCAATCTCGATACCTTTGACCAAAGGTATCACAAAGCCTATCTCGACTTTCTCCGTCAGCTGAAAGCAAGCGGGATCGCGCAAATGGAGGAGATCGGAGTGGCTTACATTCATACTCAATCGCGCGATAAGGGCGAAGAGGGGCAAATTCCCAACAAAAGTCCAGAAGTTGACATGTTCAACGAACGACTGGATGCCTGGAGCGATGCGTTTGGCGACAATACCTACAAACTGGTCTTTACCGGCGCCTGGGGAAAATCGTTAAACCATGCCTACGAACTTGGGATTGGCCAGCGCAACGGTTTTGTTGAGCAGTATATGTCCAACTGGGACAATGAATTCCTTTGCCAAAGCGTGGACGAAAACGGTTACCTGATCAATTTAGAGGAATGCCATCAGGCGCTAGAAGGTCGGGTTTTTGGCGATGAAAACGAAGAGTATGGCGAGCGCTGGACGGCACGCTTCGGGCCTTTTGAAAGCTTTCCCCACCGCTACCATGAGTCGATGCTGAGGGTCCTGCAGATGCGGCGGAATTTCTTGTGGACCAATGAGTTCACGTTTGACCCCAACCTTCTTGGCTACGTCGCCCTGTCTTTGGGAAAATCGGTTCAAGACAGCCGCGATGCCTGGACTTACCTCCGTGAGAGCTACGTCGAGAAAGGCAAAGATAAAGTCCCCGTGAAGAACTTCGAGCGCTGGGTGTTCCAACGCGATACGGACGGAGCGCGCACGGTTCCCGCAGAAAAAGTTACCATTCCGAAACAAATGACCGATCACCATCCCAAGGCGCTTTTTGACTATACCGCCCGCCGTACAGACTCCATCCACGGCCAGCGCGCCATAGTCTTTGGGATCTATGATGGCTTTCTGTTTGGAACGGGCCATAATGTCACGATTAAAGTTACCTACCTCGACCTGAAAAAGGCGGAATGGAAGCTCAAAGTTCCACGGACCAACGGCACTTGCGAAACCACAGTCCAGAATAAGGGTACCAAAAAGGTTATGACGCTGACGATGGTCTGCGAGGATGCTGCCTTTCTCGGTCAGGACTACGGAGAAGATTTCCGGATCGAAGCTCTTCAGGATGATGTGACCGTGTCGTTTGTTCGAGTTATCAAGAATTAGATTTCGTTTGAGAACTTCCCTGGTTCGCCTTGCCAAAGGTCGGCCAGGGAGTTCTCAGACGGAACCTCGAGGCTATTGGCGAAAGGCCAGGCATCTGGCAGGCCCGAATAAAAGCATAATGTTTAGGTTGCCGGGCTAGGAAGATTCTACTATCATCCTAGCCCTTGCAACGTTATGCCAATAGGATTCAGTGCCTCCATGAAAGCCATGATCGTCCTTCCGACCTACAATGAGCGCGACAATATTGGGGCCATGATCGATAGCATCCTCACGAGAGTCCAGAAGTCCACCTCGCACCAGCTCGAAGTCCTCGTGGTGGACGATAACTCGCCCGATGGCACGCAGGCTATTGTGACCACCAAAATGGCAGAATACCCCACCCTTCATCTTATGACTGGCAATAAAAAAGGCCTGGGCGTGGCCTATATCCGTGGGATGAACATGGCCTTGCGGCTCGGAGCCGAAGTCATCTTCGAAATGGATGCGGATTTTTCACATAACCCCGACGATATCCCCGCCATGATCGATAAGATCGCGCAAGGCTACCAATTTGTGATCGGCAGCCGCTACGTGCGAGGTGGCAGCATTCCCAGCGAATGGCACACCTGGCGCAAATTAAACTCTTGGGGGGGAAATTTGGTCGCCCGCCTGATCGCTGGTATCTACACCGTAAACGACTGCACGAGTGGTTTCCGAGCTATTTCCGCCCAACTGCTAAAAAAAATCGATCTCGATGCCATTCCCACGCAAGGTTATGGGTTTCAAGTGAGCCTGCTGCACGAAGCCTACACGCGTAAGGCCCGAATTTTCGAATGGCCTATTCAATTCAAAGATCGGACCTTGGGCGAGTCCAAGCTTGGGCTGCGCGACATCCTGGAATTTGTCCTCAACGCCTTTTCTATCCGCCTTAAGGGCAGCGCGACTCTTGTCAAGTTTCTTACCGTAGGGCTATCGGGAGTCGCGGTCAATCTCGGTGCCTTCAGTGTCCTGCTTCATTTGGGTATCAATAAATACCTGGCCTCACCTATTGCCATCGAAATATCGATTCTAAGCAATTTTCTTTTCAACAATGTCTGGACCTTCCGCAAACGGCAAACCAAGCGCGGGGTGGTCATGAAAGGACTCTACTTCAATATCGTATCGATCCTTTCGCTTGCCATAAGCTACACAACCTTTGCCCTTCTCAGCCTCTGGGCCCCACAGGGTTCCGCCTACTTGTTTCAGATTGCGGGTATCATCCCAGCGGCCGCAGTCAACTACTTCTTTAACTCCTATTGGACGTTTCATGAAGCTCCCAAGGCTTAGCTTGGATCTATTGCGTCAGATTCCGCGCTTCAATCCTTCGGCGATTCTGTGGTAAATTTAGCGAAACACATTATGTTTGGAGTTTACGCTATGATCAAACTTGCTTTTGCGATGAGTCTCTTACTAACCACACCACTCTTTGCCGATGATTTAGCAGACGCCAAAGCTTTGCTTAAAACGCTTATGGAGCCCAAGGCCGATACGGTCGCGATCACCAAGACTCTGATGCCGAGTAAGGCTGATTACGGCCTTGTGTTCAACTCACCGAAAGACGCAGCAAATGCAGAAAAAGCCTATGAATCCTTGTGGAAAAAAGTTGAACCGATCGCTCCGAAGAGTGGCCAGACCGAACTTTTAATCTGGGAGGCAACGAGCGAAGAAATCGATGCCTGGAAAGGCGAAGCGGCGAGTCATTTTCCAGGCGGCTACAAATCGCTGCATGGCAAATTTAAACCAGGTCTGAAGCATTACGCCTTTAAGTTCGTTAAGCCAGGAGAGTCCACGGGAATGGCATACGCCGGGCTGATTAGGGTCGGCGGCCAATGGCGCTTTTTCCCTAAACCATGGAAAGCTGTAGCGAAATAGTAGGGCATGTTGACGTTTTGTTTTCCTGTCCTCCTGGCTTTCCTTTATTTTGACCGGCAAGTCAGGAACCCGGGAGGACGGGAAATATTTACTATCTTTTCAATGTGTTATGGATGAATCGTTAACACGCCTCAGATATTTTTGATTCTCTTTGAATGTGCCGCCGCCCTGTGTGGCATGGTCTATTTCTTGCCAACCAGCGTTTTTAGGACTTCCGTCGCCTCCGTAAAATAAACACCACCCCCGATCTTCGCAAACTGCACGATGTGCTCCTGATCGGTCACCACGAATGTCGGCAGTGCCGATACCTGAAACTTTGCCACGATAGAGCCGCCTGGGTCAGTCAACGCAGTGAAGCTTGCATCGGGTTTTTTGAAAAACGACGCCATGGCACCAGGCTCCTCAGTTGAAATCAAAACCGTCGCCACCTCGGGGTGCGCTCCGGCATATTGAATAACTTCTGGCAGAATAGCTTTGCAGGCTGGGCACCAGGTCGCCCAAAACATCAGCAGCATGGGCTTTTTACCGAATCCTGCCAAGGTAACCTTGCTTAATCCATGGGGGTTAACAAATTCGCCATCTGGAGCTTTTTCATGAAGCAAAGCTTTCGAAAGCATCGCATCCGCATCGGGTCTTGCCACGAGGCTCAGGTTTCTTTTTTCAATCTTACCTTGGCGCGTGAATTCGATCTCTATCTTGACGCCAACTCCGAACTGCGTCACGGTCCGTATCATCTGCTCGGGAGTCGCAACCTCGTTGCCTTGGACCCTCACCACCTCATCGCCGGGCAAAAGTCCCACCTCAGCGCCGGGGGTGTCGGGAAAAACCCGCGTGATCATGACGCCTGCTTTGCCCTTCTCAATGGCAACACCAATCCAGGGTTTGACCGACTGCAGCAGCATTTGACCCGAAGCCAATGAACTTACCGCGAGGAAAAAACCCAGTACCGTTACTCGGAGATAGGAGAGGAGGGATAAATAATTCATACCGAACCTTTCTGCTGCGCTCGACTCCGGTTTTTTTTCGTCGCAAAATCTCCAAACCTCCGAGAAGCGCAAAGCATAGACACAAAAATCACCAAAGCGCACCAAGCCGACGTAAGGATGATTCATGAGTCCGCTGGAACAATGCCGCCCAGGAGTATGACGATCACACGAGAAAAAAAGCCGAAGCCGGGCGAAAAGCCTGTTTTTGAAACACACTCCCGACACCGGATGCAAAAAGTTCAAGACGATGCGCTGATGATCGTATTTATCGCCTTGATATCAGCATCTTCAAGCTTGCCCGTCACATGGTAGATTATCTCACCATTAGGCGAAATTAGAAAGCTCTGCGGAAGCCCATTGACCTGCAACGATCGCGCGAAATCACCGTTGCGATCCAGCAGCACAGGATAGGGAACTGGCTCAGACTTGTCAGCGGCGACTGCGCGCTCCAGCTCATCAAAACTTGCTATCCCAATCATCGAAAGCCGTTCCCCATTGATCTGATGCCGAAGTTCCGCAAGTTTGGGAACCTCCGCCGCGCAAGCTGTGCACCAAGAGGCCCAGAAATTGATGAACAGGAAACCGGGCGCCTTAGGCAGCAAGACCGTAGCCTGAGTCGGAACCTGTCGAATATCGGGTAACTCCAACGGCAATCCATGAACCTGACCTCGAACACGGCGCAACTCCGGAGCCTTGCGAAGGCTAAAAAAGACCGCTCCGGCTAGACCAAGACCGAGAAGCAAATTAAAGCCCAGCAGCCTTTTCTGCCACGACACCATGGACATCAGACGTTTTTTTCCTTGAGTTGAGCCAACCGCCGCTTCCGGGCTAGCAAAAAGAGCACTCCGGCGATGGTTCCCATCGCAATAAGAGGCACAAAGGTTAGCAAGCCGGTGGTCCCGAAATAAGCCCACTGCGACTCAATATTGCCACCGGCACAAACCGCACAGGCAAAAACTTGTGCCGAAACGCTCCAGATCATCAAAGCAGCGGGAAGCCACCTCATCATTCACCTCAAGGGCTATAGGCAAGATAAAATAGCACCGGCCAGACGCCGACCACGAAGGTCCAAAAAATCTGAATGCTCCACAGCCCGTTGGCATCCAAATCACCACGGCGCAATCGGTACATTCCGTACAGCATACCCAAGGCTCCGCAAAAAGCATGCATGCCATGGCTGCCGACAAGCAAATAAAAACAGGCCCCGAAAATTCCCGAGGTCATGCTCATCCCCTGGGCGAACAACCGCACCCACTCAAAACCTTGCACACCGACAAACACAAATCCCAACAGCAAAGCCTGACCTAAATAGGCCCTAAGCCTTGCATCAGACCAAGCTGGCTCCGAGCTGCGTGCGCTGCTAAGCGCCTGCATCCGTCGTGCGGCTGCAAACATAAATCCCCCACTTGCCAGAAGAACAAGCGTATTTACCAATGTCACAGGCTTGGGGAGCATGGCACCTACAGGCGGCGCCCATTGTGACAAACTTGAGGCTTTGATCACCAAATAGGCGCTGATCAGGGCCAAAAAAAACATCAGCTCAGTTAGGATAAACATGATCATCCCAAACTGAGCATTAGGAACCAAAGGCTGCTGAGAGCGACCGGCTAAAAAGCGAGCCCGCGCCGACGGGATGCGGGCCATTGCTTGGCTAGAGGACATAGTCGTACTTTCTTATAGATCGTTTCAGAAGTTGAGTTACACAGCGTTGCTCCTCGTGATGCGTGCTCAGCTATGTCTAATAGGCTCCGCGCGCATCCCTTCGTCGCGCCTTGTCTAACTCAACTTCTGAAACGATCTATACATCAAACCCGAAAAACGGGCTGGCAAGTAAGCAACCTATTCACCATGATGAACTTCGTGTTCATACCCTTTGTGAATTTCGATCTGATGCTTATTTGCCTGGTTTACCCAGTTCTTGCCTTCATTGTTCATGATATCGGCAGCCACACCGCTGTAGAACACAACCACAAGAAGAAGCATCGTGTAAAGAACAAAGTGAATGTAGCGTTTCTCGATATCGAGGTGCATAAATTTGGCAGCCACGATAAAGGCTTTGACAATGGCTATCCCAAACGCGGTAACCAAGGTCAAAAGCTTGTGACCAAACATCGGGCCAATGATACTGACGGCGAGCAGAATGAGAAGCAAAGCCCAAATTTTCACATAGTATTTCTCGCTATGCTTGTGTTCGCCATGATGGTCGCCAGCAGCGTTTGTGGATGATGCAGCAGATGCAGACATCGAATTCTCCCTTTAACTGATTACTTGGCTATGTATAGCAATGGAAACAAGAATATCCAAACAATATCAACAAAGTGCCAATAGATCCCGATCAATTCCACCCTGTGCAGATTCTTGCCCTTGAGGACATCTAACGAGACGATCGCCATGATGATCGCCCCGGCAATGACGTGCAAAGCATGGATGCCTGCGGCAGTATAATAAAAGCTCCAGAACGGCGCTGCCGAGATCGTAAACCCATGGGAAATCTCGGTCCCCCACTCGACCGATTTAACGACAAGAAACATCAAGGCCCCGCCGATAGTAAGCCAAAGACCGATAAAAGCCTTATGTGGCTCACCATGCTCAGCCCAATAGTGCGCGAGCACCGCAAACAAGGACGAAGTCAGGAGCACAAATGTGTTCAAGCCTCCAAAGAAGGTATTGGTGTGCGCGGCGTCGCTTGCCCAATGCCCATACTGCAGGCGGTAAAGCAAGTAGCAGGCGAGAAGCCCGCCAAAGATCACAATTTCCGAACCCAACACCCACCAGACCGCTAGTTTGCCCGTTGCAATCCCTGTGGCGCTACGACGTGTTGCTAATGGCTGAGTGAACCCCATAAATCCCCCTCTTCTTACTTTACGTGCTGCGGCCAGAAGTCATCGGATCGCCCAGGAACGCCGTATTCATAGGGCCCACGGTATACAGTCGGAAATTCAGCAAAGTTGCCATGCGGCGGCGGCGAGGGAGGAACCCACTCCAATGTGGTCGCTCGCCAGGGATTGCGCTCAGCTTTTTTCCCGCGGAACATGCTCATCACAAAATTCACGAGGAATGGGATCTGAAACAGCAGCATCGCAATCAAAGCAACCGTAGCAATGACCCTCATGTGTTCCATGCTCTTGATCGCCAGGTCTGGAAACTTGGAATAATCATAGATACGGCGGTGATCACCCATTCCGCCTAACAGAAAGAGAGGAATGAAGATTATATTGAAAGGAATTACGCTACCCCAAAAATGAACCTTGCCCCAAAATTCGTTCATATGCCGACCAAACATTTTGGGATACCAGTGATAAAGCCCAGCAAATACCGCAATGATCGCAATCGGCACGAAGGTATAATGGAAATGCGCCACCACAAAATAGGTGTCGTGGAAATACACATCCGCACCGCTGGCCCCCAGGAATATGCCGGTGACTCCGCCAATCATAAATTCAACAAGAAAGGATAACGCAAATAGCATCGCAGTCGTGAATCGGATCGAGGCACCAAAGAGGGTCGCGATATAGACAAACGACATCTCGGCCAAGGGAATCGAGATCAAAACCGTCGTGACAGTGAACACGTTTGCCATGCGGGGGTCGATGCCTGCAACAAATTGATGGTGGGCCCAAACAAAGAAGCTGAGAACACCCGTGGCAATCGCCGTGAACAATACGGTGCGATAGCCAAACAGTTTCTTGCGTCCGTGAACACACATCACCTCGGCGACAATTCCCATCGCCGGCAATAGAACCACGTAGACCTCGGGATGACCGAAAAACCAAAATAGATGCTGCCACAAAACAGGGTCGCCACCTTTGGCTGGGTTAAAAAATCCGGTGCCAAGATTTTGGTCAAAAAGGAGCATGATAGCGCCCGCGATCAAAGGGCCGACCGACGCCATGAACAGAATGCTAGCGATCACAATCATCCAGCAAACAATCGGAATATCAAGCCACTTCATTCCCGGCGCGCGCGCGTTCATCAAGGTCGTGATAAAGTTGATCCCGCCCAAAAGAAAGGCGACAAATTCCAGTGCTACCGCCAGCACCCACATGGTTGAACCAAGCGGCGTGAGACTATACTCGGCATTAGCCGACAGCGGCGGGTAGGCAGTCCATGCTCCACCAAATCCGCCACCAGGGACAAAGAACGAGGCGATGAGCACAATAGCGCTCAACAGAAAGATCTGGTAGGACAAGCGGTTGATCCTTGGAAAAACCATGTCGTCCGCACCGATCATCAGCGGGATCAGAAAATTGCCAAACGCCGCTATCAAGACCGGCATCGCGACCCAAAAGATCATGATCGTGCCATGATTTGTGATCAGCGCATTGTAGTTGACTGGCGTCACAATTCCAAAGCCTGGGACCTCCATGCCCGGAAAAGCAAGCTGCATTCGGAACACATACGCGAAAAATCCACCGATCAAAGCCATAAGCATCCCAGTAAATAAATACTGAAAGCAAATGATCTTATGATCGACCGAGAAGATATACTTGCTCCAAAAGCTCATCTCGTGATGATGATCGTGACTGTCATGGTCATGATGTACCGCTGTTGATGCCATAAAATTCTCACTAACCCCAAATTGTTTAATCAGCCGCCATCGCTAATTCCGAGGAAGTCCGAGGAAGATAGTCCTCCTAAGACTTAACCCTGCGCCCCCTGACCTTGCGACTTGAGCCATTGGTTATGCTCAGCCTCGGTCTCAATATAAATCCTTGAATTCATAATACCGTGTCCTATACCGCACATCTCAGCACATTGGATATCGAATGTTCCTGTTTTGGTCGGTTTGAACCATCCCGTGATCTCGCGACCCGGGATTGCATCCTGCTTGAGCCGAAAAACTGGAACTGAAAAAGAATGCAGCACATCGAGCGATTGCAGCTTGAAGTGGTAGGTCTTATCGACCTTAACATGCAGCTCATCAACCAAGGTGATGTCATCCTGAGTTCCGAGGATTTGATCTTGACCAGGGTGAACAAAGGTCCATGACCACTGGCGCCCTACGATTCGAATGGTTTCATCAGCCTTAGGGAGGTCAATTTTGATGATATACCATACCCAAATTGCCATGATGATGACAGCGAGGTCACACACCAAAACCAAATAATGCGGGATGTGAATCCACTTGGCTTCTTCTTTTTTCTCGCCTGTGATGTACATCGACTTGGGATTTCGCTTGGCGCTAAACTTGAAGAAGAAATAAAAGAGCATGCCCTCAGAGAGAAAGAGCCAGAAACCACCAAGAACTGTAACAAGCAGGATCAACTGATCGATGTTAGCCGCATAGGACGACGCATTCGTAATCAACATTTCCATCATTTTGGGCGCCCTTTATTCCTCTAGACAATAAACGTAAACACGATCCCAAAAAACACCGACGTGCTTACGACCACAATGATAAATAATTTTTTCAGAAATTCTTCAGGATCTAAATTAGGCTGCGCACCTGCCATCTACCTTTACCCCCTTTGGATCATGATGCCATGCTTGACTTGCGCATGGCTGAGAGCCACGCTGTTGAAGCTAGCCCGCGTTATTTTAAGCTTTGCAAATAAAGAACGACGTCTTTCATGGCCTGTTCATCGGTAAGCGAAGCCGCCATCGGCGCCATCGTTGCTCCCACCGGGTCCAAAGTCGGCAGATTGCCGCGGATCCCACCTTTGAAGTTCTTCAGCTGAGTAAGAAGGTACCAATCGTTGGTCCGTAGAAGACTCGGTGCACCGACAGCCTCGTTACCTTCGGCGGTCGCCCCATGGCAGGCTGTGCAAAC
>CAZOSN010000070.1:0-21912 GCA_964582405.1 uncultured Oligoflexales bacterium | reverse complement strand
CCTCCCTGCGGTCGTCAGGATACGTCCCTGGCGCTTTCGCGCCAGGGACTAACTACCCGCGTTATGAGGCGGTCGAACCTTCATAAAAGGGTTGTCCCACCCGCTGGATATGGGCAACGAGATCGATGTTTTCGATATGATGTAGTAGAGCTAGATCCATCTCATACGGTAGCAAGAGATTGTCTATTTGGTCTTCTAGATGCATCAACTCAGAGTGAGTCATGGACGGAGCAATGATGGCGAGATCAATATCTGAACCTTCCCGAAAACAGCTTTTGGCACGAGAGCCATAAATAACCACCCGTTCAATCTGGGGAAATCCTGCAAAAACACTCTGTAGCTTCTCAATGGTTGGTTGCGATAGCCCGAATTTCATTTTTGTATTCTTCTTTTATTCATTGTTTTAGCGAGGGTCTCGAATAGATTGATATAGGTATTTATAATGTCGCCTGCAATTTCGTCAGCAGTAGCACGATTGTAAGTATGGCTGCTCTTGTTGCGACTTTTAATCGAGTTCATCCAATCCTGACCGTCTGAAATGAGTCCCTGCTTAAAAGCATATCGAAAAGCATCTTTTGAACCGTGAATTTCAGTATAGCCTTGGTCGATAAAGTAGTCTCTGATAACATTCCATGCGAGTTCATGAGTAAACTCGAAAGCTTGAATAAGACCTTGTTGTTCAAGTTCGCTCAATGTGCGAGACCGCGCTAGGTTAACGGCATCTCTCAGTGTTGATAAGGCCTGCATAAAACTATCTAAGCGCTGGTGCCAACGAATATCTTGAGTCATGGGTGTAACCTTAATTAGAAGCCAATAAAGCTGCTGATTGTAGCACCAAAACCTATTTGGAGTCCCCACCAATTTTTTTCAGTTGATGCAGATTGACACCTTGCGCCTTTTCATGCGATCTGAAAAATATTCAGACTAAAATAGATTCCGCTGAAAAAGCCCTAACTCCCGCTGGATCGGTTGCTTGGGTATGTTGAGAAGCTGAATCCTGATATTGAGGGTACAGTGGCGTAATATTGCTGCCATTCGATTAGCTTTGCAATTGAACTCTGACCCATTTGAGAATCGTGTCTCCAAGACGAATACCTTCCTCGATTTCAAAATCTTCGAGC
Organism: uncultured Oligoflexales bacterium; assembly: GCA_964582405.1. Taxonomy (GTDB): domain Bacteria; phylum Bdellovibrionota_B; class Oligoflexia; order Oligoflexales; family Oligoflexaceae; genus CAZOSN01. The sequence continues at coordinate 20,791 of CAZOSN010000070.1, read as the reverse complement.
TGAACACGTCCCTCTTCATAGCGCCGAATTGATTCATATGGGTTGAGTGCAATCACCTCGTAATCAAATGAGCGTTCAAGTTGCTCGGGGAGCTTAGCAATCAGCGCTCCAAGATCATGTACAAGTGGTACATTCACACCTTTGTGCACCAAGGCGGCTTTCAATGCTTTTTCGCAGGCTTGTTGAACGTGGTAAAGGATATTTTCTTTTCGACCGCGTGCTACTTCATGCAGCCCCTTGGCAGATTCTAAGTCTCCCTCTGCGATCGCAAGAAGCTCAGTTGCATATGCCTTAGGAAACAGCTTTTCAAGCTTTGTCATGACAGTCCTTAGCGCTATTTAGAATAGACGACAATGCCCTCAGTCTTAGAAAGATAAGGGACGCCGCCAATATTGGCCTTTCGATTGTACTCGCTAAGAGGATAAACAAGGAGATCAGCTGGCCACTTCCCCCATTTAGGGTGGAGAAAAATTTTCTTCTCAACCATACTCACATTTTCATTATTTTCAATAATGACTATTACATCGAGGTCTGAAGCCTCGGTCATCTCACCTCTTGCGGCTGATCCAAACAATATGATTTGATTGACTGGATGTGCATCACAAATCAGACCCACAATGTCGTCGATCTTCGCTTTCACTTCGAGCTGGGTTAGTCTGCGAGCGGCAAGTCTTCTCAAATCCACAATAACTTCCCTATATTTCTCAAGGGCTGTACGAATACCCAAAGCCCGAGATTACCATAAAGATCGCCCTGTGGCGAATAATCTTAGCTTCCAATTAAACTATTCTAGAGGATAGCTTAAGCTGTATTTCACAGGGAAATTTTTTTAAACTACGCTGTATAGACTTTGACCCGAAATATAAGGGACAATAGACCTAACCAAGTTCTGCTATGGCCCCCGCTTCGCCTGCCGCCGAAAGCCTCGCGTCTTGATCGCCTCTAATTTCAAAGCTAGTCTGCCCCCTCTGGCGAAGACAAGCGCCGAACATGGAGAAAAATGCACATCGCCATTAATCAACTGGCATCCTATTGCCTTGTTGCTTCGACCTGCAAAAAAATCCCTTCAACCAATCGAATCCAGAATCAGAAACATCAACTTTTGATCGCCTGTCAATCCAAGGAACCACGCAAAGTATTTGATACGGTTTTAGAAGTCCGGAACTGCAGAAAACCCTTATATCATGCCTTAGGCAACCTGCCGGTCCCGGAATGTACCCACAGATTCTGCTGACGAGGCGAAAACTTATGCCCATTCTATCATCTATGCCGAGCTGGTAGACGTAATTCAAGCTATAACTCATGATTGCATCATGATCTGATTGGTTATGACGGGCACGATCCGAGCGAGTAGAACCTAGAGGCGAAGGCGGCCTGTGCTTCTACCCAGCCTCAGGATGATTCAGGACATTGCAAGATCGTGGGGACCAAGACACCTTTTGGATCGCAGGTGTTTCCTGCGGTTACGGCCTTTGCTTTTCCTTGTAGGTAGCTCCATCTAGCCCAGATCCTTGGAAATCCTGTTCTATTGGTCTGCAAACCGATAGTTTACAGAAACTTTCCTGCGCGCTAACTCAAACTTGACCGAGAGGCAGTTTACTCGCAAGATCGGACACATGAACTGGAGCCCACTCACTGGAGAAGATTATGAAGCTTTTGAAATGGATCGGCGTAAGTTTAATGTTGCCTGCTTTTGCATACGGAGCGATCTGGGAGGAATTTCCCAGCAAAACTGAGCTATGCACGGATCTGATAGTTTCTGTCACGAGAACGTCAGACTTTCATCGATTTGAGCCCGTCAAGGCACCGTTTTGCATCAGTCCTGGTGCCAATTCGCAGTGGGTCAAGGAGGGAGGCGTTAGATTTCTAAAACTGGATAAAAATCATGATTTTTTTCGCGTTCGTACTCCTAACTATGAGTTTAATTCCTCAAATGCCTTTCAAGTTGAATACCGTGATGTTTTCACTTACCTTTATGCAATCATCGAGATTAAGTCGAATCTGACATACAGATTTTCACAGATATTTTTCGGCTTGAAAGATCAACTACCTATCTCACTTAGAACGATTTCCATGGCATCAATTTTTCCATCAGTTCTATCTCTTACCTGGGAATTGCCGGAAGGCAAGGCTGGGACTGTATCGAATCAATTATTTGTTAGAGGTAAATCTATGGGCAATGGGTTAGATATAACAGGCATAGGTTTTGACGATGCCGGTCAAGAATTTGAGATCAATATGGTGTTGAGCACAAAAGCAAGTTTAAGACCTATGCTGGACAATGAAACGAACTTTCAATCGGATGAATAATTTTGAAAATCATCAGCCATTGATCAGCTAAAGGAACTCGACTTGACTTGTCCTTCCAGTATCTTTGACTTTCTTGATTACCGCAGTTTTCTCCGCGCGTACTACTGCGAGACCAAGAAGGTCAAGCCCAGCTTCAGCCTCGCGGTTCTCGCGCGTCGAGCCGGAGTCTCTCGCATGGCAATCAAACATATCATCGATCAAAAACGCCACTGTTCGGAAGATCTGGCGGGTAAGTTGGCTGAAGCCTTGGATCTTGACGACCGCGAAAGGGAGTATTTTGCTCATCTGGTCTACTATTCCAAAACAAACCGTGAAGATGAAAAAAGCGCAAGGCTAAAGAAACTTTTGCAACTAAAGCACCCTGATATGGATGCGGTAGTGCTTAATGCCCATGAAGATGCGGGCTATTTTAGCTCCTGGCTTGGTCCAGCACTCGCCGAGCTTTCTTATTGCCGTGATTTTCAACAGGATCCATTTTGGATTCAGAACACACTAAAAGAAGCCGTGGGTCTTAAAGAGATCAAACGACTTCTCTCCGTGGTACGTTCACGGGGTCTTTTGAAAGGTATGTGCCGCGAAGCGGTTAAACGCGTTCTCCCTTCTGGAGTCGGATCGACGATTTACAAAGCTTATACGAAATCACTTATTCAACACAGTATGGATGCGCTTGACTCTCAACCTCTTGAAGATCGGGAGCATTGGAATCTCGTCATATCCGTCGATTCAAAACGCATGGCAGATGCCAAAAGGCTGTTGCGAGAGATGCAGCAGCAGATTCATGCATGCCTAGCCTCTACCGATCCTTGCGATCGGGTTATTCAGATAAATGTCAATCTTGCGACGTTGATCAACCTCGACCAAACGAGTAGATAACCATGAACCTCATTCGGCTTGCTTTCGTGTTGCTTCAACTAATGATTATAACTCCGGCACTGGGTGGTCCCGGTACGGCAGGAGGCAATCCTCGCACGATGCTTTTGGGATTAAAGCAGGGATATATGCTGTTAAGTCCCTATCCTATCAATCAAGTTTTTACTGAAAACTCGGACTACTTTGAATTCGCCCTAGATGGCTACCGCATGCAGGTCCAACGGCTTGCAGCACCTCAGAAAAATTGTCCCTATAAAGCAACTTCAAAAGAAGTCTGCCGGTATGAAACCGAAAACGGAACGCAGCTGATCTTTGTTTTTTCGCCAATGCTAGTGTACAAGGTCGAATTAGAAAATAGGGGCCTATCATCGGTAGATTGGGAAGAGGTTATTTCGATCGTTCGCTACAGCTTTAATTTCTTGTAGGTATCAATCCACCGGAATCTATCAGGTTTGGATAAAGGAGTTTGCGCGACACTTATTCGAGGATCTGACAGTTTACGAGTTTTTTTCCTTTCTTCAATTGCTCTTCATCCAAAGAGAAGAGAGTTCCTTGTAGATAAAGGGCTAGCCCGATAAATACGCTATCGGCACCACGGCACGAGCAAGTGAGGGCAGCTTCCAAACAACCATTTTCATACAAATGCCAAGCCGGAGGCTCTTGAACCATTTGCTTCATAATTTCGAGGCAGCGCAGGACATAGCCGCGGCTTTTTTTTTGACGACAAAGCGTTGACGCAATCTCGATAATACCGAGTTGTGGGGTGACGATCTCCAAGGCGGATGGGTAGGAATTAAACCAGGTTTTCACGGTAGCATGATAGCGATCGTTGGGTAAAAAAAGTGCTACCCAAATGCTGCTATCCAAAATAGCTATCATCGCCTCTGGCCTTTGATCAAAGAAACGGCGTCCGATTTGCCTTTAAGTTCTGCTTTGTGCTCATTCTGGCAATGCTCAAGCGCCTTTAAAGCTTGTTTTCGATTTTGCTGATCGATATCTTTTTGCAACCACAAGACGATATGATCGCCTTGGATTTCGATACTTAAAGTCATACCAGCCTCGATAGAGAGCTGCTTACGAATTTCTGACGGGATAACCAATTGACCTTTTTGGGAAATCTTAATTTTGTGCATAACCCCACTCCATCGTCTTACTGTGATAAAAGTAAGACATAATTGATGGTACGTCAAACCTTATTCAAACAGCAGGCTGATCAGTCACGGCAAGGTTTCAGTAGAAAATCAGGATCACGCTCAATACCTGCCTTGAGAGTTACGGACTTTATCAAATTGACCATCTATAAATGGCTCTGATTTTCTTAAGCACACCTATCTTGGGGCCTACGAACCAGAACTTATGCACCGCGCGTCAAGTTTGATCGATGCCTTGTCCCCGCTGAATGAGACCAGGTCGGTACCAAGGTTGGTTATCATGATGGTCGCATCAAGCTTATTATCTGAATTGAAGACCGGAAAGTTAGCCAAAGGAATCTCAACAGTTTCGTTTCTGGTAAAGACTAAGTCTCCAGAATCCGTGCTCGAAAAGAGCTGTGTGGGATTAGAGCTGGGCGGCCATAATTGATCATGACTTGGTAACCCCTTTTCTCTCAAGGAAATCGTCGATACGTTGATAACGATATTCGCGTTTACTGAATTGAGCGCTTTAAGCGTTAAGGAATAAAATAAAGTGTTGGGAGCCACGCAATCCGGCTTCTTGAGTGCGAAGAAAAAAATCTCACCTTTGGTATCGGCATTGATCAGTTCTATTGCCGACTGGTTAGCTTTCCAACCATTTCGGTACTCATAGGCACCGTCACCCGGGACGAATAGCCGGTGACCAGCCAGTGCATAGGTGAGCTTAAGCTGAGGCCTGAGTGCGGCTGATGGGTTGGTCCGGCTGGCAATCGTAGCTTTGCCGTTGGTAAAAAGGTAAACAGTAAATGGATCATTCATCGCAACGGAGCCAACATCGACGTCGTCGAGCAACCTTAAGGAACTGGGTGTAACCACGCTTAGCTCAAAAATCCCCCTCCCGACTGAGGTGCCTTCGCCTTCAAACGTCGGCACTGCTGACGAGGATGATGTGGCAAAGAAATTTGATGTCGATGCAGCTCGGTCGGATTTTGTCGCCGCGATTCGCAGCTTTTTTGTAGCACCGTCGAGAGGGAATTGGGCAGCGGAAGCAAATTTGAAATAGCCATACTTTGTATAGTTAGACCCAGTGCCCAGATCGATCTCTTCGGCGGTAATCTGCGCATCGAAATCAGATGCGGTTGCGAGGGATAACGACGAGTCAACTGGTTCTGCAGACAAGGCGCCTTGGATTCTGCCGTTTTCCGAGGCATTGAGGTAGACCTTATACTCCTTATCTTCCAAATCCTTATAACCAGCCTTGGTCACCGCTGTCGATGTTTTTTTAGAACTAGCGTTGAGTTCGGAATCCCCCGCGCTGCGGGTCGATTGAGTCTGCTCCCCCCTGCAGCCGCATAGTGCAATAATGGACACGGCTGTGAAGTTGGCGATGAGTGACTTCCGATAAAATAGTGCTCCTAGCATTGCGATTTACCTCCCCTATAAGCTGACTCCAGATGAGTCAAAACCATGGGGTATTTATCGGCTTTTCAGGTAAATTTCTTGATTGGTAAAATTTACAATTCTGGTATTCGCTGATAGATCAGCGGGTTGCGTCTCGCCCATCCGATACTTAAGGCAGCCGCGACGCTGACACATGGAGCCGACCAATGACCGACGCGGATACTGATAGCCGAATACCGCGAGACATGTTCCCACCTAAGCTCCGTTTCTGCCAGCGACTACCTTGATCGCTGGAGATTTTCTAGGAGGAACCAGCAACCGGCGATTTTCCTGGAGATTCCTTTTGAATTTGCGTTGCAAATTGGCTACTTTCTACGGTTTCAAGATCAAAATGCGACCATAGGAAGAGTATGCCATTACTGTTAAAACCCGACGCACGGATCGGCATCATTAACCGCGGTGAAGCTGCAGTGCGCTTTATTAGCGCAGTTAAGGAATACAATCTCTTGCACGAGACGCGGCTGGAGTCTGTGGCCTTCTATATCGATAGCGAACGTCATGCCCTCTTTGTCAAACAAGCAGACCGGGCGCACCCACTCGCTTCGTTCTCGGGATTTCGCGGCTTGACCTCATCGCCTTACCTGTCTCGACCTTTTTTAATCGCGGCTCTGAAGCACACAGGATGCTCTGCGGTTTGGGTGGGGTGGGGCTTTTTGTCGGAGGATCCGCTGTTTGCGGCTGATCTTGAGGCTAGTGGCATCGTTCTTTTGGGGCCATCATCTGAGTCCATGGCACGGCTAGGCGACAAGATCGCGGCCAAGGAGCTGGCAAATCGTGCGGAAGTTCCCACAACTCCCTGGAGCGGCGGACCCGTTGAGACTCTTGACGCCGCAAAGTCTGCGGCAAATAAGATCGGCTATCCCGTGATCATCAAAGCCGCAAATGGCGGAGGCGGTCGCGGAATTCGCAAGGTTTATCAAGAATCCGAGCTAGCCGAGCAGTTTGAAAGCGTGGGCGATGAGATTTTTCGATTTTTCGGCAACCGAGTGGTGTTTATCGAGGCTCTGGTGTCCCGAGGCCGCCACCTTGAGGTGCAGTGCATTGCCGACCATCATGGCGAAGTTCGAACATTTGGGGTGCGCGATTGCTCAGTGCAGCGCAACAATCAAAAAATTATCGAGGAAACACCTCCCGCCGACCTTCCCGCGCAGGTGATGGTCATCATGGAGGAGGCCGCGCAGCGACTGCTTAAATCAGCAGCATACTGCGGAGCAGCGACCGTCGAATACCTCTACGACATCGACCGCGGTGAGCCTTATTTCATGGAAGTCAATACCAGGCTCCAGGTCGAGCATCCCATCACCGAGGAGCTGTTCGGCATCGATATGGTGGCGCTGCAGATTTACGTCGCGATGGGGCATCGCCTTGCCGCATTGCCCGCGGCATCGGCGCGAGGCTATGTGACCGAGGTAAGGCTTAATGCCGAGGATCCGGACCAGAATTTTGCGCCAACCCCGGGAAGAGTCAATGTTTTTCAGTCGCCTAATTTAGCAGGGATCAGGATCGACACCGGCATTGAACAAGGCTCGATCATCCCTCGAGAATTTGATTCGATGATCGCCAAGATCATAGCCAAAGCCCCAACGCGAGCTGCGGCTCATGCCAAAATCATCCGCGCGTTGCAAGACCTTAGTATTCAGATCGAAAAGGGCACCACCAACAAGGCGTTCCTACTTGAGCTGTTCAACTCACCGGAGGTCAAGGCGTCTGGCGTCTCCACCGATTTTGTCGAAAGACTAATCCGCGCCAAAGAGCATCAAAAATTGCGCACCAATTGGGAGATCGCCATCGTCGCGGGACTGATCTACCAATACCGCGAGCGCTATTTCCATGAGATCGAAAGATTTACCGACAAGATCCAGCGTTTCAGTTCGCCTCGTTCCATACCGAGCGCTGCGGCCGAATACACGTTGAGCCATGGCGATCAGAAATACACGATGACCGTTCGCGGTCTCGGCTATCGTTTTTATCACCTCACCTATCGCGGCGAAATGCTGATCGTGCGTTATGCCGAGTCAGGTCCTGACATCATCGTCTTCGCTGGCGAAAAACGCCATCGCGTCCAGATCGTCCCCCGCACGACTTTCCTGCAAATCGAGGTCGATGGGGTTTCCTATCCTCTGGGTCTTGGCTCGGGCGGCGACATCGTGGCCCCGTCGCCGTCGGTCGTGCTTAGTATCAAAGTGAAGCCCGGTACTCGCCTCGCAAAAGGTGAACCTATTCTGTCTCTGGAAGCCATGAAAATGGAGATGGTGGTCAGGGCACCAGAAGCCGGCATTGTCAAAAAAATCCTAGTCAACCCGGGCGAGCAGGTTCAAGCGGGGTATGTCCTTTGCGAGATTCAAGCCGAGGAGGACAAATCGGCCAAACAGAGCACGGGATCGTCTGTACCGCTCTCGTTTGCTTCGATGATGACTCCCGAACAGCCAAAACCGCATGAAATCGAGGATGCGTGGTACGCGTTGCGCCGTGAGTTTTTGGCTCATTTCTTAGGTCATGACGCGATCGGGGGCACGGAGGCTCTGTTTGAGCGCGCGCAGGCTTTTATCAAAGAGCACGAGGACTATCGCGAAAAGTTTTGTCAGATGATATTCATCGCCATCAAATCCTACACATCCATCGAGCTTTTGTTCACGGGCAACCAACTTTTCGAAGACAATGCCAACCGCGGTGCGCGGTTTGAAGACTTGATGATGCATTTTCTCAACCGCTCCACCGATGATGACGGTCTGCCTCAGGAGTTTAGAACGCGGCTAGAAGATGCCTTCCAATGGTATACCGGAGCGAATCTCAGCGAATTTAGCAGCGCCTCGCGCATCCTGTATCATATCTACCGCGCGCACCGAAACCTCACCAACAAATCCGAACTCATGAAGTATTGCCTCGACGCCCTGCGCGTGCATTACCCGATCGTTTCACACCTCTGCCCACGCGACAAACTCGCCGATATGCTCAACAACCTGATCGCCGTCAACCCAAGCGCCGAAGCTTTGGTCGATAATGCGTTCCGAACCCGCTACAAATTGATCGACAAGGCCTACATCGAGCAGATCAATACTGATCGCCACGCTCTGGTGACCGAACTATTGAGCGACCTCCTCGAAACCAGAACCGCTGAAGATCGGAGGCAGAGACTTAATGAAATCATAAGCTCGGGTCATCAGGTTGTTACAGCGATTCTGGCTCAAAAGGACCTTTCCAGCGCCCAGGAGAATACAGCGCTCGAGGTTATCGCGAGGCGATTCAACCGCGATCGCAAAACCCGCGACGGCAAGGTTGTAACACTTGGTCAGCACAAACTCTACGATCTGACCGTCTCCGAAGGTGATGAAGCCTTCCATTCACTGATCACAATACTGACAAAAAACGACGTCCTCTCGGAAATGATCTGGTTGCGGGATTTTACAAAGTCCCTGGGTCGCGGCAAGCATGAGATTGTGATCATGATCCCCAGCATGCAAAAGTCTGACATCGCCGAGATCCTTGAGCATATTCCTCACCTCGATCTGTCCGTGGGACTCCTGTCGCTCGGGATTGATATCAAGAATCACCTCAACTACTTCAATTTCGTAAAAAAAGAAGGCCAATTCACCGAGAGCCAGCGACGCAAATACCTGAGTCCGCTCAGGTACCGAGAGTTGCGTATCGAGCGGATGGACAACTTCAAGCTCGAGCTTGTCTATCATTCAAACCTCGTGCATCTCATGAAAGCCGAAGCCAAGGTCAATCCCAAGGATGAGCGGCTCTTTGCCTTTGTGGAGATTCCCGAAACCCGGATCGAATTTGACGAGCGAGGCAACATCAAACGCATCGTGGGACTTGAGGAGCATGTGCTCGACGCCTTGCAAGCCATGCGCCGCCATCATGCGACCAAAAAGCGAAGGCTGCACTGGAATCGGATCATCGTGCACATCGGGCATACGCTCCCGATCAACCTTTCGCAGATTGGCGATTACCCCAAGCTTTTGACCGGTTTGATCCAGGGTAGCGGGATAGAGAAAATGGTGATCTACACCAAGACAAGCGGAAGGACGCAAGCCTCGGTCGATACCGAGATCTTGCTCGAAAATCTCAACACCAAACCGGGAATCCGCGCCCGCGTGCCGTCGCCCAAACTTCTGCAGCCATTGAGCAATTATGATTCCAAGGTCCTGCGCTGCATCCAACGGGGCAGCGTCTATCCTTATGAGGTCATAAGGATGATCACCAACAACACGGACCTTGATTTTCCGTCAGGGAGTTTCCGCGAGCTCGATATCGAAGTCGATGCGGATGCATGCCATCGGATCATCGATGTGAGCGACCGGCGTCATGGCGAAAACCATGCCAATGTCGTTTTTGGACTGGTGAGCAATACTTTGCCCGACGGGAGATGCTTTGAGCGTGTCTTGCTTCTAGGCGACCCGTCGATGGACATGGGGTCGTTGGCCGAAGGCGAATGCCGGCGTGTCATCGCAGCAATTGATCTGGCCTGGGAAAAGAAGCTTCCGGTCGAATGGCTGCCGATTTCATCGGGCGCCGCGATCGGCATGACGACGGGGACTGAAAACCTTGATTGGACCGCTCAGGTCGTCAAACGTATCGTCGAATTCACCCAAAATGGTGGCGAAATCAATATTATCGTGGACGGCATCAATGTTGGTGCTCAAGCCTACTGGAATGCCGAGGCCACCATGCTGATGCATAACCGCGGGATTCTAATCATGACCGAACGCGGCACCATGCTTCTTACGGGCAAAAAGGCGCTTGATTTCTCAGGCAGCGTCTCAGCCGAAGACAATATCGGCATAGGCGGAGTCGAGCAAATCATGGCGCCCAATGGTCAAGCGCAGCTTAAGGTCAAGGATCTCAACGAGGCCTACCACATTCTGTTTCAATATTATGACCTGAGCTACAGCAGGCTAGGTGAACGGCCAGCCCGTCTTGAAACCAAAGACTCGAATGCTCGCAATATTTCGGAATTCACCTATGCGGACCCTTTGGGAATGGGTTTTCAAACCGTGGGCGATATTCTTGGTACGGCTCTCAATGCCGAGCGTAAAAAACCATTCGATACGCGCCAGATCATGGCAAGCATAGCCGACAGCGATGCCGCTAAACTCGAACGTTGGGCGTATTGGAGCGAGGCCGAAACCGGAATCGTTTGGCATACTCGGCTTGGTGGGCATGCCGTTACCTTGATTGGTATCGAGGGAAAACCTCTGGCGCGCCTGGGTGAGATTCCTAACGACGGTCCTGAAACCTGGTCTTCGGGAACGCTTTACCCGCAATCATCCCGAAAAGTGGCACGTGCGATCAACGCCGCCAGCGGAAAGCTGCCCGTCGTCGTCCTAGCAAACTTATCGGGCTTTGATGGCTCCCCGGAATCCCTGCGCCACTGGCAACTAGAGTACGGCGCAGAAATCGGCCGCGCTGTGGTGAATTTCCGTGGGCCGATCGTTTTTGTCGTAATCTCCCGCTACCATGGCGGCGCCTATGTCGTGTTCTCGCGCAGACTTAACCCTGAGATGACGGTCATCGCGTTGGAGAACACCTTTGCTTCGGTCATCGGTGGAGCACCAGCGGCAGCTGTGGTTTTTCCACGCGAGGTATTAAAGAATACCCACGAGGATCCCCGCATCAAGGCGATCGAAAAACAACTCGCCGAGGGGCAAATCGACAAAGCCCAGTACAAGGCAGTCTTCGAAAGGATCCGACTTGAGCATCAAGGTCGTGTGGCCCAAGAATTTGAACAAATCCACACCGTTGAGCGTGCGCAAAGGGTTGGTTCAATTGATCATATCGTGGCCCCCGAAGGGCTCCGGCCTCTTGTGATTCGGACCCTGGACTCGTGAGGCCACACGCCTTTTTGCGCTCAGACTCTGGATTGCCTCAGACCATCATGAGTCTAAATAAAAGCGGGGCCTCAAATCGAGAGGCCCCGAAAGCTTTGTCATTTTGTTCCCGATGCGGGAGACGCCGCAGGAGGTGTCGTGGCCTGTGTGGTGGTCGTAGCGGGTGTGGTCGTAGCCGGTGTAGTTGTTCCCTGCGTTGCCGGCTTAGCCTTCCCGCTGTCCGTAGGAGTTGGAGGAACCGCTTTTACTTCGTTTATCTTAGGCGGTTTTATATCGTTGGCAGCTGTCTCAATAACATCAAAACCTTGGCTTGAGGCGGTTTTTGACGTGTCGATGGCGTAGACTCCCGATGAATTCTGTTTGAAGCACTGCTTTGAAATGCTTGTGCCCATTTGCCCCAGTTGGCGGGTATCCTTTGTTTTCGTCGTTGCATTATTAGCAGCGAACGGATGAAAGAAACCCCTTGGTTCGAGAGTAATTTCTCCGCCTTCTTTTATTGCGCGGCGGATGCTGATCCCTTCAGGAGATCCCTTATAATGTGCGGCGCCTGTAACGGCACAGCCAGCAAGAGTCCCATCTGTGTTCTTTTCAAGTTTAAAAACAAAGCCGCGGGCATTTTCATAGTAGCTTCCGCCTGGATTCACCCAATAGTCTAGGTTTCCTTCGTTGGTATCTGGATTCATATTAAATCGGATCGTTTTAATGCCTTCGATGATTGAATTCGACTGTTCTGATCCATAATCACCGTAGCCATTGGTCCCCTGGGTTCCTGCGAAAGATGCACCGACATTCAAATCGAGTTCGCCGCTTGAGGTGATCGCGGTAAGACTATCCTTGATGCGGGCTTCGCGCATATCGGCCTTGATGTTTGGCACACCATCTGTTTCTGTTTTTGCATAGTTCACTTGGAAGTAACGCTTTTTGGTAGTCGTTGAGGCCGATCCCGAAGGAGAACTTGGTTGACCCACGGGAGTTGTTGGTTGACCAGCCGGAACTGTTGCCTGACCTACGGGAGCGGTACCTGGAGTAACTGGAATAGGATCTACCAAGCCTGCCTTTGGCGGAACAGCTGGACCAGCAGGAGTCGGTTGTACGGTCGATCCAGACGCGGGTGGATTGGCTCCAGAGGCTTGCGAGGTTGTTTCGGTTTCGATGGTCCATAAAGTCCCGTTATAAGTCGAATTCGTGCCATCAGCCGCCGGAGAATGCGTCATGTTCACATCCACAGTACGGCCGCTTGGATCCGTAAACACCACGTGGTTATAGTAAACTGGTCTGCCATCAGAAGTACCTTTATAATCCATTGTTGCCGTGGTGATAGTCATACCTTGCGCACCTTCAGTCGCTTTTGTTAGGTATGTTTTTAAGTCTAGCGATGGTGAGCTTTCAGTTGGTAAAGCAAGTGTGCCACCTTCCGCTACGGCAGCCTTCTTTGCCTGGCACATCATGGCTTCGATCATAAACATGCCTTTTTCCAGACGTGCGACAACCGCACTCATCTGACTTCGGGCAAATGCGACGATGCACGCCTCGCCTTTGCCATCGGTACCATCGGTGCTACCATACTCGATCCCACTGCCACCTTGGGCATTTTTAAAGGGCGCTAATTCAGAATCAAATTCGTAGCAGGTAGGAGTGGTAAAGCCAGCTCGGTCTTTAACGTTTTCTTTAGAAAAACAGTCGCCATTTCCGACCAATCTTTTATTGGCATCATCCACTTTGGCATTGGCATCTTTTTTATCTAAATCGTCGGCAGTCGGTGGTGCTCCCTTATTTTCAGCCAAGGCAAGTGATGTGGAAGTCGATTGGGAAAATGCCGAAATAGCGAGTCCATTTGGATAGGCGGTCGAAAGTGGATTCGCGGCATTGACTGCTGCTGTTGTTTCAGCTGTCGTTCCTTCAGTCACCTCTTCGTCCGTCACAGTCGTTCCACTAGCCGTGGTATTGTCTTCTTTGTTGCTTCCGCAGGACGAAATTCCCAGGCTAAGAGCTAAAGTAGCCGGAGCCAAATGCATGAATGAAATCTTAATTTGTTTTTTCATTTATCTTCCTTTCCATCGATCAACCATCGCCTCTAGGCGACATGAGTCCTTCCGTGAGGCTCTAGGCCCTTTATTGCTATCGGAAAATCGATGGAAGATTTTAGAAAAAACCACGAAGCTGTATAAAAAACAGTGCCTTATATGGCCCCTGCCGATTATCTAAGACGCATCGGATCAACTTTGGGGAAAAACGCCTCCGAAGGCAAGTGCCTTTGGTCCTGCCCCTACAATCCAAGGTGGCATTTTTATGCCCTAACGTGATAAATTTGCCCACCTGATTCAAATGGATTGGCGACGCTGTTAAAGGTCTTTCCTGATAGTTCGAAACCAACGCAAGGCCAGAGGTAATCGATCGCAGCCTCGTTAAAGATGGGGGCAGCACCCAGAGGTCGCGAGCTCGTCGTAATATTCCGGCAGCCGCATAAAGAAATCGCCTAAAGAGGCTTTGAATGCCTTGAAGGTTGGATAGTATCTATTGTACATGCCACCCGTGCTACAGGTTACGCCATATGTGTCAGAAACATGGGCGACGACGCGCGAATTTCCTATTCGCTTTGTATTGTCTGGTAGCAGCGCTCGCAAACTTAAAAGACATGATGCGAATATGCTTTTAAGTCCGTCTACCCTTACCGGGCTAAGGTGGAGTACAAAATACCCCCCAAAAAAGATATTGATATATTCAAAATACCCCCGTAAAATAATATCAAGGGGTCGTTATGCAAAGACATCTTGAGCAGAAACTGCGTTTTTGGTTTAAAAAAACTAAAAGAAAACCATTAGTTATACGAGGCGCCAGACAGGTTGGTAAATCGACCCTTGTCCGGCTTTTTGCGGCAGCTGAAGGATTGACCTTGATCGAGGTGAACCTTGAGCGCCATCCTATGCTCAAAGAGGTGTTTAAGACTAATGATGTTGACAAAGTCCTAGCACAACTATCGGCATTGCCGGGGGTACCAACGATCACAGGTCATTGCCTACTTTTTCTTGATGAAATTCAAGCTGTGCCTGAGGCTATCCCGTGCTTGCGCTATTTTTTTGAAGACAAGCCATCCTTACCTGTGATTGCCGCAGGCTCATTGCTAGAATTCGCCTTGCGCGAGCACAATTTTTCGATGCCGGTTGGTCGCATAGAATACCTTCAAATGTTTCCTATGACATTTTCTGAATTCCTCTTGGCGCTCGGCGAAGCGAAACTACTGGAGAGCCTTACTACCTACAGTCTTAATACCGAAATTGGCGTCATAGTCCATCAACGCTTGAGCGAACTGCAGCGCCTTTACATGTTTGTAGGCGGTATGCCGGAAGCGGTCGAAACTTATGTTGGGACTCGACAGCTCGAATCCGTGACCGATGTTCATGCTTCTATTGTAGAGACCTATCGCGATGATTTTCCCAAGTATTGCGGCACCAGAAATTTAGGGCGCGTCAAACAAGTTTTTGACTTTGCCGCTCAAAATGTTGGGCGAAAAATTAAATACCGCAACATCTCGCCATCCGATCAGAGCGCGAGCCTTAAAACCGATATCGATCTGCTCTGTAGGGCGCGAGTCATATCCAAGGTGATACATAGCCATTGCACAGGCTTACCATTGGCTGCGGATGTAGATGAAAAAGCCTTTAAACTTGTTTTTTTAGATATCGGACTGATGAACTATGTCACTGGCGTGACATTTCGAAGTTACCTCAAACTCACAGACCGCGCCTTGATTCATGAAGGGGGTTTAGCCGAACAGTTTATCGGCCAAGAACTCTTGGCGCAAATGCCCACTCAAGGATTACCCAAGTTGCATTACTGGTTAAGAGAGGGGCGGACTAACAATGCCGAGGTAGATTTTGTCGTTGCCGTAGGCAGTACGATCGTTCCCATTGAAGTCAAAGCTGGCAAATCAGGTACGCTAAAATCACTGCACCAACTTATGGGTCTTAAATCCCTACCACGCGCGCTACGCTTTGACCTTAATCCACCCTCTGTTCAAAGGGTCAATGCACATTTTATAGTCGATCAAGAAACCAGAACGGTGAACTATGAACTAATTTCTTGGCCGCTCTATCTTAGCGAGGCGCTTACCAACTTGTTCGGTCTGTAGCGTTGAATGAGTACGCTTATTGCTGTTAGCTAGATTCTGCTGAAAAAGCGGAGCTTTTTCAGCAGAATCTAGCTAACAGATTCTAGGGAGAAGTTCACCCTGCATCGGCGGCAGTATCCGGCGAGTTCCGTACGGACCGATAACTTCAACATCGCGAGTCCCAGTGCATGTGCCGATTACGACAGCACCTGACGTCGCGGGGTGTCTGCGCAATTCGCCTAAGGTAGCATCAGCGTCCCCGGAGGCGACTATTGCCAATAGTCGTCCCTCATTGGCTATATAAATCGGATCAAGACCAAGAATTTCACAGGCGCCACGCACGGTACTTTGAACCGGAAGTTTTTCTTCCTCGACCTCGATCCCGATGCGTGCTGTTACGGAAATCTCGTGTAAAGCGGCAGCCAGACCACCCCGAGTCAGGTCCCTAAGACACTTTGGACGAATACCAGAGCCAAGGAGGGCTTGCACCGGCCCGCTCAAAGGAGCACAGTCCGACAACAAATCACCGCCAAGGTTCATGTTTTCTCGCGCAGACATGACAGCGATACCATGACGACCAAGGTCGCCGCTTAATATGAGCACGTCACCCTCGTGGACTTTTGTTGGGTGGATACTTACGCTTGGGGAAATCAAACCCACACCCGATGTATTGATGTAAACGCCGTCTGCCTGACCTTTGCCGACGACTTTGGTATCGCCTGTGACAATAGAAATACCGGTTTCAATCGCCGCAGCTTTCATTGAATTGCAGATCCGCTGCAATGTGACAAATTCCAATCCTTCCTCAAGGATAAACGAGCAGCTCAAATACAAAGGTTTGGCACCACACATGGCCAAGTCGTTGGTTGTCCCATATATGGCCAATTTTCCAATGTCTCCGCCAGGAAAAAATAGTGGTTTAACAACATAGGAATCAGTCGTAAATGCCAACCGGCCCGACAGATCAAACACGGCTCCATCGTGATCGGGAGCGAATCCACCGGAATAAAGCGGTGCCACAATCTCTTGAATTAGCTTTTGCATCGGTCTGCCGCCAGAACCGTGTGCGAGCGTAATAGTTTTGGAGGAATTCAGCGGAGAAGGACAAGAAAAATCAGGCATGTGTCTTGCTTCTTTCTTTGTAAAGGAAGTAGGCGGCACAGGCGCCTTCATTGGAAACCATCGGAGCCCCGAGAGGATTTTCAGGTCGACATCTTATTCCAAATGCTGGGCATTCGGTGGGTTTTAATTTGCCTTGAAGTACCTGACCGGCCATGCATGATGGGTCTTCCGCTTGAACGGATTCTGTGATACCGAAACGTGCCAACGCATTGAACTCGTGAAGATAAGATCGAAGGCGAAAGCCACTTTGTGGAATCGTACCAATGCCACGCCATTCACGATCGCAGACTTCAAAGACCTCCAAGATCATTGACCTCGCCCTTGCGTTTCCTGCAGGACGGACCGAGCGTGCGTATTGGTTCACAATTTGCGCGTCACCTTTTTCAAGTTGTTCAATGCATAGATAAATTCCCTGCAAAATATCGAGAGGTTCGAATCCTGTTATAACAATAGGCACGTGAAATCGATCCGATAATGAATAGTAATCCTCATAGCCGGTAATCGTGCAAACATGCCCCGCTGCAAGAAATCCTTGAATGTGACAATCCTGCGCCGACAAGACAGCCTCAATGGCTGGTGGCACCAAAACATGGGACACAATAGCGGAAAAATTCTTGAGACCGAGTCGGGCCGCTTCCGCAATTGCCACCGCGTTGGATGGTGCCGTTGTTTCAAACCCTACCGCAAAAAAAACGATTTCACGATCAGGACTTGTCGCCGCTAGCTTGACAGCATCGATAGGCGAATACACGATCCGGATATCTGCGCCTTCCGCGCGGACCGAAAGAAGACTGTCCCGGGAGCCGGGAACTCGCAGCATGTCGCCAAACGAACAAACGATTGACTTTGGCCGACGGGCGATCGCCACCGCAGCATCAATCATGGCAATCGGGGTAACACAGACTGGGCAACCAGGCCCATGAATCAGCTTGATATTCTTGGGTAGCAAATTGTCGATGCCATACTTGATGATGTTATGAGTCTGCCCACCGCAGATCTCCATCAATGTCCATGTGCGGCAAGTTTGTGCGGCTATGGCATCAGCCCAGCGCCGTACCGAATTTGGATCGCGGAATTCATCAACGTATTTCAAATCTATTTGTCTCCTTCGAATTGCTGCGATTGTTTTTCGATCTCATCGAGAAGTTTGAGAGTCTTTTCTGCAGCCGCAGGGTCAAGGCGCGAAATCGCGTGACCAACGTGCACGATCACATAATCGTTCACATTTGCGTCGGGCACAAACGACAGGCTTACGTCCCGCTCTAAGCCCGCAAAGCTTACACGGCCCATGCGTAAGATGCTAGATTCATCGATTGAAATCACCTTCCCAGGTATACCGAGGCACATGGTTCTTTTTCCCTTCTTAATGTGGCGGCAACTTGTCCCAAAGCCAGTCCTCCATCCCCTGGAGGAATACGGTTGTGACAGATAACGGCCAATCCTGCTGACGGGAGGATCTCCTGAAAGAGTTTAACAAGAGCAGCATTTTGAAAAACACCACCAGTCAGCAGTACGGTGCTTGAGTCAAATTGCAAAGCTAGATCATGAGCAACCTTTACGACCGTGGCGTGAAATGCCGCAGAAAACCTACAACGCATGCCCTCAGCTGAGCAAGCTTCCAGTGCAAATGGCACTATATTGCGCCAGTCCCATCGCCAGAGCCCGCTAGAGTCCCTCAACCATCGCACTGGTAACGGCTCAGCATCTTGTGCATCGCGAGCCAACGCTTCAAGCGCCATCGGCGCCTGAGCTTCATAGTCTGACGCGGACAATAATCCCACCAGTGCAGCTAGGCCATCAAATAAACGCCCGAGGCTAGAGGTATAAGGTGTATTGATGCTACGCTCGAACGCGATCTCTAAAAGTGAGCGTTCAGCGATCGTAAAGGAATCAGTGACGAATGGATGATTGAAGCACTTTTCGCCATAGGTCTCGTAGAGCATCCCCAGAGCGATACGCCTGAGATCCTTGATTGCCGCTTCACCGCCTACTAGTCGAAAAGGTAGAAGGCTCCCTACGCGGCGGCGCTCTTTGCCATCGACCAAGAAGAACTCGCCGCCCCAAATGGAACCATCAGGACCCAGCCCCGTGCCGTCACAGACTGCACCGAGAGCTTTGCCAGAGAATGTTTTCTCAGCAATAAGGGATTCTAAATGAGCATGATGATGATAGACCTCTTCAACACGATCAGTTCGTTGCAACGCAAGTCGATTCGATCCATAGGACGAATGCGTATCGCATGCGACTATCGCGTTGCGTGCATCAAGACCGTAGATTTTTTCAAAAGACTTTCTTTCCTTTTCAAACACAGCGCAAGCGCGGCGACTCTCAAGATCTCCCAGGTGCTGCCCCAAAATGCAGCGATTTGCCAGGTGTATGGCAAAGGCTGCCTTGCTGTCGCCGCCATATCCAATCCCGCAGGACGTCCCTCCGTCTAGCCGAATCTCCGTTGGCGCAAGCCCTCTAGCGTGCCGCAGTACAATACGCTGCGCACCTGCCACCCGCACAACGGAGTCATCAGCGAGGTGAACGATTTGGCGATTGTGATACAAAATACCATCGGCAATACCTGCCAACTCCCGTCTTGCCTCATCATCGTCGGTGATCATGGGGTCACCGCGCCGGTTGGCGCTGGTCACCAGCAGCCACTCACCTGTATCCCGAGCGAGAAGATGGTGGAGAGGGCTGGATGGTAGCATGACACCAAGAGTCGGAATACTCGGAGCTACCGCGTTACAAACAAACCCCTCATCGCTCGCGTCGCATTTTCTATAAAGCAAAACAATAGGCGCCACACCCGACACCAACGCATGCCTTTCCTCAGTATTCAAGACGCACAAGGACTCGACAGAACTGATACCGGGCGCCATTACCGCAAAAGGTTTGAGCATACGGTTTTTAAACTGTCTGATGAGTTTGATCGCCGCAGAACTTCGCGCTAAGCAAACCAACTGATATCCGCCAACCCCTTTTACTCCAATAATACCAAAGGCATTAATGACACGGACTGCCTCGGAAAGAGCTTCCTCTGACGCAAAATTTTTCCCATGGTTGTGATATGCCAGCTGTGGTCCGCAGCTGGGGCAGGAAATGGTCTGCGCATGAAACCTTCGGTTCTCAGGAGTCCCATATTCCAATTCACAAGTAGCGCAAAGAACGAAGGGAAGCATTGCGGTGTTCTGGCGATCAAAGGGAAGATCCTCAGCAATCGTAAATCGCGGGCCACAGTCGTTGCATGTGATGAAAGGATACCGGTATCGTCGATTTTGCCTATCGAGCATTTCCTGAATACATTCATTGCACGGAGCAAGGTCGTGGGGCATGGCCGTGGAATCAGGACCGTTTGACAAACTAGGCACAATGCGAAAGGTAGGTCCACTTTGCAACGGAATCTCTGTTGTTCGGAGAGACTCAATAACAGAAGCCTCGGGCTTGGTTGCAACCAGGTCATTTAAGAAGGCCTTGTTCTCTGACTCGTTACCTTGAATCTCAATAACAACACCACCACGAGTGTTGCTAACGAGTCCAGTAAGCCGGTATTTGACCGCCAATCGGTAGACGAACGGACGAAAACCAACACCTTGCACAAGACCAAATACTTCAACCCGACAGCGCCTCATCCCACATCAACGCTTTCAAGTAATATATCCTGCGCTGTGTCGCTCGCTTCATCAGAGTCTACCTCGATCTCAAGGGCGGCATTTTCAGCAAGACCACCCTTCGCCGCCTCTTCAAAATGCTCCCGAAAATGGTCTGGCGACATATGAGACAACGCGCCAAGTCGGACTTTCAGACCAATTACCTTGCTAGCCTTGTTTTCCGCAGCAATATCATAGATGCGATTCATAAGGCTGTTCATCAGCGAAAATTCATGCATGCGAAAATACCTCCTTTGTGCCTAGGTTCCGTCTGAGAACTCCCTGGTCGGCTTCTGGCTGCGTTGGGCCTGCGCT
>CAZOSN010000069.1:0-21981 GCA_964582405.1 uncultured Oligoflexales bacterium | reverse complement strand
AAAGAGATTGCTCCTGCCAGCTGTACATTGCTGCATTCTCCGACATGTTTTGTAGTCCAGGAGAAAGGTGAAACGCTTAACGCAGGCTTTATCTGCGGCTTTCAAGATGATCGACGAGATTAGGGCATCTAGCGGACTGGAGTTGGGTTGGTTCAATATGTCATTCAATTGTTTAACGTTCATACGGAACAGTCTTGCAACTGCATTTGCGACCTCTAGGCGCGAATGCTGCCTTGCCAGCTCCAGGTCAGGTGCGACTTTTGGCCGTCCATTTTTATTTCCAGATTCTCCTGGCTGCCAGTTCCGACCGCCAGTTTTGAGGCCTCTCATCAATCGTTGCTCGCTGTTTTATCGCTGTTAATGCCGCTTCTGGGATATTAGCACCCCGAACCGCAAACGAATACTTCCTGGGATCACGTGAGGAGGTTCAGGGTATTTGATTCTTGAGACCTTCGGTCCGAGTCAGTGAGCCGGTTTTGTTGCCTCGCCATTGTTTTGGGTATTGTTGATATTGATGTTCACCGAATTGCCCTGAGGTTGCTTTTCTTGGGCCTGCTGCTGCAAATTCTTTTGCTTTACTCGGCTAACCGCTACTACTTGCACGCTGCAATTTCGGACCCAAGGAGCCACGGCCCCGAACCCGTAAGTCCAGACCACCCAACCCCATGTTGACACACAGGTGGGCTCTTGGGTCTTGCCACCATCACTATCTTTGTAGCCGAGATCGATTACGCTATCGCCGCCGTGCTTCTTCGATTGGTATTTTGAATCCTCGATAGCCTCCCGGCATAGCTTCTCGCATGACGACCATAGGAACCCCGAGGAAGATCCGGAGACGTTGCCGACTTCCTCATAGTCTACCGCTTGCGGTTTGGTCGTATAAACGTCCCCGATGGCCTTATAGTTCACAAAATCCGTCGATTCCATGGTCATGCAGCTTGCTGTCAGTCCAATCGACAGCGCTAATATGAATCCTGCCTTTAGTTTAGCCACGTGGAATCGATTTACCTTCGATATTGAACGCTCCTTCGCCTGCAATATTTAGCCTCCTATTGGGCTGTTTTAGGGCTTATCGGTCAAATGCGTCGGAACTTAAACTATAGTCTTATAAATAGAATATAGTTCTATAGATCTCAAGTATCCGTGCTCTTAAACTTTAGTTTAAGCGCGGAGAAACTATGGCGAAATTGCTCAGGGAAATTGTTGCGGAAAATATTCGAAAAATGAGGGTCGAGGTTGGTATCACCCAAGTCGAACTAGCAAAAAAGGCGAAGCTCACGGACGTCTATATTTCTCGTGTCGAGCAAAATGCCAAAAATTTGACTTTGGATTCCATTGAGCAGATCGCGATGGCCCTTGATGTTCCGGTTTCTTCTTTGATTGTGGAAGGCCCGATGAAAATTGGCAAAGCCAATCCAAAAACTATACGGTCCTTAAAGCACGCAATTAAAGTCCTCGAAGCCTATATAGAGGGTCTTCAAACGCGGGACCGGTGAATTTGCGTTTTCTGGCGGCGAGAGATGAAATTTGAGTGCTGCGGGTCAAAAGGCCAAAAGTATGGTTTTGGCTGAATGGGAGACATCTTTGCTAGCAATTCAAAAAGATGGAGCTAAAGGGGCTAGCTGAATTTACATAGGCGTGGTCTTTTGATATAGGGGAGTGTAATTTATTTGATTCAAATTGCACGGATCTAGGGATGGAGGTAAGCAAATGAGCAACTTTTCCTTTCTTTGGGAGGAAGCCCTAATTGATTTTGATACGCAACTAGACCCATACCATAGCCTCTATCGAGCGATTCGTGCATTTTGTAGGCTTGACGGTGAACGGGAGTTGGTGCTTACATCAGCTCAGAGGAATTTGGCACTTAGGTTGGAATTCAGCCTGCGTCCCTATTATGATGAAAAGCCCGACATAGGCTTACAATCATCCCTTCAAATTTTGACGGGGCAAAGATTCGTTACCGAACTTCAAAAGACTTGCCTCGAATTCGGGGTCGTTCCACCAAAATTCGGTCGCAAATTCGTGCCCGCGTAAGCGGGACATTACTAAAGACTCGTCGTCCCATCTAGTATAAGTATTGCTACACGCAGGATCGATATTATTGCCTTCCATTACGAGGACGGGAGCCGGGTCTTTAATCAACGGTCTAGGTTTGACGGATATTCGTTTGTAACCATTAGAGGATAATTTGGATGCGGAGCCGCTATCCTTGGCCAGCATCGATACTGCACGACGTTTAGAGTCTTTATTGCTTCTGTTCCGTGTTAAAATCAATTTTATTGGATCTTCAGCGACCGACCTCAATTTGTTGAGAAAAATGCTATCCGATGAATTCGAATGCCATGAAATATTTTTGATATCATTGAGATGATTCTGTTCATCGATTTTTCTCACCAATAGCTTCATTTCATGACTGGTCAGCACATTGTATCGGTGAAAATAGACTTGTGTGTACAATTCGTAAAGTGAAACCAAAAAATGATCGAGCGAGTGAATAGTCTTTGGTCTGATTATGTATGTGGCCTTTGCGGACTTTTCTGTTTTCAATAGTAAAGCGTGGGTATGGGCGATAATTCTACTCGAATCGGTATTTCCATAGGTTACTCCTGCCATCAATGAGTCGCGCCTTATATAGTCAAGTCGATCAACGTCGATTAAGCCACTGATGAATATGCTCATCATGCGACAGGCATTAAGGAGGTCCTTTTCTATGATATTTGTTTTTTCTTGCGAGTTTTCTATGAATTCACGATACGACTTACTAATCAAATAGCAAATCGCCCTGACGTCCGAGATCTTCCATTTTTTATCTTCGAGCACCTGAGCGGCATACAGGAGGCTAATATCTTCATGTTCGATTTTTGCACCCTTTGTTGCTTTGTGCTTTAAAAAGTCACCGACTGCAGCTGGATGATTGGCAGGGTCGTCCAGAATTTTATCAAGTAAGTTGAGTTCTTCGAACAAATGTGAAAATGGCCCATGGCCAATATCATGCATAAGAGCTGCTGCAATAAATATATTTTCAAAATCCTGCCCCTCGAGATTTTCAAAGCAAGACTTATTGAGATCTATATCTAACCTACCTACAAATGGGACTTCAAGGTTCTTAGCTTGATCATCTCCTTTGGAAAGCCATTCCTTAAGAAATCTCCGTTGAACCTTCAAAACTTCAGAAGCTAGCCACGCTGCTCCAAGGCTGTGCTCGAATCTTGAGTGCCTCATGCCAGGAAAAACTAAATTTAGGAGACCGTTCTGACTAATGCCTCGTAAGCGCTGGAGCCTAGGATGGTCGATTAGCATCAGAATTCGCGGGGAGAAACTCATATCTCCGTGCACGGGATCCCGAAATATTTTGCCACCCATTTAAACCTCTCTGAACTTTTTTATCGTTTCGGTTGCTTGGGAAAAATGTTTACAGTACGTGCCCGAGTCAACAGCGGAGGCCAAATTGTCAGCCAAAGGTACGGTTGCAATCCATATGTTCATCTTTCAAATATCACTTTGATTTTTGACTTTTTTTAAGAATATTAAAAACTGTTGCTGATTGCCACTTAGCACATCGTGATTTTGTTGGTACTGACATTGAATTGAGGATTTCGGCAATCTTCCAATAGCTGTAACCTTTGGCCCGCAGAGTGCTGATCTGGTCAATGACTGCGACCTCGCGCTGATTGCTGACCACCCGACCATTGACCACCCGCTGACCATAGCCAAGCTGCCCTCGTCGGTACCAAGTAGATGCCTCGGCGTCGCGCAAGGGGATATTGAACTGCTTCAGAGCCTCGACAACCGTCGATCGTGCGGAAAAAATCAGCGCTGCAATTTGCCTCGTTGAGAGCCCTTCAACAAGGTATTTCTCGCGGAGGAAACTCTCATCACGATGCGGTGGAACGACTTTAAAGTCAATAATTTCAGTAACTTCAAGGTGCGGAAAATCTGGTTGTCCCCGGCATGGATCAGGGAGCCATATTCTTAAGTGCTTGATTTTATTGGTAAAATTGAAAATTGCAGGCTAGACACTAGCAAGATTTAAAAGTTAGACTGTTAATCTCTATAAAAAATCTTAGTTCGAATATATGACAACCATCACACCAAAGTGTATGGTTGTTCTTGTTTTGGCTGTTGTCATTGCGGATGTTCGTGTCTGGAGCATTATATGTTAGTCCGACTTTTTATGTCGCTCATCATCGCTAGCCTATTCATATGTGCCTGCGGAACAGGCAATAAGAACGAATCTGGACATGAAGAAACTATGGATACCATTGAACGAGATCGGCAGGCCGAAGCAGATCGACATGAGAAAGCCATGGCTGCTTTGGATGAGGCACATAAAAAGCGGATGGATGAACTCAAAGCCCAGGAAACCGAGGCTAGAGCAAATTTATCAAAGACATTGACTGAGTTCGCTCAGCAATTGGACAAGCAAGCAGCTGAAGCGCTTCATCAATTAAAAGCGCAAATTGACGAACATGCCGCTCAAATAGAGGCTGAGCTAAAGGCTATTGAAGCACGTCGGGATCAATTCAATAGCGCGTCCCAGGGGCTGAGGTCACTATTGAGCTTTCTTTCTCGGGGTTGTTCCCCATCTATGTCAAAGGTCGATTGTCGAAATATCTTTGCTGCAGCATTAGGTATCGAAGACGGAACTAAAGTATCATACACTCTCATTTCTCAATTTATCGAAGAAGTTGATATAGCCGAGGTGAAGCGCTCACTAGGGCAAATCGCCGATCTGATTGGTTCACTCAACAAACATGACCAAGCTGATAAGATTCACGAATTTATTGCACGAGTCGAGCGACTCAGTCGCTAAGCCTTCTTTATAGTAGAGCGAATTCTATGTTTGGCCTGAAGCTAGCAGAATCGGGCAAGAAACAGATACTTGCAACAATAATTTTTTATAAGTATTTGAATTTAAAGAAATAATAAGAAAACCAAATTTGTTCTCTGATAGCCTCTGATAGGCCCATTAATCAAAAAATCGTTCACGAAATAGTCTGGTGAGGCAATATTTCGCAAATTTTCGACTAGGACCTGCCGGCTCTATCAATCCATCGGCCACCATCGATTTAAGCAAAGATTGGTTATAGACGGAGTTCGTTAAATGGATGGATTAGAAGCGATAAAACTTACGTCCTCACCTCCGATGCACTATCTGCAACCCTGGATACTCGATAAAATCATTGTCATGACTCACCAGTGGCAATTCGAAGGACACCGCCGTGGCTGCTACCCATGCATCCTGCGACGAGAGCGCGCAACCCATCCGTTTGCTGACAACCATCACATCAGCCCAAATTTGGGCCGTCTCATATTGCGGAATTAGGACACGATATTTGTCAATGGTCTCAACAAGCTGAGCGGTCTTCTTTGCTCCCCACTGGGCTTTCCGTGCGCCAAAATAAATTTCCGCAACCGATTGAAGCGCTATAAATAAGGCAGCTTCTGAAGCTAAAATGTCCTGATATAAAGCGGCGAATGAGTGTCTGTTACCAGAATACGAGATTATTTGGGTATCGAGCAGGTAAGCTTTATTCATCAGCTGTTGCTATCTCCGCCATCAGATCCCAAGTCAGGAGGTTCTTTGCTCAGTCTACGGGCTTCAAGTATAGCGTCCATGAACTCCTTAAATTCTTCATCCGTCATTTGCAAATCGGTAGGGAAGGCCAGATCCTCAAGGCTGTGGTATTTGATTTTCGCTGCTGGTTGGTTCACCGTTAAATCGAATGCCAATTGCTGCTTTCGTGTTAGACCTTTTAGGGAGGCTCCTGACATAGGCTTATTGACCTTTGTTTTTTCTATTTCCAAGGATGGTCCTCCTAACTTATCGGTCTAAACGATGACGACATTAGCCATTTGGTACGGGTTTTCCAAGTGCCATATGTAGGCTATCTGAAGATGTCACTCGCGGACTTTGGGTAAAGTGCAAATATTTAGGAATTTTTTGTAAGAGTCTGTAATTATGATGAAATTTAGAATTTAAATTTATGCCTCTGATAAGCTCTGATAATCATCCTCTCCGACTTCTTTTAAGAATTTTATAAACGGTTGGCCGGTCCCATTTGCCGCCATTCTTGGTACGGATACCCTTCGAACAATGCCAACTTACCAAATCCGCAAATGACTTGCCCTGGTTTCGCATACCTTGAAGCTTTATGATCACAGCCTGCTCCCCGTGATGCGGCATCAGTTGGCCTTTTCTCAGCCGCATTCCGAACGGAATCTGCCCTCGGCGTTGAGATGGAAGGTGCTCGGTTCTCCTTTCTATTTCAAATTCGAGCAAATATTTAGAGACCGTAGATTTTGCGCAGAGTTGTTCGTGTGCAATCCGTGCAATAGACTTGTTTGCGACCACATATTCCTGATAGAGGAAAGCCTTGTCGGCGACCAAGAGCGCCGCCTTAAACTCGAGGTCAATCACAATTTTTGGAAGGGGGCCAGGATTCGGCGCACTTTCAAACGAGGGGAGCCATCTCACATCGGAGACAAACCCGATTTCGCACTCGTTAACAGCGGGTATAGTCCACGTGACCTTGATCTGATTCTTCTTATAAACCATAATGTTTTTAAATAGTTGGCGGATAATTCCGCGTTTGATTGCTTCGTCTGCGGCATGAAGTCGGTCGAAAAGCTGTTTTAGGAAATGGCGCAGGGCTTTGTGATCGATCGCATTCTTGGCAAGTTCATTCTCTTCAATATCCAGCGACACTTGAAGCAATTTGTTTAGCTGAGCCTGCGAAGTTTGCAAAACACTTTCCGACATTCTATGCCTTGCTTCAGAATCAGGTTTTGGTTCGACCATTTTGCCTCGGGGTCTTAATCACACTATGAGTGAAGCCCGACGCCTAAGCCGCGATCGGGGCCAGGCCCGCCAATGCCAACATTTACGGGTGAGATCCCCCTATGATAGATGGGAATTTCGGATTTTGTTGGTTGGTCGAGAGTGGCAAAGTGAAATCACGATTCAGCCACTCATTCTTATTTGAAATAATGAGAAAAATCCGCAGTTTCCAAAACGCGGGCGAGGCCGTGTTCGCTCTTTGCGTCATCCACAGTTAAATTGCGATTGCTTGCAATATCTCCGCGCGTATCATCGTAAGTCCCGCTGCTTACCAAGTCTTTTGATGAGTACTCGATATGACCAGTGCCATTCCAGGTGCGATATCCACGACTTAGTTCTTCTCGCCGGCTGCCCGGGAGCGTCGCAGGCGTGTATGAGATTAGGTTAATGTTAGAGCAATGTCCGTTGCACTCGGTGACGGCGAGATAACCTGACCAGCTGTGGGTTTGTAAATTGATGGTCGTGTTCGCGTCCTGAGCTTTTTTGTATAGGGAGCGCAGCGCAGAGCGGGCATTGACATTGGTGGCGGAATTGTACGACATTGCATTGCCCTTTTGGGGCATATAGTAATGGACTACAACGTCTGCTCCCGCTTCCGTCGCCATTCGTATTCCATTAGCGATGCCAGACTCAAAATTGTTGCCAGATCCGTTCATAGTGACCATCTGGGTCTCGACCGCTAAGGCCAGTCCTTCGGCTAAGGTTAGACGAGTATGCTTCCAGGTATCGCCTTCGCGTTCGAGTTTGTAAAATCCTTCAGCATTGATATCGTTGTCCGAAACGGAATCGCCAGCACCCAAACTAATACCGCGTTTCAAAACTTGGTCAAGATCGCGATCCCTTGATGTTCGCCAGAGGGGGGGATCATGGATATAATTGGGGCCACCAACAATGCTGGGAGCGTACTCCCCTCGGCAGCCATACAACCTAGGGGGGCATTTGGTGACTTTGATGGATTCATGATCTGGAACAACAAACAACCATTGATAAAAACCTCCGTTCTCCTGGGCATCTGCTGTCAGCGGAACGATGCCCCAGCCGTCTGCTGTGACCTCCCCTGCACGAATGTCAACCCAATGACCGACACCTTTGTCATCCGATTTTGGTTTGCCCTCAGCATCGACGTAGATATTGCGAAAGATTTTAAAATTGAGGGTAATCCCACCGCCGTTCATATTGCCATAGTTTGGACCAAGAGAGCTCACGCTCGGGAAGTACGGTTCACTTGGATTGTCGAGCCGGCCAGCCCAGCGATATGCAATATAGCTCCTTTCTGCGCCCGACCTATCGCGGTAGAAAAAGCATTCTGGCAGGACAAATAAATTTGATTTTTTAAAATCTGAATGCCCAGGAGCAGCCAGGCCGCCATAAGGAGAAATTCCATAGACAGGCGTACGCTCAGGATTTCTGCATGCCCCTCGCGTTCGGGACTCCACATCATACCTGTATTTTATGCTGACATGTTTGCCATCAGACCAAAAGCGTTTCAGATACTGGAACCAATATGGGTCGTCATCCATAGCCACAACTTCAGCCATGCGTTGGACGTCGAGATGGACAACGAGCTGGTAGCCACTGGTTCCTCCGTCGAGACGGGTGAACGTTACAACATCTGTCCATCTCAATGTTTCGGCGTTCAGTGTCGCGTTAGCTGAACACCAAACCAAAATTAAGAGAGAGAGTTTGGCTAGAAAAGAAAGCACTTTGGTTTCTCCGATTGAGTGATCCGCAGTCCTTAGCTTGTCTTACAATTCTTGACAACAATTCATCCCAGCTGGTGCCCAGCTGAGCGACATTATCTGACACAAAACAGAGAAAACCCGTCCTGCTCTGGCATTAAATCAATGCTTTGGCCGTTCGGGAGCAAATCGATTCAAATTTTCCTTGATTTGCCGTTCTGAGCCATTCTCTGAAGGTTCGTAGAATCTTCGATGCTTGATTGATTCAGGTAGATACGTTAACTGCCGGGCCTTGGTAGGATCGTCGTGGGCGTACGCATAGTTTTTTCCATAGCCTAGGTTTTTCATGAAGGCTGTTGGTGCGTTACGAATATGAAGTGGGATGGTGAGGTTTCCGGTTTTTTGAACCTCCTGGATCGCTTTGTCAATCGCGATATAGGCGCGGTTGCTCTTGGGGCTTGCGGCTAAGTATGTGACAAGCTGAGCCAAAATGATGCGAGATTCGGGCATGCCGATTCTGTGGACAGCCTCGAAGGCCGACGAGGCAAGGATCAGCGCTGTCGGGTTGGCATTACCGATATCTTCGGAGGCAAGAATGGTCAGGCGCCGCGCGATGAAAAGCGGATCTTCGCCGCCTTCGAGCATCCGCGCAAGGTAGTAGATCCCGGCATCGGGGTCGCTTGCTCTGATGCTCTTGATGAAAGCCGAGATGGTGTCGTAGTGTTGGTCGCGGTCTTTGTCGTAGTGGGCAATAGCTCCGCCAAGCAATGGTTCGAATAGATGAAGGTCGTCTTGCGTAAAATTGTTAAAATCCACGCTGTGCATAGCCTCGGTGAGATTTAGTGCACGTCGGCCGTCACCTTCCGATGCCGCAGCAATTGCTTCCATGATTAATTCGGGTAAAACCTTTTCAGTGGACGCATTGGCTCGCTCAATGAGCCGCCGAACGTTGTCCTGTGAAAGCGCTTTAAATTGAAAAACCAGGCTTCGTGATAGAAGCGCGTGATTTACTTCGAATGACGGATTTTCGGTTGTTGCTCCGATGAGCTTGACGGCTCCAGATTCTACGGCGGGGAGCAAAACATCCTGCTGATTGCGGGCCAATCTGTGGATCTCATCTAGGAAAATCAAGATGGACTTGCCACCATGATTTCTTTGCAGTTCGGATTGTTGGATCATCTCACGGAGGTCTTTGACACCCGTATTGGTAGCAGAAGCGGCAACAACGTCGTGGCCACTGGATTTTCCGATAATCCCGGCAAGTGTAGTTTTGCCCGTGCCAGGAGGTCCCCAGAAAACCAAAGAATGAAACGAGTCACTTTTTGCCAGCTGATAGAGAGGACTTCTGGGATTCCAAATAGTCTCTTGGCCTACAAAATCGTCATAAGTCTTGGGGCGAAGCCTTTCGCTAAGCGGGGCGGTGGTCATCGTGCGCGGTCCTCTAGCATTCGTTCTTGTCGAGCTCTCGGCCGTGATAGGGACCCTGCTTGACCATGACAACCGTGGTATCTTCGATCACGTCAAAACCGTGGGCCCCCTTAAATAGACAGAGTAGCGACCCTGCTTCTAAATTATCATGATAAAGAAGGTTTGCATCCTCGTCATAAATGCGGACGCTGAGCCGACCTTGTGCAATATAGAGAACTTCTTCTGTCGAGGTAATCGTTCGATCGATTGGGCGATGAGTATGGACCGAAATGTGTGAACCCTTTGGGTATTGCAACATACCCGTCTGTAAAAATGCGGTCTCTGGTGTAAAAAATGCAGGGTTCTCTTGGAAAGCTTCGGCGGACTTGTAGATCATCGAGTAGAGGACGTTATCCTTTTCGACCTTTTGGATCATTGCATCAACCTCGATTAGTCCCGCTGTGCTGCGGAAAGCTATATGATTGGTTTTCTAAGCCAGTTTGGGTGATAGGCTCGATCGGAGGTATAACCGTCAAATTTGGCGGAGGTGTGATCAAGTTCCGATCCCTAGGAGCTTGGTAAATTCATGAAAAAGATTTTTTCCATCCCATACCACACCAAAATCTAGGGCTTTGCCGAAAGGCACCATGCGATCGATCCCTCTGTCAAGAAGCTCATGTGTCAAGCTCCGTAGCTCCTCGTGCTTAAATCCAAAATGACTTAAAGTTTGGTCCTTGCGTTGCACTGATTGGGGCAGGTCGCAAAGCGATTCCATCGTTGCCATTTGAAAAATGCCCGCACCAGGATGATCACGGACAAAGTCGCGCGCATCGTTGAGTTCGATGATGAACGGATCTTTTTCTTGAATTCGGCAGGACGCGATTCGATCTTCTGAGGCTAGGGTGAATGCAAAATTTAGCTGATCTAGATATGATCCGGTTTCGCTGGTTGCGTGGTTTTTGTTGTATTGATGTCTTAAAATGTGTCCAAACACAGATAAGGCTTCTTTGGCTACGGGTTTCGGTCCGACAAATATTATCATCCCAGGCGAAGAGCATGCCTTTTGATCAAAGAGAGATGCGTCGCGGTAAAAACTCAGTCCCAAATTTTCCCGATCAGTTGGAGATAGCGCTAGAAAAGCTTCAGCATTGACTATGGAAAGCGAGGACCGATCGTGAAATGGTAGATCCCGCGCATGTGCTGGCAGGCTGTATTTCCGAATCGCCTGTATCGTGCTGTCACCTCCCCAGATCACGCGAAGGTCTGTCTGATCACAGAGTTTCTGAGAAATCTCATCCGAATGCGGATAGCTCACCACGAATTGGGAGTCCGCAAGGTGCTTAAACCTGTCGTCTTTGAAGAGTAGTCTGATGATATCAATCAGAGGGGCAATTCTTGTGCGACTTGAATCTGAGATTCGGATTATATTTCGGTTGCCGCATAGAAACGAGCATATCCATGAGTAAACGAAGATAGTATCCACGTTTTTTGGGGCAAAATGCAAGACGGTGCCTAGTGGAACTGGCACGAAAGAAGGGTTGTCTGGCATCAGTTTGGCTAGCTGAGTTATATTCGCCTTTCGCAACCAAAATGCCAGAGCAGCAAGATCTGGATGATTCTTGTGCTCGGGGCGCGCAAAAATCGTCGTCGACAAAGTCTGACAGAATTCAAGCGTCAAGGCACTGAACGGCATCATAGCCTTGGCTTCTCTTGTTTTTGCAAGGCACTGATCGAGTGTGCAAGGATTATCTTGGGTCAGGACATCAAATAGCATCGCGCATACTCCCTACTGTTGGTAGACATCGCTGCAGCCCCGAAGTTCGACTTTTGGCACGCGTCCTGAAACTTGAAAATATTTTCCCTTTTTACCGCAGGCGCAGTCGTCTGTCCCAAGTTGGACGCCGACGTCCTCCGTTAGTAAATTGTGACCTGGGTAACTCTGAGGAAGGAGGCTTGCAACTTGTATCAAGCCGGGTTCTCCTGGCGCGCAGACGCTGAGATTGTCTCTATTGCGGATCAAAATATCTGAATAAATGGAATCGTGGAGATTGCCTTCGCTGCATTCCATAAAAATGCTACCGACCTGTTCTACCATGCCGTAGAAATTGTAGATTTGAGAGAGGCCAAATGCATCGCAAAGCGTTTCCTTGAAAATTCGGTTCGACACGCTTCGTTCCGCTAGCTTTTTCCAACCACCGCCGTGCAACAGTACAGCTCGACTCAGGTCAATTCCAGAATCCTTGAATCTTTCGAAAAGGTGGAGCCATACCATAAAAGTAAAACCAAAAACAAAAATTCTTTCGCCAGAATGTTTTGTTAACCATGCGTTGAGCTCGTCAAGTCTCAAATTCATCTGGTCATCAAGGGCATAAAAATGCTCCCGGCCAAACGTTGCCATCCCAAGAATTCCGGCACCGCGCGCGCTAAAACTTGTACGGTCCCTGAGAACGCTTTGGCTGTCGATGATAAGCATCGGGGGTCTTTTGCGCGATACGACTTGGCCGACAATATGGGCAAGAACCCGGGTCTGAATCTGTGCCGTTTCTTTGTCAAGGTAGATTCGGCTTACAGTCTGACCCGTGGTGCCACTGGAAGTTAGCACCTTAAAGACTTCTTCCTCTGAGATGCTTTTGAGGGTCATTGTTTTGAATAAGCTTACGGGCAAAAACGGAAATTCCGACAGATTGACCCCACCTCGGGACCCACCAAACAATTTGTCCACGATATTGCGGTAGCTTGGGCAATTAAGGTAGTGATGCTCGGTAAGTCGCGAGAACTGAGCTTGAAACCAGACCGACTTATGATCCTGATCCATTGCATAAGGATCACTGCTTAAGTCAAGAGAATGAAGGGGGTTTGGTGTCGGCATGGGTCCATTTTCCTATAGGCCGAGGAATTGCAAAGGGACTTTAAACATAAATACCTGGAGTTGCTCCGAGCGTCCAGACCTTTGAGGCTAAATAAAATGATAAGCGGGGCCGTGGTCAAAGAATAGATCGGTCAGCATTTGGGTCGTGGGAAGTCGATGGAAGTTGTGATACCCGACTTTATTGCTACCAGCGCACCAAGCTTGAAGCCCACGTGAATCCCGCTCCAAATGCCGCAAGACAGATTAGATCACCTCTTTTGATCCGTCCTTCCCGGACACATTCATCAAGGAGAATGGGTAGCGAACCGGCCGAACAATTGCCGTATTTCTCGATATTGTTGTGCACTTTGCTAAGCGGAATTCCTAGGGATTCCGCTACATGTTCATTGATCCTTATATTGGCCTGGTGGAATAGAAAATGATCCACCGATTCGATCGATAGGCCTTGGGACGCAATGATACTTGTTACAGCTTCTTCAAGCCTCTTAGTAGCGTGTTTGAATACATAGCGACCGTCCATGGTTGGGAGGTGCCTGCCATGTTCAATGTCATCCATTTCGATAAACCGTCGGCCGCTGGTACCAGGCCGATTGATCCACAGCCGATCGGCAAATTCGCCTTGCGAATAGAGTTGGCATGCTTTTACCCCCCGATCCGAATCGTCAGAGGCCTCAAGCACTATAGCTCCAGCGCCATCACCAAATAGCACTGCGACATCGCGCCCTTGGGTCGAAAAATTGATGAGTTTGGAATGGAGTTCCGCGCCAACAACCAGGATCCGCCGATACTGACCAATCCCTATCAATGCCTGCGCAACATTAAGCGAGTAAATGAATCCTGAGCATTGGTTGCGTATATCCATTGCAGGTGTGGTCGTAAGGCCCAATTTATGCTGAAGCTTGACGCCAATACCTGGAAAATAATGATCCGGACTCAAAGTTGCCGCGATAATCAAGTCGATGTCGGAGGGCTCAAGATGGGCGGAAGTTAGAGCTTGTCTTGCAGCCTCTAGCGCCAGATCTGATGTGCAGCAGGATTCGTCGGCGTAATACCGAGAGGAAATTCCGGACCGCTTGCGAATCCACTCGTCGGATGTATCCATCAGTTTTTCTAAGTCGGTATTGAGAACCTTTTGAGTTGGGATATATTTGCCAGTTCCAGTTATGACGGCATGGCGCAGGTTGGTCATTGTCAAACCTCGGAGATTAAAAGTCGTCACTGGCGATTTTATAGTGCTTGGCGTCTGTGTCGAAGCTACTTATAAAAAAAGCTTATCCAAACAACATCGACGCTCGTGTGTACGAAAATGGCTGGAAGTAAGCTACCAGTACGTTTATAACTTATGCCATAAAATACGCCAGCGATACTTGCAATGAAAATATAGCGCCAATCTGGTTGAGGGGTGTTGTTGGCATGCGCCAATCCAAATACGATCGAGGCTACAATCAAAGCTCGCGAGGATGACCCTAGAAATTTTTCCAGGAGATTCTGCAAAAAACCTCGGAAAAATACCTCCTCGGGTATTGCGACCAAGAGAAATGTCGCCAGGTAGGCACCAGAGATGCTTAAGAAATCCGTATGGCGCGGATTGAATGTGATGAATCCCGTCACAAATCCAAACGCAATAGCGAGCGCAATAAAAACGACCAGGCATTTAAGCGCAAAAAACCAATCCCTCCAATTGCGTGGAGGAGAGAAATTAAAGTCAACCGCATCGCGAAATCCCGATACCAGCAGGATAGTCAAACAGACCCCCATGGGAATGGTGAAGGCATTTTTTCCGACGCCTAGGGGCCATGGCCAGGCTTCTTGGATGGTCGCCATATCGACAGGAAGCCATATCGCTAGGAGAAATACGACCTCTGGGATACCGATCCTCATCTTTGCAAGGCGGGCAATCAAGAGAACAATCGTTGGTCCGAATGTATAGGCCGCTACCGAGAGAAATCCCTCAACCGAAATAGCAGTTGTTCCCAGCCCATAGAGTAAGTAGATCAACATATAAAATGTAGGAATCAATAAGACTGTGGCAGGCTTTTCGGTGGTCCAATGCCTAACCCACCGAGTAGCTTTGCCCATCAGCGTTGCGAAATAGACGGTAACAGTCAGGAATAAAGCGCTCATTCCGAACAGTGTCTGATAGAGGGGCACATCGCGTCTCGTCAATTCGACAGCGATGCACGCGCAAAGAACACCTGACAAAATAGCGGGAATCCTTAGATCTTTTTCAGTGAGAGGCTCGAGGTATTTCGCCATGGCTCACTCCTTCTTCGAAATAGGGTCAGAATTTGGGGACGCTCCCTATGGGTTTCGACAGTTTTTGGTAGAAGTTTATGGCTGAACTGGCCAGGACAGCAAAAATATACTCCAATTTGGCTTGCCTTTTTTGATTAGTTTTTCGGGGGTTAGTTCGGATCTATCTTAAAGAGTTCTCATATAAATAAAAATAAAATATAAGTTAATGGTCCGCTGGTCTTTGTTGCGGAACTTCCTTCAAAATGAGGTTATAGCTATGAGATTACTAGTAGTTGAAGACGATGCTTCGTTAGGGGATCTCCTGTGTCGTACCTTGCGCGAAGAATCTTACGCGGTTGACTACGCGGCGGATGGCCAGGAAGCCGAATGGTTAGGTTTTGAAAATCCCTATGATGTGATTATCCTTGATTTGATGCTGCCGATTAAGGATGGTCTGACTGTCCTTAAGAATCTTAGAAACGGTGGGGTCAATACCCCTGTTCTTATTTTGACTGCTCGCGATTCCAGCGACGATGTCGTCAATGGTCTTGACGAAGGCGCGGATGATTACTTGACCAAGCCTTTCTCTGTCGATGAGCTTTTGGCTCGCGTCCGTTCGCTGTTGCGCCGTCAAAGTGCTACGGGCAAGACTCTGATAGAGGTTGGTCCAATTAGTATCGATCCATCGCGTCGCGAGGTTAAGCGCGATGGCAAGGTGATTGATCTTACTGCGAAGGAATACGCTCTGCTTGAATACTTCGCCCGAAACCCTGGGGTGGTGCTAACGCGCACGCAGCTGTCCGAGCACGTATGGGATATGAATTTTGAGCCGACTTCCAATGTGGTTGATGTTTATGTTGGTTATTTGCGCAACAAGCTTGATAAAGCGTGGGGC
The DNA here is from genome assembly GCA_964582405.1 of uncultured Oligoflexales bacterium. Taxonomy (GTDB): domain Bacteria; phylum Bdellovibrionota_B; class Oligoflexia; order Oligoflexales; family Oligoflexaceae; genus CAZOSN01. The sequence goes on along the minus strand of CAZOSN010000069.1, from coordinate 6,055 downwards.
TCGCATCTAATCAAAACCATGAGGGGTCACGGATACATGTTAGACGCTTCAGGAGAAGGCGGCGGTGACAAAGTTGGTCAAGAAACTGAAAGCCTTCCAGCTTATTGATCGGATTCCGGTCCGGCTTAGGTTGTCGCTTGGTCATGCAATCTGGATGGCACTTATCTTGGTTTGCGTGGGTGTAGGCGTTTCGCGATTCATCGAGGAGAATATCTATGATTCTTTGGACGCCACTCTGATAACTTCGGCAAAAACCATGCGGGAGGAGGGCAGATCTGGTCAGTTTGATTCTTTGCGCCTACGCAATTCACCGTTTTGGTGGTCGGTTTGGGATGAATTCGCCGAAGGCCGTAGACTAGCGGTACGTTCCTATCCAAAAATGGTCGATCTGAGCGGCAACATAAGCGCTCGATCCTCCAATATGTCGGTTCGTTTGCCTGTCACACCATACACGCTAGCCCGAGCTGAAAAAGGCCTTGCAACGTTCGAAACCTTCCCCCAACGTGGGGGCGTTTTGCCCCAGCTCCGTCAGGTCACGCTTCCAGTGATGTCGCAAGGGCATTTTACGGGCGAACTCATTCAGGTCGGAGCTGCTCTAGAGCCCACCCATCGCATGATACGCCAGATGAAAATTATGCTTCTTATTAGCCTTAGCTCCGCCCTAGTGATCAGTGTTTTTTTAGGGTATTTGCTAACTAAGGCAGCATTCAAACCGGTAACGAGGATTACAGCGACCGCAAAGGGTCTTTCGGCAAATGACCTTGACAAGCGGATTACTCTGACCAGCGCGGATGATGAACTCAGGACATTGATCGTCACCTTTAATCAGATGCTCGATCGCTTAGAAGACGCATTTGCACGGTTAAGGCGCTTTGCTGGCGACGTCTCCCATGAGCTGCGCACTCCTCTTGCAGTTTTAAGAGGAGAGGCAGAATTGGCTCTACGCCGGGATCGAACAAAGGACGAATACAAGAAAGCCTTGAGCGTTATTGCAGATGAGTCTAAAAGCATGTCTAAAATTGTCGAGGACTTACTTCTTCTCGCTCGAGCCCAGGGAAAGTCGATCGATCTCAAGTGGCAGGAGATTGGACTTGAGGTATTTATTGAGGAAATTGTACGGGATGTTCGCAAGAATTTCGAAGACAAAGGAGTGTCTTTAAATCTCAACATTTTCGGAAATCGGCCTATCCGAGTTGGGGCTACCTATCTATCACTTGCGATCAAAAACCTTCTTCTTAATGCCCTCAAGCATTCACAACCAGGGAAAACTGTTGAGTTTGAAGTAGCACCTGTCGGCGATGAACTTGTTTTTTCGATTAAAGATCAGGGTGAGGGAATTGATGAGCGAGATTTGCCGTACCTCTTTGATGCTTTTTATCGAGCTGATACGGCTAGGAATCGCAAGCTTGGAGGTTTTGGGATTGGCTTATCTTTAGCTCAGGCTTTGGTTAAACTACATGGGGGCAGGATTGGAGTTGAGTCCAAACTTGGTGAAGGTTCCGTCTTTCGAATCTTTATTCCCGAAACTAAGTCGATTGATAACGGCAATGGCAAATTATCATCGAGTCAGCGCTCAAAAATTCTCTCGACGCTTGCTTTTTTAGCGCCCAAGCCTCGTCCAGTCATTGCATTGAAAGAATAGTCGGATAAGAACAAAGGCTCAGGCGTGATCTGAAATGAGTTCATCGAGAGTTGTCTCGGGTGCCGGTGTTGTCTCCGAAAGAAGCTCAAGAGCTAACCTTGGCAATTTGCTGCTCCCTGGCGGTTCCCAAAGTTTTAGCCAGTCAAGGGCATCCTGGGTAAGCTTTTGCCTCACTTCTTGCAAATTGATGTTTTTTGCCGGACAGGTAGGGAAATAACTTGGATCTACGGAATCAGTCGGAGTGCTTATTTGAATATACCGAAGGTCCACCAAACACTCCACAGCGCGATCTACCCAAGCCTCCGGAAGGTCAAGTTCACGATATAGATCCTGACATGCCGCGCCTCGCCTATCACCGGAAAGAAATTTCTTGTGAATAAAAGCAAGAATCAGGATGGGAAGTATAGCGAGGATTTCATGATTGCGCAGTTCGGCAAGCGAATTGGTTAACTCCTCCTGAGTTTCCGTGGTGGATTGCTTTGTAAACCCCTGGCCTGCACGCCACGCAAACACTGCTCCGAATAAGACGATAACCCATATCATGTAGAGCCAAAATAAGAACAACGGAATAGCAGCCAGTGCCCCGTAGAGTGCTTGATAGCTTGAAAATTTTGTGTAGATCGCGAAGACAAAACCCGATGATTTGAGGAGGATCGCCGCTGGGATCGCCCCGAAAAAAGCTTGTTTCATGGGTACGGTGCGGTTTGGAATCAGCTTGTAGACGAGGGTGAATGCCACAACCATACCGGCAAACGATACCATGAAGTTTGCGATCGGAGATTGCGCGATCGGGTCTGCAGCTTCCGAAAAACTAGCCAATTTATAGCCTGACGTTGCCCCGACCACGACAGATGCAATGAATCCGCCCAAAGTTAAGTAGGTCCAAAATGAGATGATCCTCGAAAAAAAATTACGCTCTCTCTGCACCTGAAATATTCGGTTGAGTGCGATTTCGATCTGTCGAAGCAGAAGAATAAGGGTAAAAAGCATGCCGGCGAGGCCAGTGGCTCCGATTTTACCCACATCTAAGTTGGCTAGCGTGCTGTCGATGAATTTTACGGCGTTTTCGCCACTGCCAGCTGCGAGGTTCTGCAAAACAAAATCCTTGAGCTGGCTGATGAGTTCTCCATTGCTGCCCAGTGCAGGAGTAAATAGCGAAAATAGTGCGAATATTGCAGCCAACGAGGGAATTAAGGATAGTAGCGTGACGTACGCCATCGCGTACGCATGCTTGAAGAGGTCGGCGCGATTCATGTCGTCAACGAGTAGAAGTATCGGAGTCGCTTTTTTCTTACAACGGTTTTGGATTTAAAAAATAAATGGTATTTGCGATCTTCATGATTGCGGTGATCAATCCAGCCTCGGATGTCATCCAGGCCTTTCGTTTCCCAATCCTGATCGGTTCGCGCATCAATAAACTGAAGGAATAGCTGATCTAGGACGTCCGTCACAGTTTCGATGGCGCGAATACGTGATGTGATTAAATCGATAGTTTCATGCTCTGGCGATGGTTTGATGTTTGGAAAACCCAATGCCTTTGGGTTTAAGTCTTTGGAATTAAGAACGAAACTGCATTCAAGCTCGTCGTGTGCAAGTCCTATGGCAATTTCTGTAACATATTTGCCGCACCGAAGGGCCGTCGTGGCTTCGGGGCTAGAGCCCGGTTGGCCACCCCTCAGTAGGTGCTTATTGGCCATGGATTGACTGGACTCCAGGGTGATTTTGTTGTCTATCCAAATTTCAACCTGTTTGTCCCGCGACGGTAATCCAGCGAGTGTAAACTCACCTCGTTTTGCCTCGACTGTGTACCAAAGCCAGGTCAAAAATTCCTGCCCTAGAAAGGATTTTGATTGTGAAAGTTCTTGAAATTTTTCGATGGCTTGTTGGGAATCGATATTCATATTACCCTCCTCGTGGCCGATGTTGTGATTGAAAGGGCAAAATGTCAACGCCTTTTGTGCCGTCGATCTGGCAAGGGTTGGGCCATGAGTCGAAAAAAGAAAAAAGCGATAAAAAAGCTGTCATCGCTTGGAGATTTAACTATAGCGCTCGAACCTGATGCTATGAAGATCTTCAAAGAAGCTCTTGACCATATGTCTGCTGATGATATCTCGGATAAACTCGCAGATCCGAAGGCGGGCGACCTGAATGCCGTTCGAAATAACAAAAGCCAGCCTCGTCTGCATGAAATAGATCTTCATGGCCTGACCCTGGCTGACGCCCAATGTCGCATCGATCGCTGGATAAGCGCACATTTGGGAGAAATGCAAAAAGAAAATGTTTTTCTTAAAGTTATTACAGGAAAAGGTCTGCATAGTGGGCCGCAAGGTGGGGTTCTAACGGGCGGCATCCATCATTACCTTTGGTCAAAATACAACGATATCATCAAGGAACTTGAAGAATCACCCGATGATGTAAGGGTTGGAGGAGTCCCGATTAGAGGGTATTTTTCCGTGGTATTCCGTATCAAGAGGTGAAAAAATCAAAGCGCATGTCTGAACCTGGTCATGATCCTTTTGATGATTTGGGCGCCGTTCCCTCTCTCGAATATAGGGAGCCGGAGAAAAAATCGTGGAAGCCCTACTTTTGGATTGCAGCCGCTTTTGTTGGCTGCATTGTTGGAATGTATTTCTATAAGCCCGCCAAGTTCCTGTACGCAAAACAATGGGTAATGCGCGAAATCCTAGGAATCGACGACGGCAGCAATGATCCAGTTTCGGCTGCGGCGATGAAACTTGCAAAAACCGACCAGTCGCCTTGCGCACAGCTCTTGCGCGAAGCTGCTAGTAAATCGGCTAGAGAGGTACGCTTATCTAACGAACTTATTTCTATTCGAAGCTGTTTGATCTTCCGCAAGCAGTTTATCAATATGTATGACTATGCCCCTAGGTTTCGTGACGCTCATGCTGCCTTTCCATCAATTTGGACCACGGAGACGGACACGGAATATCTCCAGATGATTGTGGCTATGAATTCAACCTGGCGAGAGTCTGAAGCCCAGGCTCTGGTGATGCGGATGTGCCCAAGTTGGAAATACGAGATCACGTGCGTCGGGCGGTTTTTAGCACTCGCCATGGATTTTCGCGTTACGGGTGCCGATCCGAACTTCTATAAAAAAGCCACGACCCTAGCGGAACTGGAAAAATTTCAGGGTTATATCCACTATGCCGGAGCCTTGGATGCCATCCGACGTCAAGACTTTTCGGAGGCAGGATCCAGACTTCAGGATGCTGTGAAAGCAGCAGATGACATCGGCCTCAAGAGGTTGATCTACGAGGCGATGGCTGAATTGCTTTATTTGCGAGGGGGAGGCTCGGGATTTAAGGATATAAGTCGGGCCGTGCAGAAGTTGTCAGACACTAACAAGAGCGCTGATGATCTTGTAGATCTTTTTAATTTTCTAGCGGGCAACGGTCGAGACAGAGATTTTGCCAGGATAGTTAATAAACCAAGCGAGATTTCAGGAGCGCTGAATACCAAGCGTTATATAGAATACATTATGATCGAAAGTATGAGGGGTAAGCACAAAGGCCTTCTTAAAAATGAGTTCTTCAGCGCAGTTCCCAATTACTTACGCGAGCACTTCAGTCTCGATGAAAAGCGTACCAAGGTGTACCAGATCTGGCAGATACGTTACTTGCTCGCGACTGCAAAATTTGATGAAGGGTTGGGGCTTGCAAATTCGTACCTGTCAACCAACCAGAACGACAATGTTGTTCGCCATCTTAAGGGCCTTTTGATCATGGGTAGCAGCCCTTCGCAGGCTGCCTACCTCAGGGCAGGCATGGAGTTTCAAATTGCTGGAAAGAGCCGTGCAACTTGGGAATCGGTCTATGCGATCGGGATTGCTCTGGTTGGAGCCAACCGTGGTCGAAGCCTGGATAGCGTTTACTTAGGCCTCAAGAATATCGCGACAAAGCAGCCCCAATACGCGGCCCGGATTCAAATGTGGCAAGAATTGTTAAAGGCTGAAAACGAGATCACAACCGGTCATGCAGATACAGCACTAACGACCATCAATGGCGTACTCGCCGGGAATAAGGATCTCCCCCATGCCTATTTCTTGCGCCTCAGTGCGCTTAGTGCTACTCGCAATCATGCTGCCCACAAGGAACTTCGATCTTTTTTAGATAAGAAATACTGGACGCAGTCGAGCAGATACAGGGAGTATGGCGATCCGCTGGGGCCACTGGTATTCCTTGAATAGGGGCTGTTGACGTTTGGCTCTCAACATATTGAAAATAAATAAAATTTCCGCATTCTTCTGGGTTCCTTGATACCCCGCTAAATAGCTGGGAATCAAGAAGAATAGGAATATAAAACGTTGACAACCCCTAATCTCAATAAAAATTGGTTTTTTTGCCTCGTCAGCTGATTTTGTGGGTCCATTCCGGGACTGGTAAGTCCCCCAAT
>CAZOSN010000068.1:0-22993 GCA_964582405.1 uncultured Oligoflexales bacterium | reverse complement strand
ATGGCTAAGGTGCATGCTAAGACTGAGTTCATTCAAGCCTTTCAATGTCTTGATTCCAACCAAAAGAAACAAGTTATTCAGTATGTCAAGGAGTTAGCAACTCGCAATGAGTTATCAAAAATTGCTTTCTCAAAAATTAATCTGCCGATGATTTATTCGATAGTAGAGGCCCGCGGATTTACGAGAAGCAAAAATATTCCATCTTTCACTGACCTTTTAGTCAAAAAAATAGAGAAGTATCGTGCTCGCAAGCATTGAAGAATTTTTGAAGATTCTAAAATCCGCTCACTTGCAATATTGTATCATCGGTGGGTTCGCGGTCCTGCTTCATGGAGGTCGCGCCTCGACGATTGATCTTGATTTCTATATTTTGGCCAAGGATATTGACCTCCTAAAGTCGATCCTCAAATCTCACCGAATTAAAATGGAAAAAAAAGGTGACTTTCAACTCATCGCAAAATTTCGCAGCGTAAAAATAGATATTTTGATCGCTGCTGAATCTATCGGTGAGAGCGTTATTCAGCGTGCGCAGATTAAAACTTTAGGAAAATCGAAGGTCTCTGTGGCGACTCCCGAAGATCTTATTGTATTGAAAACGATTGCGGGGCGGTCCCTAGATTTGCGCGATATCGAAGAACTTCGAGAGATTTTTCAGGATCATCTAGACGAGCAGTATATTCAGTCGCAACTTCAGAAAATGCTCTAAGGAATTGTTTCATGCAAAATGGAACGTCCAAATATAATTTGACTCAAGGCAAGTCCGATCATGGGAGTTCAACTCTGCAAGTTGCCTTGCTTCTAATAATGGCTGTGGCATTGATTGGGTGCAAATCTTTTTTGCAAAATAGTTATTCCAATCGTGGTGAGGAGACCGCTCCCGAGGTAGACACTCGTTCGCAACAAAAATCCGAATACTCAGACGACTTGATGGTTTCGGTGGACGATCTTGAGCATCTCCGTACCAAGGTTCAGGCTTCTAACGATCGAAATGGCGACTATCGACCGTCCGAGTTGGTGGCGGTCAGATTGTTTTTGAGGGGCGGCGGTAGCGGCAATTTCGCAGATGAACAGTTCGGCGCGGTCGCGCTTGTTCAAAAAGGCCATGCTGCAACGTCTCACAGCAGCCAGAATCAGCAGGCGAATTCAGCAAATCGAGCTGAACCAAGACCGGTTGATAGCAGGCTTGATGTTAGAACGAATGAGGAGGGTGACCGTTATCTGCATCTGCCCAATCCTCAAAGGCCCGGAGAAACTCTAGCCTACAGAGTTGCGGATAGTTGGCAAGGCGATGTGCCAGAGCTACCAAATGTAGCAGAAGTCATTGTTCATAGAGATGATTTTAAGGATATCCCACAAAATGGCAGCAGAAAATACAACCTAAACGGGGAGGTATTCAAAGTTAGCCATATTGGAAATTTAATTCTCTATGATCAAAACTTTCCGAGGCTCATCATCCGTCGAGCGACGATGGACGCACAATCCGCCTATGAGCTGGCACTTAAGTTCAAAGGACAAATAAGCACCAGCCAGAGCGACAAAACGCAGCTCTATCGGGTCCTGCATTTACTGGAAGATGCCGTTGACGGGGAAATCCCAGGTGCGATGAGAAATCTCGCTTTCATATATTTAAACGTTCCTGATCTAAATCAATACATTCCCGCGACCGAGCTGCTAGAAAAAGCGGCACGCCTCGGCGATGTTCTTGCCAAAGCCGCGGTTATACAGCGAGGGCTAATCATCGGAGTGCCACCAGCAAGAGTCGATACTATCAATGGCTATGTCGCTGACGTAAGAAGTGCGCTTCAAAATCCTCAAAATTCTGGGGCCCAAGATCTTGCCAGGAAAGTTATTAAGCTGCTTGAGGGTGTTGTTAAGATTAAAAATCCTTCTTCTTATAAGACCGATGATATAGCATACAGCCTTCGCCTGCTGCGGGAGGCCTTGCAAAAGAAAGCGAAGGTTCCACCTATTCCCTCGCCTCTGGCTCCACCAGCCATACCTGAGTGAGAAATACTGGACAGATGTCTCGCTTTTCGCATCCTGCTCAAGAAAAGCTCAATAACCAGAAAGGGTATCGCCTCAAAATGTCTTGCCATTGTGCTGGCAGATGGGCCAATCGATAGGATGTTGGCTAGGTGAAGCAGCCATCGACAAAATCCTGAAGTTTTTTAAGACCCTTAAATCCCAAGAAGGTGCCACGGCGTTTTTTATCGGCAAAAACATAAAACGCGGGCAGAACCTCAGTTCCGCTCGAGTCGAGAAGATCAGGGTAATCCTCGACATCGATTTTGCCAAAGATCAGGTCATGCGTATTATTGGTCTGTAGTCTTTCAGTCGCGGGCTCGGACAGCTTGCAGATGCCGCAGCCTTTTTTGTAAAGCTTAAGAAAGACGCGTTTATTTAGATCCAAATGCTCCTTAAGCACCTCGGGAGTCCAGGATTCCATTGCGGTATCTCCATCAAAATCAGGAGTCAAACAATAGCGGATGGCTCCCGGTACCGCAATCAGATTTTATTGAGCTTGTGAGCACTGAGCTGTTTTTTCTCTGGCATTTCACAGCTAGGTTCCGTCTGAGAACTCAGCTTGACCTGCCGCGATATTTAGATTGAGCGCTTTTGCAATACTGGACCAGTGAACCAATTTAAAAGACGGCCCATTCTGCCCCTCATTGGGATCATCATGAACGACCACAAGACCGGTCGGGTATTGAGATCCTAGTGGAGATGAAGTCACTTCTATGCCGTCCGTATCAGTCACACCATCGATTCCATTGCCACCTTTAATGGCAAAGGTTCCTAGATAATTTAGGTTTAATCGATCGAAAACCGCGAACGTACTGTTGCCCTGAACTGATAACAGAAGATACCCTTCGTTGTTCTTTCCTTGATAAAGTGCCATTCCTTCGAGATCAGCCTTAAGATTGTTTTTACCTACTTGAGCAACCAAGTGACCTTGATCTTGTGGATTCTTTAAATCAAATTGCCAGATTCCTTTTGTTTCCTCGGCAACAAAGAGCCGACCCAACGCATCATCAGCAACGCAACCCTCGTTGATCGAATTGATCTTAAATTCGCGGGCCAAAAATGGCTCGATCCTATTGTCATCAGTAAAATCAAGCCTCCAGAGTTCGGCATTTTTATTGTAACCAGTTGCCACTGCATAGACGACATCATCTTGGACATCTTGGTAGAGGCAGAGGCCGTAAATTTCGACTTTAAAATTCGGCTTCGCAACCTTGATGGGTACGAGCCTACGACTATCACCATCAACTTTGAATGCGATAAAAGTCTGATTTTTTCGATCGTTCGCCACGACCAAGTCAATCCTTGAGTCTGCGGCTTTAACTCTGTAGCGGAGGTCAATATTGTCGGTGTTAGGGGAACTGAGCCGTTGCAGAATGCGTCCACCTAAATCGTAAACCACGACGCCCCCCGATTCGACTTTGTCACCCTTGTCGGCTCCCACGATAAGACTCAGGGACGAATCTGACGGATGAATCCAAATCGCAGGATCGTCGAGATCAGAATTGCTAGGCAAGGCATCGGTCTCGGCGGCCGGGGCTACTTTCTTGGGTTTGGAAACAGGGGATGACAGAGCACTTTGACTGAACAATAACGACATGAAAACTAAAGTCCCGAGACGCATGGGGATCTCCACGTTGCATGAGGGCAAAGCGCCAATAGAATGGCGACCGCGAATTTAAGATGGACAAAGGTCGCACCATTTTATCGTGATGCGGATAGACATGTAAAGTCTCAGTCACTCAGATGGCCTTGACAAAGCCAAAAACTGACTCTTTTAAACAGGATCTTAGGGTTTGATATCGATTGTCTGAGCATACTTGCGGCAGGATTCAGGAACGGGAGTCGCTGTGATCTGAGAAACCGGGCCGAGCATGGCGTCTAAAGCCTTCCTTTGGTCTTCTGGGAGAGGGCAAACCCAGTGGTATTTTTCGCAACCACTCCGGTACTGCACGTTAATGTTGTACCCTGGAGACTGAACGGTTCGGTCGATGGAGAAAACTCCTTCGAGTTTTTGGCCAAGGTCATCCCGACGTTTGATGTTTTCGGCATATTTCTCTTTGGCTGAGGCTAGCAAGTCACTGTCTACCGTGAGGTGATGCTCAAATAGCCTGACTTGATCTTTGAGGACTGCAATCGCGCGTTCGCTCTTTAAATCAAATCGGTCGTCCTTATATCGCAAAACGGTCGCGTCAAGCTCGCTTCGCTTTGCTATAATAGCAGTCTTAAGCTCGCGGGTGCTTTTTTCTAAAGACTTCACTTTGAGGTCGTAGGTCTCAGCATCGTTATAGGCGGACACATAGAGACCCGCGAGCGCGGTTCTGCACTCATCACGTATGCCCTTGCCCGCATCTTTAGGAACGACTGTCTGCCAGCGGGGATTTTTGCGCTTGGGTTTGGGGTCTTTTTTCTTAGAATCTTTTTTTTCTCCCTCACCGCCGTGGTCATCTTTCTTTGCTTCTTTTTTTTCTCCCTCACCACCGTGGTCATCTTTCTTTGCTTCTTTTTTTTGGCCAGACTCTTTGGATTTTTGGTTTTTTTCCCCTCCCTCTTTGGGTTTTGACTTTTTGTCATCGCTTTTTTTGCCTTCGCCTTTGGCTTCCTGAGGTTTTGCCTCATTGGCCAGCGCGACATTAATGTGAGTTGGTACCAACCACAAACTTAGCGCCAACATGCCCAAAAATTTCGTAGGTTGCATGCGCATTGGAGCACCTATTGCAAAAACATTAAGAAAAAAAATCGTATCGAGGACAGGCGTATTCAGCAATAATATATCATTCTAGTCTGCGCGGGAGGTTGTTATGCAAGCTAAGGGAAATTTTCTAACGGACAACGAAGATATTGCGTGGCATTTCAAACACCGGATCGAGTTCAAGAAGCTATTTGATTGGGTATCCGATGAGCAAAAAAATAACGTAAGCGCCACGACCTGGGAAGAGTACCGGGATACTTGGTTCAACTTGCTGGATTCTGTGGGCGGATTTGCTGGTTCGACGCTTGATAGCAATGCCAGCAAGGTTGCTAAGGAAGATCTTCGGCTTGAAAATGGCGAGGTATTTTTTCCACCTGCCATCTCTGAAAATATCAGACAGTACAAAGAGTTAGGTGGTCCGGCGCTCAGTGTTGGTCTGCAATATGGCGGATTGTCAGGGCCGCCGCTGATTGAATTTATTTCGAGCGAGATTGTCTCGCGCGCTTGTCCTTCGACTTTGCTCAATATCGTTTGGTATGGCTCAATTGCACAAATCATCGAAAAATTTGGTTCGGACGAAATCAAGTCAAAGTACATCCCTCCGATTGCTGAAGGTAAGTGGTCGGGATCGATGTCTTTGACTGAGCCTGATGTGGGTTCGGATCTGGCGAATGTCCGTACCTATGGGGAGGAACAACCGGATGGCACCTGGCGCGTTACAGGAAACAAACAGTTTATTAGCAATGGCTGCGGTGATATCAGCTTGGTTCTAGCCAAAAACGCCAAGGGAGCGAGCGGATTGAAATCGCTCAATCTTTTTCTGGTGCCGCGTATTTTGGACGGCAAGCAAAACTTCAGGGTGGCTAAAATTGAAGAAAAGCCTGGCCTGCATGGTTCGGCAACCTGCGCCTTGGAATTTGATGGGAGCGTGGGCTATTTGCTCGGTAAAAATGGCGAAGGATTTATGTACATGCTTCACCTGATGAACGAAGCGCGCGTCGCAGTCGCCTTCCAAGGCTTGGGGCAAATGGAAGCAGCTCTCCGAGAGGCCCAGAATTTTGCTGCTGTGCGAAAAGCGTTTGGCGTGCCAATCGCGCAGCATGAGCTTATCGCCGAGAAACTCCTCAATATGGAGGTTGAGGTCAGAGCTTTACGCAGCGTTTCCTACCAGGCAGGCTACTATCAGTCGATGATCGAGCTTGGCAATCGCTACATCAAACGCGACGATCTGTCCAAGAAAGAACGCGAGGACGCCAACAAGGAACTCGCCAATTTTAATCGTAAGCTTAGGGATTTGACCCCGCTGATCAAATGGCTTTCTGGCGAACGGAGTTTTGTTCAGGCGCGAGACTGCCTTCAGATTCATGGGGGCTATGGTTTTACAACGGAGTACAAGCCCGAATGGTTCGTGCGTGAGAGTCTTATCTTATCGCTCTATGAGGGAACCTCGCAAATACAAGCGCTCATGTGCATGAAGGACACGCTCAAGCAGGTCATGCGCGATCCAGCTGGGTTTGCAGAAATTGCGCTCGGTGTGAGGCTCAAAGGCCTGTCCGAACAAAAACCTCTGAAACGCAAAGTCTATAAGATGCGGCAGATTCTAAATTCCTCCATCTTGAGCGTGCTGTACCGCCTAGTCCGACAAAATGCTCGAACGCAGTACAATGCAAATAAGGAAGGCGATATTATGAAGCTCATTAAATCGCTTTCAAAGAAAATCTTGAGTTTTGACGATATTTCCCCCGCGTTGCTTCATGCCGAGCGGATTACCGAGCTAAAAGCAGTGACCGCGCAGGCTCGCTGCTTGGTCTGGGACGCCGAAGTCGATCCGAGTAGGTCGTGGATTGCCGAGCGCTTTATGAATCGCTATTTACCCGTGATGGAAAAGCTCAAACTCGAAATCGAGACCGACGATCCCGTGATCGAAAATCGTCTTGCCCAGATCAAGGGGCTCGACCAAAAAGTTGTCTGAGAGCCTTTTTAAACAGGCTCTGAGCTATACTGAGCGCGGTCAGCGGATTCATTTCCCAGATTTAATCTTTCGCCAGGCTGGGCAGAGTTCATTCAAGGGGCAACGAGCGCAATCTGGCTTTTGCGCTTTGCAGGTGTAACGACCAAGCAGAATAAACCAGTGGTGGGCTTTAGGTAAAAACTTTGGGTCGATAATCTTTAGCAGTTCGCTTTCTGCTTTTTCTGGGGTTTTCTCGTTCTGTAGCCCGAGTCGGTTTGTGACGCGGAAAACATGGGTATCAACGGCCAGTGTTGGTTCGTGGAACAGCTCGCCCAGAATAACGCTTGCTGTCTTGCGACCAACTCCTGGCAGGCTTTCTAAATCCGAACGATTATCGGGCACGCAGCCGCCAAATTGGTTGATCAAAATTCGGCTAAGGTTTGTGACATTCTTAGCTTTGGTGGGCGCAAGCCCTATCGGTCGAATCAGTTCAAGCAGGCCCTTTTCCCCGAGCGATACCACGGTGTCAGGAGTGAATGGTGGATTTTTCGATTGATAAACCGGCACCATACAGCGGTTCACCATCTTATCCGTGGTCTGTGCCGATAAAACCACAGACACCAGCAGCTGAAACGGAGTCTCGTAATAAAGCTCGCAATGGGGATCGGGATTGTTGGCCTCAAGCCGAGTAATCACCTTGGCGGCCAGAGTCTTGCGCTTGGCTAACTTGCTTAAATAGCCTGTTTCTTTAGTTTCCGTCTGAGAACTCCCTGATCGATCTCTGGCTGCGTTGGATCTGCGCCTCCGGCGCTCTCTTTACCAGACCGTAATCGCTGCGCTCCGGTTCTCGGTCCGGCCTTTGTCAGACATCGACCAGGGAGTTCTCAGACGGAAACTGGTACCCATTGAGACCGGGTCGTTGGCAAGCATGAGCCATGATCAATCGGACACTTTTAAGGTGACATCGCCGTATACTCGGCACTGGCATGCCAGCCGTTCATTAGGCTCAGCCGCCATGGTTTCAAGAAAATCGCGTTCGTCGTCTTGCATCGGGGACAGTTTGTCAAGACCGTCCAGAACTTTGACCATGCAGGCACCACAGGCGCCGTCGCGACAGCCAAAAAGGATCGAGGTATCGTGATCTTCACACATATCGATGAGCGCATACCCATCATCGACATTGATGGTCAAATCATCGGTCGTTACAGTAACTTTGTGCATTGTGTAGCAGCCTGCCTCTCATAAAAACCTTGCCGGTAACTGAACACATACCAAATCAGAGCTTAAACTCCAAGGCCAAAGAAGCGCTCAAGGCTCTCGATCTTATTGCCGATTTCAAGAAGAAAGCTCTGAAGTCCTTTTTCCAGGTCGGACATGCCTTGACTGGCAGGCTTCTTGACGTTCGTCGTCACGGCACGCTGAAGTATGGTGTTGGCTTCGCTGACACGATAAAACTGCAAGCCAAGCAGCAGGGCCATGACAACGATCAATGTGGTGGCAGCCTTCAACAAACCACGGTTGAAGCGCTCGGTGCTGGTGATAATGGGGTAGCGAGTGCTGTAGTTCATGGGTCCCTCCAGGTTATATACCGACATCTTGCAAGGTTTAGGCCATGGCGATTAGATTGGGTTGAGTCGTAATATCTTGACTTTATTAATATATAATGCATTTCATGGCGAGCGCCGTTGCAAGTGCCTAGGTCCTAGACACCACGTTGTTTGGTACCTAAACACTGTTCTGCTGAATGGTCTGAATTGGCTAGCGCTATGTGAATAGTTCCGTCAAGACGGATCTCCTGTCTCCGATCCTATACTGATCATCGTAATTGCCGACATAAGATCCAAAACCAGGCAAACCATTCCGCTCCCATTCTTCGGGACTCAGACCCATGGCAGTCATCACTGAAATCTGCCACTCGTTTAGTGCGCGTCCCAAAAAGGGAAATTTTAGGCCCGGAACGACAGAGTATCGAGGCCAACGCTGCTTTTGCATGCCCTCTAGCTGATAATTGAGATACTGACCGGTTTTAAGGGTTCCTCCGAGGCTGCCTACCATAAATACCGGCAGGTCATTGCTGTCATGGGCAAGATCCAAATCGGTATCGGCTTGACGGACAGCCTGCTCTCCAATCCAAACTACCAAAGAGTTGTCTAGAAATGTCCTGCCAGTCGCATAGTCTTCGACCTCATCAAGCTTGGCGAGAAGGTCCAGGACGAAACCTGCATGAAATTTCTGCATACCTAGATAGATTCTGCTGAAAAAGCTCCGCTTTTTCAGCAGAATCGTGTCCTGAAGGAGCCTTAGCGACTGAAGGATCTCCTCGCAGTAAGTTATAATATCGATGGGGGCACGGTTCACCATAGGCGATCATATAGAAAATTTTGGCTATTTTAAGGCTTTTCAGCTCATTTTTTTCCTATGCCGCGATTTTTCCGCTTCGCGCGGACTCAATTTGGATTTTCCTATGCAAGCGGGAAATATTCGCCGCAGCTCCGGACATTTTTGCTTGGAGAATTGCCTTTGATTTACCCCGAAAGCGACATCGGCGCAGTCCCTGCCCTCGAACAAGTCCCGACAGGGTGCCCTTAGTCATACCGTGTGGTTCCACATCGACCGGAATTAAATCGATCCCTCGAATCAAATTGATTTTGCTTCGAAACCGATCAAAAGATTCGTCGAATATAAGAGAGATAGGGCCGGAGATCTTAGCCAATTGTATTCCCCTGCATCGAGAGCCCAAAGCATCCAGCTCAATGTCGGTCTTGGGGTACCAATGATCGGCATACTGCCCATTGCCAGTAAATAGCACGATGAGACGCTTTCTATTTGCGATCGGGCCGGCTTTAACCGCACTCGGCAAAATAGGCAAAGTCATGCCGATGCGAGCGAGGTAATCAAGAAATTCACGACGAGACTTTCTTATCATGAGTTAACCTATAATTCAGTTGGCATCTGGCAATATGCCCTGTCCTCTCAAAATGAAATCGCGATACATTCCTTTTATCCCTAGGGTATCCTTTGGTTGGTTTTCCTGCGTTTTTTCTAGAAGGCATCGGTCTTCCAGCGTCTCTGGTTGTTCAAAAATGAATCTAAACATTCTCTTGGCAAAGCATTTTTTTGTGACAGGATGATTTGCCAGCAATTTGGCAAATTCGTTGCCGTTCCTCACCAAATCTCCTTCTCCACGAATTATTTCTGGCGTTGCCACAAGATTGAGATCGACGGGGACATAGTTTCCATTTTGATCTGTGTAGACAAACTCCTGCTCGCGATGTCGTCCCAGCGAATCAAAACCCTCTAGAGCAAAACCAAGATGATTCATTTTGCCATGACATTGCATGCAGTCAGGTGAGTCTGTGAGTTTCTCCCATGTTCGCCAATCGATTTGATTGGCTATACCTTCAAAAGATCTTGAGAGATTCGGGAAATAAAAAGTTATAGCCATCAAATCCCAGTGATGCGGCACTTGTCGGCTTCGACAAGAATAGCCCGGTTTGGGGGCGTTACATTGATATCAACGATATGGTTGGCCCAGCTGTATTTGACGTGGAAGTGAACGATCAGTTCGTCGCCAGCTTGGAATTGAACGGTTGCATGATCTAATTCGGAGCGACCGAGGTTGGTACGGTGGTAGATGCGCGTTGTTATTCCACTGGTTTTTCTCTCGATCGTTATTTCTTGGGGAATAAGCGAATTTCTTTTGATGGTCAGATCCACGGCTTGATTGCTTATGGCCACGACCTTCCCCGTCGCATAGTTGATATTAAACTTGCCCGAGAAGCATAGGATTGAGTCAATAAAGTCGCGATCACCCGCAAGATTTTCGGAATCTTCAAATCCAAAGCCAACTTTGGCCTCCGTATTTATAGTCCCTACCGGCGGAGTCGGGGGCAGTGATTGCGGTGAACCAGCTGGTGGAGTCGCGGATGGATTGCTCCCGACGTTGCTGCCAGGCGTCTGGGCCTGCGGTGGTTCGCTACCAGTCGGGTTAGGTGAATTGGGATTCTGAGCAATGGGATTCTGAGCATTCGGATTCTGGGCATTGGGATTCTGAGAATCGGGATCCCCGGATTTTTGTGTTTCAGGTGATTGCGGATCCACAGTAAAAACTTGGGTCGGCTGTTCCGAGCATGCTTCCACTGCAGGGTTGCAGGACCCTTGCCCTTGAGGCGAAATCGGATCTGTGGGCGGGACGGAACAGACTTCGACTTCAGGATGGCACGAAGAAGTTGGAGTTTCTTTATTGCTTCGGGACTTGCCCGAAAAGGACGCTGAATTGCACGCAGCGATATACAGACCCACGGCGACTGCGATCAGAAATACTCGGATCATAAAAACCTCCTTAGGCATCGATACTTAAGTTGGAAGCCCTTCTAGAGCTTTAAGCAGGAATTGCGCCAAGGCGTCACCAAACCTAAGGCCCCAATAGGAATGAAAAAAGTGGAGATCTAAACGCGTCGCACTGTGGAAATCCTAGCCATTGACTAAACAATTGACAATATGGGGATTCAAAAGGGCAATAGAGCGATAATGGCTTATAAAATATAAATATTTTTTGTTTACTTTGTTTTCGTGAAAGCGTATACCAGTCGCAAGTGATTTAACGACAACCGAGTGTCTTCTCAGCGAGGAAAAACCATGAAAAGATTGTTGATTTTGGTTCTTGCAACCTGGGCGCAGCTACCGGCTTACGCTAGTGCTCGCACTAATGTTGGTGTTAAAGCTGTTTGCGAAACCGAGGCTATTTTGCGTACGGACGGTTTGAATAACGAAGGCCAGGCTGATGATGTCGCGATCTGGGTTCATCCAACAGACCCAGCCAAGAGCCGAGTCATCGCGGCCGTAAAAGGTGCGGGAGTTTATGTGTACGATTTGCAGTGCAAGCGCCTGCAGACATTTAATCCGCTCCAAAACCCCAATCTTCCTCTTGAATACATCAATAACATTGATCTCAGGTACGACGTTCGCTGGGGCAATAAAACAGTTGATCTTGCCGTAGGCTCTGACGAGGAAGCTCGGCAGATGTTCTTCTTTACGATCAGCCCTGATGGCGTTGTGGAGTTTGTAGCGAGCCCGATGGAGCTTAAGCCGGCAAATGGCTTGAAGGCAATCCCAAAGTTTGTAACGCACGGCATGTGCATGTATAAAGATCTAAACGACAATACCCTGTACTTGATCTCCAACCAGGAAGATCCAGGAATCTCCGTGCAATGGCGTGTTGATGCCGACGGCAGCGGAAAGCCAACCATCCAGCAGGTACGACAGATCTTTATGGGTAAGAAAACCATTACCGAAGCTTGCGTTGCTGACGACGAGTGGGCTGTGATCTATATTACCGACGAACACAATGTTATTTGGAAGGTTCCAGCACGTCCACAGCGGCATCCAAGAAGCGGCTATAGCAACAAAGTTGAAGAGGTTGGGACCAAATTGATGGATAGCCAGATCGGAGGTCTCTATATGCGCGACTCCATCGAAGGAATGTCCATTTACTACGGTCCAAACGGAACGGGCTATCTTATTGCGCAGAATGAAGCTGATTCTGGAGACGGCGATCATTGCTGCGCCGCAATCTTTGATCGCCTCAGCAACAACTACATCATGTCATTTCACGTCCAGGCATCGGGTAGCATCGACGCCTTATTCTCCCCGGATGGCCTTGATGTCAGCAATGTATTTCTAGGCTCCAATTATCCTGGCGGAATTTTTATCACTCACGATGATGCCAACATGAGTCCAACCGGTGCAGAGGCGGGTGCTAACTTTAAGTTTATCTCTTGGCAGGATGTCGTTGAGGCATCTGGCGGCACCCTCATGCTCGAGACTGGGCATGATCCGCGTCATATGGAAAACTTGGCACCGTGATTTAGGTGCCGACTATCACACAGCCTTTAGGAGTCTGAATCATGAGAGTTGCTCTCTTTCAAATCATCTTGACTGCAATGGCATTTGCAAAAGCAAGTTTGGCAAGTGCCTGCCCAACCGTGCACGGCATGCCAAACGCCTGCCCAGGTCGAGGCTATATTGATGCATCCAGCGTAACAGTAAGTCTAGTTAGCCCCGTGGTTCCACCCCGCTGCAAGCTTGTTGGCAAAGCGTATCAATGCACCAAGAAGGATGAATTTGATGCCATTGCCGAAAGCTGGAAGGTCAACCCCAGGAATTGGGAAATCTATTTTACCCTAGATGGCTCCGAACCATCGAAAACTCATGGGACCCGTTACACTGGTCCTTTCGAAGTAAGTCCCAATAATTCGAAATTTACCTCAATCCTTCGCGCTATTGCATATGCCGACGACGGTACCCAAAGTCGAATTAGCACGCATACCTATGTGTTCACATCCGGTATCAATCGGCAATCCAAATCGCCAGGCGCAGATTTCCCTTCTAAATGGGGAAATGGTTCGATGGTCAATGCGGACTATGAAATGGATAACAAAGTCCTGAAGAACCACTCGGCTGAAGAAATCGCGGCCGCAATGAAGTCGATACCGATGGTTTCTTTGGTCATGGACCAATACGATCTTTTCGATAGCGCTTGCGGAATCTATATGAACCCAAGCAAAGAGGGAGTCGCAAGAGCGTCTCGTGGTGAGGCAGAATGCAAAACGTATCCTCTGACTGACTCTGATCGTTGGAAGCGGCGAACATCGGTCGAATTCTCATCAACCGATGTCACAGCCGAAAACCCTGACTGGGATGGTCGCAATGAGCCAGGAGCCCAGGTCGAAGCTATGATCAAAATTCAGGGCGGTTCGAGTCGCAATGGCTGGAAAAGTAAAAAAGTGTCCATGCGACTGGCTTTTTCTGAAGAATCTGGCGAAAAATCCTTTGAGTATGGAATATTCAAGGACGCAAGCGCTACCACTAGTTTTGATTCGCTGGTATTGGATGCCCATCTAAACTACACGCTGACCCATGGCGAAGACGCAGCCCAACGCGCTGATGCTCACTACTTGGGCGATGCACTGACAAGCGATCTCCTCAATGCTAGCAAGAGCAATGCCCCCCATGGAAGATTTGTAAACTTATTTCTCAATGGCGTTTACTGGGGTCTCTACGAACTCCATGAGAAGCCGGATGAATCTTTTGCGGCAGCTTACCTCGGAGGCAAGAAAAACCAGTATGATGTTTATAAGAAAACGTCGGCCGATTTGGAGCAAGTCGCGGGAACATCAGACGCAACCTGGAGATCGCTCTGGAGTCGCGCAAATCAGCTCGATCGCCAAAGCAACTATCAAGAATTTGCGGCATACTTTGATATCGACGACTTCATCAAATACATGATTGTCAATTTCTTTAATGCCAACGAAGACTGGCCTCGCCACAACTGGTATGCCGCGATTAATCGCGTCGTGCCCGGATCGAAGTTTCGATTCTTTTCCTGGGATGCCGAGAAAACATTTAATTCCGCCGACTATGATATTCAGGTGTCTCTCAAAGATTCCGGATGCAGCGATGGACCCGGAGAATTATTCAATCGGCTGATGAAAAATGCGACATTCCGAGCTAATTTTAAGTCTACGTATGAGAAGATGGTTGGAACCGGTGTTCTTTCTCAAACCTCTGCTCGTGCTATTTATCTGAACCGCAAAAATGAAGTCGCCAAGGCAATTATTCTTGAATCGGCTCGATGGGGTGATACCTACGAAAAGCAGGCCAAAAATCAGGTGGATGCTTGGACTGCCTTGACCGAAGGTGTCTACGATAACTATTTTTCAGATCGCGCTCCGGTAGTTCTCAAGCAAGTAGGATTATAATTTGAAGTCAGCATGCTTAAAACTTTTGACCATCAATCATCGGGAGGGACCAATAGCCCTCCGGGGCAGGCGTGAATCACGTCAGAGAACCTATTCGTGTCATGATAGATTCAGGCGCAGTGCCACGATGGCCAAAACAATTTCTAAAGAAGATACGATTCTAGTTGAAAAATATCCGCTCGATCGTGTGCCTGACGAACCTACGGATCTTGGGGAAATCAAAATTGCAAGCGAGAGTTTTGGTGAATCCCAAAAGCTGACCTCATCGGAGAGTCTTACTATTCGAAGCAGTTTCGCTAGAGGCCAATTTGGTGAGGTCTATGATGGAGAGTTAACTGGCAGATCGGGCCAACGCTCAAGAGTCGCGACGAAAATCATGATTTCAGGCCAATCTAAGAACCAATTCGAAAACGATGAGATTTTTGCACATGTGCTGGCTAACAATCAAAGAGTCAGTCGGATTCCGGGATTCGCTCGGTTGCTTGGGCATGGAAAGACTGCTTCCGGATCCAATTTCATGATGTTTGATTTTGCTGGTATTACACTCGACGAATTCTTAAACTCCTCGCAAAGCATAGCACCCCAACAGGCCTATGTAATGGCCTATCAGATGATAAGGTCTCTTGGTATTCTTCACGCTTCAGGTTATACGGGACGAGATTTCCATGCACGAAATCTCGTGATTCAATCTCAATACCTCACGTTCATTGATATGGATTCGGTGACAGATGACGACCAAGATGGGGAGTGGTCTATGGGTATCGATCGAAAGCAAATCGCTCGATTGATCGCGCGCTGCATCGCGAAGATTGACCAAGGGTTCATCGCGCACCCCATGACTTTCGAGCTCGAAGCATGGCTTGACACCGTAACCTCACAAACCACCCAACAAAGCTTAACGTCACTCAGAACGCTTATGACCAAGCATGGGATCGACAAGGTCCTTTAAATCTCCTGCCTTGAGTCGGCGATTACAGAGTCGCTTGCGGAGAAAAAACTTGCCAAGAAAAATTGATCTCAGATTTTGTCACTCCCCGTGTCCTGCGCTCTCCAATCTATCGGAGTCGCGCTAGCGCAGCGTTCCACAGTTGATCAAAGCGTTCGGTACTCTTGCTGGGTAGTTTCGCAAAGAAGTTCTTATAATTTTCGGTATAGTTGGCCAAAAAATCCGCCGTAAGCGTCGCGAGCTTGTCCGTGTCCCCAATCGTGCAAAGTGAATCGGTAGCTGCAGTTCCGAGAGCTTCTTTCACTCCGCCGACGTCAAATCCTAGAATCGGTACGCCCGCCTCAAGGCACTCGATCACTGTCATCGGAAAGCCTTCGGTCCGGCTTGTGATAAGAAGCAAATCGACCGTTTCCAGGCGTTGCTTGACATCGGCGACCCAGCCATCGAATATGATCGATTCGCTTTTAAGCTCAGCGCGCATCGGCCCATCACCTAAAACCCGTGGGATGATTGTGATGCCACGAGCGGCTGCTAGTCCTACAGCCCGATCCATCACCTCGACAAAAAAGTCCGGACCTTTCTCCCACGATAGGCGACCGATGAAGGCCACTGTGAACTGAGTCTTTGGTGAAAGCATTCGGGGATTGGGGACTATCGGAATCGGATTGACCGCGCCATTGCACAGCCAATAATGCGCCACGGCCTCGCTCACAAAAAAATTAGCGTGTCGCAAATAGCCAAGCAATGACAACACTGCACGGTTTATTATATTTTTGCCGCGCGACGGGTAAATTGCGCTGTTATGGTAGACAGCGATTAGTTTTATACCGCGCCAAAACAATATCGGTAAGAGCGGCAGAATCAAAACATCCGCCAAAGTACCGTTGACCACCAGAGCATCCGGTTTGTGCCTATTAAGGTATGTGAGAAGTGCTTTGGATGTTTGCCAGGGTTTTTTCCAAAAAATGCCAAAGTGAGTCTCTGCGACAGCCTTTGGGAATGGTGAGTTTACGCCGACATTTGTAAAAATGTCCCATGTCAGGTCCTGACGTTTAGCTATCGTATGCTTCCAGTAAGAGTCTATGCCACCCAACTGAAAAAGCGTCATGTACACGCAGACCTTCATCGCTTCGAATCTCTATTTCGCATTGCCTTCGGAGTATTGATGTACTATTGTTTTGGAATGATCTCAAAAACTTTTTTGGTATCCTACTCGGTTGGGAGTCCGAATCGGTATCGATAAGCTAACTGTGATTTGATCAAAGCTGCTGCGCTTCAGAGGTTTGAATTATGGCAATGGAAAAAACCGACAAGATTTTTATTGCAGGTCATAAAGGGCTTATTGGTAGCGCGTTGGTTAGAACGCTCAAGAAGCGTGGCTACAACAACATCGTGGTGCGGGACCGAAGCGAGCTGGATTTGCTGCGCGAACAGCAGGTGTACCAATTCCTTGAGGTTGAAAAACCGGATTGTATCATTCTCGCCGCAGCCATGGTTGGCGGTATCTACGCGAACAACACCTATCGGGCTGAGTTTATATACAATAATCTATCGATTCAAAACAATGTGATCTGGAATGCGCATGTGCTCGACATCAATAAGTTGGTGTTCTTAGGTTCAAGCTGCATTTATCCTCGCGAGGCGCCGCAGCCTATGCCTGAATCTGCGCTCCTGACGTCTCCGCTTGAACCGACCAACCGTCCCTATGCATTGGCTAAGATCGCGGGACTCGAGCTTGTGAGTTCGCTTAATCGTCAATACGGGCGCGAGTATTTCTCTGTCATGCCGACCAATCTTTATGGACCCCATGACAATTTCAATTTAACCCAAGCCCATGTCCTGCCTGCTTTGATCAGAAAATTCATCGAGGCAACTGATCGCAGCGACAAGGTCGTGCCCATTTGGGGTTCGGGGCGCCCCAAGCGCGAGTTCCTGTATGTCGATGATTGCGCCGACGGGATCTTGTACCTTCTCGAAAATTTTACGACCAAGACGATGCAGGATCCAGCAATTGCCAGCATGGGCTGGAATCATATCAACCTTGGCAGCGGTACCGAAATCTCCATCGAAGAGCTTGCCTACCTTACCGCCAGACTATGCGGCTTCAAGGGTGAGCTTGAGTTTGACAAGACCAAACCTGATGGCAGCCCTCGCAAACTCGTCGATACGAGTCACCTGAAACGCCTAGGTTGGCAGGCGAAGACTTCACTTGAGGACGGTATCGCAAAGACCATTGACTGGTACCGCTCGGCGGGCAAGTCGCTGCGACTTTAGAAAGGGCAGCGCCGTTGAGACCGACGATAGTTTCGATCGTGAATGAATTTGGACCTAACAGCGCCCCAGTAGGCGATTTGGCGGATGACTTGGCTCGGCATTTTAGGGGCTTGTCAAATGTTGAGGCTCGTTCGGTTTGGATCACTGGTCATTACGATCCAGGCGGCATGAAGCCTGAGCGCCTGCGCAATGCGTTTTTACTTTTTATCTTCATGCCGTTTTACTTCGGCTTTCTCAAAATGCGCGCGCTGTCGAGACGCTGCAAGGCGGTCGTCGTGGTTGTAACCACACCACCTCTGTTGCATTGGCTGTGCAGCGCGCTCGGCAGGCTTTGGCAGGTACGAGTGATCATCTGGTACCAAGACGCCCACCCTTATCTCTCTATGAAAGGACTTGAAAAACGCGGACTGACATGGCTAGCGGGAGTTTTGGGGATCATCGATCGTTGGGCGCTGCGGGCAGCATCAGGGTTTATCGCGCTTGATCAATCGATGAGGCAGCATTTGATCAAGAGGGGGGTCGATAGCGAGCGAATCAAAGTGGCAAGCCCCTGGATCACTTACCTGCATCCCGCCCAACCAATGCGCTTACCCAAGAGTCTGCCAGTCAAAGTTATTTATGCGGGTAATTTCGGGAGGGCGCATGACCTTGGTCCGCTTATGCGGATATTAGCAGCTTGCTCTCCCAAGCAGCAGAGGCAATTTGAATTCCACTTTCTCGGTATGAGCGCGGGCTCAGAGCCAGAAATCCGAACTGCTTTTGCGGGCCTAGCTGTGGAACCAGTGTTTCACAAGCGCCTTCCGAGCAAGAAACAGGTCTTGGCGTTCTTTCAAAATTTTGATCTTGGTATCGTAAGCCTTCGTGATGATTTTTGGGGGTTTGCCTGTCCAAGCAAAGCATTTTCATATTTGTCGCAGGGGCTTCCCATCCTCTATATCGGATCGAGCGGAACCCTGGCTGATGAACTTGTCGAGCGAGGGATGGGTGTAAGAGCTTGTCGTGAATTTGCCGAAGATCCACTAGAGTATATGCGCACGCAGCTCTTATGGCAATCCGCCGGCGTGCTCTTCGAAGATCCCAAGCCAGCATCCCAGGCTGTGATTACCGATTTAGTGTTTCAATGAATCCAGGGAGCCTCACCCTTGGAATAAAGCTCATTCAAGAACAGATAATCTCGGTGAGTATCCATGGGATGCCAAAAGCCTTCGTGGCGGTAAACGGCCATTTGCTGATCGGCGACTAATGCCTTAAGTGGATCTTTTTCGAAAACCAAATCTTCACCATCGCGAAGGTATTCAAACACATTGCGATGGCAGACGAAAAATCCGCCCGAGATCAAGCCGCCAGTCGATTGCGGCTTTTCATTAAAACCTGAGACAATCCCTGCATCGCTCGCCTCGATCTCGCCAAATCGTCCAGGGGGGCGCACGCCAGTAACTGTAATGAGTTTGTTGTGGCGCTTATGAAATTCAATCAGCTCATCAAGATTGACATCACTGACACCGTCGCCATAGGTCAGCATAAAATGCTCGTCCTTGCCGATATAGCGGGCGATTTTTTTGACGCGGCTGCCTGTCATGGTGTTGAGGCCAGTCTCTGCAAGCGTGACGCGCCAATCGACGCTTTCGTCCGCTTTATGGGTCGATATGACATCATTAGCCATGTCGATCGTGAAATCGGAGGCATAAGTTTTGTGGTTTATGAAGAAATCCTTGATCTTGTGCGACAGATAACCAAGCGTGAGGATAAAGTCTTTGTGTCCGAAGTGGTCGTAGTGCCTCATGATGTGCCATAGGATCGGGTACGGTCCCACGGGGATCATCGGTTTTGGGAGATTCTCCGACACATCTCTTATACGGGTGCCAAGACCGCCACAAAGAATCACAGTTTTCATTAGATTTCCCACCAGTGTGAAAAAGTCTTTTGCTTTGTTTCCTGCCTACTATACTTTAGAGTACATAAATTGAAACGTTAAATCAGCCATGGAAAGCAAAATGCTCGACCTATACAAAGGCAAAAAAGTCTTCATAACCGGACACACGGGGTTCAAGGGATCTTGGCTTACCGAGTGGCTTTTGGGGCTTGGGGCCGAGGTCGCAGGGTATTCCCTCTATCTTCCTTCCGAACCTTGTCATTTTTCTTTGCTTGATCTCAAGAAGCGGATTGTCCACTACGAAAACGACATCGGCGATGCAGACGCTGTGCACCATGCTATGTCAGAGTTTGCGCCGGAGATTGTTTTTCACCTGGCGGCCCAGCCTATTGTGAGCGCGTCGATCAAAGATCCGCTGAAAACTTTTCATACCAATATCATGGGCACGGCCCATATCCTCGAAGCACTCAGGAAGCTGACTTCAGTAAAATCCGCTGTAATCATCACAAGCGACAAATGCTATGAGAATGTGGAGTGGGAATTTGGCTACCGAGAAACCGACAAACTAGGAGGCAAAGACCCCTATAGCGCTTCAAAGGCAGGTGCTGAGGCTGTATTCCACTCGTATTTTCGGACATACCTCGCCCACGACTCCGATAGGATTCAGCTTGCGACTGCACGCGCGGGCAATGTAATCGGTGGGGGGGATTGGGCACTCGATCGCATTGTGCCCGACTGCATGCGAGCCTGGGGCAAGGGGGCTAAACCATTCATCCGCAATCCGTACGCAACACGTCCGTGGCAGCATGTGCTCGAGCCCTTAAGCGGTTATCTCGCATTGGGAGCGCTGCTCTATGACAAAGCCGCCGGCGTTAATGGCGAGTCTTTTAACTTCGGACCCACCGCCGAAGTCAATAATACCGTAGGCGAACTGCTCAACGGATTCCAAAAACTCTGGTCAGGGATGGAATGGGAAACGACCGAAGACCCCTTGGCTAAAAAAGAATGCAGCTTGCTCAAGCTCAATTGCGACAAAAGCTTGAATAGATTGAATTGGTTACCTTGCCTCAATTTTCATGAGACGATGCAGTTTACTGTGGATTGGTATAGAGCCTTTTATGCAGGCGAGGAAATTCGGACTTTTACCCGAAAGCAGATCCGAGGTTATTGTGAATTGGCCAAGCAGCGGGAGCGATCATGGAGTCGTTAAGCTATCGCCAACCCTTGATTAGCGGCATAACTTTTGTAGCCAAAAAAATATTCCCCCAGGATAAGGGTGCCGTTTTTCATATGCTTCGCTGCGATAGCCCCGAGTTTGATGGAGCCTTCGGCGAGGTCTATTTTTCCAACGTAGCATCTGGCGCGATCAAAGGCTGGAAGTGTCACAAAGAAATGTCCCAACGCTTTGCCGTGCCACGCGGTGAGGTGGATTTTGTCTTCTATGATAACCGTGACCATTCTGCGTCGCTGGGCTTGGTTGAAAAAATCACACTCAACTCGTCGGACAAATATGGCCTACTCCTTGTTCCGCCGCTCGTTTGGTACTCGTTTCGTTGCACTAGCGAGGATGAAGCTTTGATTGTCAATTGTTCGTCGATACCATACACCGACGGCGAATGCCTGACTCGATCACTCGACCAGGCTGATTTTATTCCTTATAGCTGGAGCTAGCCCTGGCGTGCGTTTAAGTTTGGTGATCCCCGTATTCAATGAGGAAGCGCATCTTAATGCGCTCCACGAGCGACTTCGTCAGGTGCCGTTCCGTTGCCCGGTTGAATTTATTTTTATCGATGATTGCTCCCGCGACAACTCCTGGTCAGTCATTCAGGAGATTTGTGCAAAAGACGCGACGGCCAGCTCGTTTCGCCAGCCGATCAATCAGGGCAAGGGGGCAGCGATTCACAAAGGGATCGAACTTGCAACGGGCGAAATCTTTGCCATTCAAGACGCTGATCTTGAGCTGAATCCGGATGACCTCGTAAGATTGCTTGAGCCTATTCTCAAGGGCGAGGCCGATGTTGTCTACGGCAGCCGGTTTAAATTTTTTGAACGTGAGGTACATCGCACATTTCACTATTTGGTCAATCGATTTTTGACGGGGCTTTCTAATATGGTAAGTGGGATTTACCTTACCGATATGGAAACCTGCTATAAAGTTATCAAGACCGAAATCGTCAAGAATCTGACCCTGGAGTCTAAGCGATTCGGATTTGAGCCGGAAATCACGGCGCGACTTGCAAAGCTTACAATTCGAATTCAAGAGCTGCCGATCTATTACGCTCCTCGCCAGTACCATGAGGGGAAAAAAATCTCATGGCTCGATGGCTGCGCAGCAATCTGGCATATCCTCAAGTTCAATGCCAAGCCGCTCGCGGCTAGCGACAAGCAACGACTGCATCCCAAATACCTAGGAGCATCCCAAGGCTGCTGGCGTCGCTCTCGTGCGCATGTGAATCCTTCACCATAGCCCTGAACTCGAAGATACCGGAGAGATTGCCGCTCGAAAATTTGGAATTATTCTAAGTTCAACGACAGGTGCCTCAGGCCCAGGCCGGATTCGGCAAGCATACCGGAGTAGGCATGATTAAGTGGGTCAGCTATCAATGCAACTTCCGCTTCGAGTTCGACGGCTCGCTCGATCAGCTCTTTTTCAGGCGTATTGGTGGGAATGATTCCAACAAGGGTATACATGCGTCGGTATTCACGGTTGGTATCAAGCAGCGGCTGAAACTCGCGCGGGCCGACCAAAATAGCCCGCTGTGGTCTATTGACGAGGTTTGATGCGACATTGCGCAAAAGACGAAGTGCAGAGCGATTGCCTGCCACAAAAAGAAACGTCAGGACGAAATCGATTGCCAAAACCCCGCGCGAATGGATCTCAATAAAGCGGGAATTAATTACCAGCAGATAGAGTAGAATCGAGCCAAGAAGTGTGGCGGCGCCGATACGAATCAGGTCATTAAATTGAATCGTCCACCAGACCCCACGGTAAAGGCGCAGACAAAAAATCGCTGCTACTTTAATTGCGATCACCATCGGAATAGCGATCAACCCGGAATTCATCAGATAGACCGAGAGCAGCGGGTCGTCAAACCGGAAATACCAGGCCATGATCCAGGCCGTTGCAATCATCGATACATCAAGAAGAAACTCAACTCCGTAAAAAAGAAACCCACGGAATGTCCTCCGACGATGGACCTCGCGATCTTTAAGGTAGACAGGAACCTCGCCAAGAAACAGCCCAACGAACACCATCAGGGCTCCAGCTATGACGGCGGCCGTGCCTGTGATCGGAATATTGCCGCGCGCCAGGGCAAGCGCGATCCCGCCAAGGACAGCGGTCACTCCGTAGAGCACAATGATTGTTTTCTTTTCAGACAAGCCGAGCTGGATTAGGCGATGGGCAACATGGTCTTTGCCGCCGCGCAGAAAGGGGCGATGAATCGACCATCGGGTGAACCAAACCAAGGCCGTA
>CAZOSN010000067.1:0-23083 GCA_964582405.1 uncultured Oligoflexales bacterium | reverse complement strand
CGCGCGCTTCCGGTGCTCTTTTCCCCCCCCGTAATCTGCGCGCCGGTACCCGGCCCGCCTCCCCAGACGCCTACCAGGGAGTTCACAGACGGAACCTAGTACCTTGTCAGGGACTAGTGTGAGAACGACCGAAGCAACCGCACCCTCAACAGCTGGTGACAACGACTCTGTGAAATCGAAGCACGATGATTCGATACCAATAACCTGAATTCTATTTGGCAATTTACCCAAGGCCCGAGCTAGTTCAATGGCTTCCGACAAACCAAGCGCGTGGCTTGAAGAAACTCGATGGTCCGTGGGAAGAGCATCAGAGCTAACATCCCAACGGTGGATGGTTCCCAGGGGAGTTTTGCCGGTGACAACAGCATCAACAATGATAACGTCGCCGTATGGCTCCCAGAGGTCCATCAATTTTCCGGGCTCGCCGTCGGTATCGCAAACGTCAAAATCTAAATCAAGATAGGATTTCAGGCGCTTTGCAACCTCTAAACCCGCGCCATCATCCCCGCGTAGCCGGTTTCCAATACCGATAAGAAGTTTGCCTTTGAACACTATTCAGACCCTCCGGCAGGCCAGGCCGAACCTGAGATACGTTTGATCTGCAGAAAATGCGTCGAACATGAGATGCACGGATCGTAGTTACGAATCGTTTGCTCACAAAAGGCCTGCAATTTTTCCTCCGGTTCAGCAGAGTAAAGCGGAACTGCTTGGCGAAGATCATCCTCGATGCTGAGCTGGTTTTGCGAAGTAGGCGGTACGATGCGAGCTTCCATGATCCGGCCATGATCGTCAATCTGATAGCGATGGTAAAGCAGGCCGCGGGGTGCTTCGGTCGCGGAAAAGCCAGTCCCAGCTCGGGGAACAATAGGAACAAATGGTTGGTCAAGCTGAGTAAAGTTTTTGATAATGCGGACAGCCTCTTCAAATGCGAATAACACCTCGATGGCACGCACAAGAATACTCTTAAAGGGATTGCTGGTGCCACCATCAATTCCGGCAGCACGAGCAGCTATTTTGCAAGATTCAGGCAAACGATCAAAATTGAGGGCAAACCTGGCCAGCGGGCCGCAGAGATAGGCGCCTCGACCCCGGATTCTCGATTGCAAAGCGTTCGTATAGGGCGCATGAATCTCTTCTGTGACGTCCTCAAATTGAGCTGCATCAACATCAAGTCCTTTTGAGGAAACGATCCGCCCCTCATTCATGGGATATTCCGCTTCGTGCTTTAGTCCAACCAACTCATAGTCGCGGTCAAAATTCGGAAACGACAGCGTGGACAGCCACTGGATGGCTACCTTTGTCTCTGAACGAGCTTTTTCTAGATCGGGAAGAAGCGCGTTAAATTTTTCCGCAGGGGGTATCTTGTAAAAGCCGCCCAGGCGCACATTGATTGGATGCACCTCGCGACCACCAAGAAGTGCAACTATAGCATTGCCCGTTTTCTTAAGAAAAAGCCCGCGTTTCACAATGTCGGGATGTTCTTTGGCCATCGCCACGGCGCTCGGAAAACCCAGAAAATCAGGGGCATGCAGCATGAAGATGTGCAAAGTGTGGCTTTCAATCCATTCGCCGCAGTAAAGCAAACGGCGAAGATCCCGCAGCGGATGGGTAATAGAGACTCCCAAGGCGCGCTCCATTGCATGAACCGCGCTCATTTGGTAAGCGACCGGACAGATCCCGCATATACGAGCAGTAATATCGGGAGCTTCTTCGTAGCTGCGGCCACGTAGGAAAGCTTCAAAAAAACGGGGCGGCTCGAAGATCTTGAGCTTAACATCCGTGACTTGATTGCCATCAAGTTTGAGGTAAAGTGCTCCTTCTCCTTCCACGCGGGCCAAATAATTTACCTTTATAGTTTTAGTGCTCATGGTCACCCTGCTCGTCGCTCACAGATCGTTTGACGCTCTCCTCGCGAAACGGTTCAGCCCATGCATTAAAGGTGCGCAGAAGCCTTACAATCGTTTCGTTAGGAACTCCTTGGCCAACCCAGAGGGAGGTTAATGACTCCATATTGGCATTTTCTTTGGGACCGAAACATCCATAGCACCCCCGGTCATAGGTAGGGCAGATCGCACCACAGCCCGCCTGCGTCACAGGCCCCATGCAGGGAGTTCCATGCGCAACCATGATGCAAACATTGCCGCGCCTTTTGCATTCGGCGCAAACCGATTCCTCTGGAATAATCGGAGAACGATCCGCAAGAAACGCAGCGATGACTTCTAGCAACTGCATTTTGTTCACAGGACAACCACGCAATTCAAAGTCAACTTTTACATGCTCATGGATGCCTGTCGATGTTTTGAGAGTCTTAAGATACTCTGGTTTGGGATAGACATACCGAGCGAACTCATCAACCTCAGCATAGTTGCGTAGTGCTTGAATTCCGCCGGCTGTAGCGCAGGCACCAATTGTAACAAGACGCTTGGATTGCCGCCTTACGTCAAGAATACGATCTCGTTCTTCCGGGGTCGAGATGGATCCTTCAACAAGGGATAAGTCGTAGGGGCCAGGAAGAACAGTGCTCGAAGCCTCTATGAAATGGGCTATTTCAATACGTTCGGCAACTTGCAATAGCTCGTCTTCGCAGTCGAGCAGACTTAGCTGGCAGCCATCACAGGAAGTAAACTTCCAGATCGCAAGCTTCTTTTTGGGAGCTTTGGATTTCATAACCTTAAAACTCCCTGACTGACCAGAATCGCTTGACCTCTGATAAACGAAAAACCGGGCCGTCTCTGCAAATGAATTGCGCACCCCATTGGCATCGGCCACACAATCCGATAGCACATTTCATATTGCGTTCCAAGGAAACGAATATCTGGTCGTCTTTGATGCCCATAAGATTTAGATCCGCCGCCACATGCCGCATCATAACCTCGGGACCACAGGTCATGACAATCGTATTTTTTGGGTTAAGGTGGAGATGGTGCAATAAGTGAGTCACAACACCAACAGAACCGAGCCACTGATGTCTGCTGCCCTCAGAAACACGATCTACGGTTACGTGCACGGATAGATTGCCGAGTTGCTCCCACTTGCTCAGTTCGTCCGAAAAAAGGACGTCCTCTGGAGATCGAGTTCCATAGAGTAGAATCGTTTTACCTTTTGCTCCAACTTGCACTCGTTGCAGCAAGATTGGTCTTAACGGGGCAAGTCCGATGCCACCCGCAACAAGAAGGAGGTCCTCATTGTCATCGACCTCTGGCCAGGCGCTGCCATAGGGCCCTCTGAGCCAAAGCTCATCACCTTCTGCCAATTTTGCAAGCGCGTTGGTAACCGGACCAACAGCCTTGATCGTGTGGGTTAGATTTTCGGTATCCAATAAGGAGCCGCTGATCGACAATGGTGCCTCACCCAAGCCAAAAAGGTAGAGCATATTGAATTGGCCCGGGCACCATGATGGGTAAGCGCGAGGACGGCTTATGGTCAGCGTTACCGTATCGTGGCTTTCCCGATGGAAATCGTTGACGACGACTCGATCCGGCGCGAGAAATGGCGGCGTGGATCTCGGAACCACTGAAGTGTTTCCCAGATCACTCATCGCGCCGTCCCTTTGCATTTTGACCTGCCTTGCAGCCATAAATGTCGAGAAGTTGCAAGCGTGTAGCCTTCAACCGCAAGGTCATGACTTGAGCAAATCGCTTCATCAATTCAAAACCGAGGGAAGGATCCTTTTCGCACTTGGCTCTGAGACACGGCGCATCAAAGGCAATCGTTCGAACATCGGTCAGGGCTTTGGCATCAAAAACCCACTCATAAGGAGGAAATAGCCACGACCAGCCCACGACCTCTCCTCCGCGAAGGGTCTGTAAGACGACAGGATCAAGGCCGGGTTGATAAGACTCAATGGCGACTCTCCCCTCGACTAATGCAAAGAAGCAGTCTGAATGCGTTCCCTCGCGCCCCAAGATTTCCCCTTCTTTGTAGTGCTTGATGCTCGCGCAGGCAATCATCGACTGGACAAATTCAGGCTTTATATGCGTGAAGAAGCGATGACCCGCTATCAGCCGTTGTATCTCTTCAGCCATCCTTTACCTCCTTGGTCGCCGACTTCTGGCGAATATTAGTCATTTCTTCGGTGATGTCGATACCGACGGGACACCAGGCAATACAACGCCCGCACCCCACACAACCCGAAGAGCCAAATTGATCATGCCAGGTGGCTAACTTGTGTGTGAACCACTGACGGTACCGACTTCCGGTTGTCAGGCGACGGCTGCCGCCGTGAGTATAGCTAAAATCGACGTGAAAGCAGGAATCCCATTTTTGCCAACGTTCGGCCGTGGCTTCCTCCAAATCAGAGACATCCTCAACCGTCGAACAGAAACAGGTAGGGCAAACGAGGGTGCAGTTGGCGCATGCCAAGCAGCGTGCCCCAACATCTTCCCAGTTGTGACTGGTTATGCTTTGAAAAATTTCTTCCTTAATATTTTTTTGATCCATGGCGCGGACGATAGCTTCTTTGGTTTTTGCGAGCTGGTCGCTCGCGATGTCCCTCGCATCATGCGGTGCCTCCTTAGTTGGCAGGGCTGCAAGGACAGATTGGCCCTTTGGCGTGCCGGATTGGATGAAAAAGCGGCTGCTGTCTCCGTTGCAATCCTCGGTAAGAAGCAAATCCCAACCCGCAGCCGAAAATTCAGGCCCCGTCCCCATGGATGGACAAAAGCAGGTAGCTGCCGCGGTTCGGCAGTGAACTCCCACAACAAAAACGTTTTCTCGACGTTGACGATAGTCAGGGTCGCCTGGGCCTCTCAGAAAAATGCCATCCTGCACCTTTATCGCGGCCAACTCACAGGCTCGAACACCAAGAAAAGCAAATGGCCGATGCTCTTCTAACGATGATTCAGGGTTGCTGTTGCGCTTAAGCGTCCAGAGACGCCGTCGTTCAGGAAAAAGGTAGGATTTCCAACTTGTAGGGCCAAGGTTATACCCAAAATAGCCCTTGGCACCGACATTTTTGGCAAGCCGATAGATGCCTTTTTCTTGTGCATCGCTATAGCCGAGCGGGAGATCCTTCGTGCCAGAGATTCTAGCAAGCACAACGGATCGGTCGCGGACAGTCGGCCCGATAACATCATAGCCACGATGGATGAGCTCTCGGATTAGGGCATCAAGACCGTGAGGTGACTCCAACTGATATAATGCAGGTTCCGCTTGTTTCATAACGACCTAATTTATCTTTTGCGATCATAGCCGACCTCAAGTCCCGAAGAGGAGGGATACCTCTCGGCAACGCGCTGTATTTAGCCCTACTGCGTTGAATCGACGATTGCTGCGTTGCTTGCAGGGAAAAAATCCTCATTTACCCAAATGTAAACTGCGGTTTTTTCCCTGCCGCGCGCCTTGCACTCTCCGACTTAACGCAGCAGGGTTAGTCGCTGGCGCTTTCGCGCCTGCGACTGGCCAACATCCGCCGTGTTCGTATCAATGAGTCTGGATTCAGCGACATGCTATCGATCCCTTTGCTCACCAAAAACTCGGCGAATTCCGGATAATCGCTGGGAGCTTGCCCACAAATGCCAATCTTAACGCCTTTTTCGTGGGCCACAGCAATCACCTGCGCTATCATACGCTTAACCGCTTCATTTCGCTCGTCAAAAATCGATGATAACAGTTCGGAATCTCGGTCAATCCCCAGCACCAACTGGGTCAAGTCGTTAGATCCGATGGAGAAGCCGTCGAAAATTTCTGCAAACTGATCGGCAAGAATGACATTCGACGGGATCTCGCACATCACGTAAACCTCCAAACCATCTTGCCCGCGATTCAGGCCATGCCTCGACATTTCAGCCAAGACCTTCTTTCCTTCGTCAATAGTGCGACAGAACGGGATCATCGCTTTGACATTGGTAAGTCCCATCAACTTGCGAACGCGAAGCAAAGCCTGGCATTCGAGAGCAAATCCCCTGGCATACGCATCGCTGTAATACCTTGAGGCTCCTCGAAATCCGATCATGGGATTTTCTTCTTTAGGTTCGTAACCCTCACCGCCGATGAGATGTGCGTACTCATTGGTCTTGAAATCACTCAGGCGAACAATAACAGGTTTCGGATAAAAAGCCGCGCCAATCATCCCAATGCCTTCGGCGAGTTTGTCTACAAAAAACTGAGCCTTGTCGTCATAGCCGTACGTTAATTCATCGACGGCGACTTTGGTTTTTGGGCTGCTTAACTTGGGATAATCAAGCAGGGCAAGAGGATGAATTTTTATCGAATTGCTGATGATAAACTCAATGCGTGCTAGGCCGACTCCATCATTCGGCAGCATGGAGAGCCGCATGGCCTCTTCAGGGTTTGCCACGTTGAGCATGACATCGACATTGGTAACGGCAAGTTCTCCGGCCGCAACCTTTTCAATTTCGAAAGGAATTTTTCCATCGTAGACCTTTCCAATATCCCCTTCGGCGCAGGAGACTGTGATCTGCTGACCGTTCTTCAGTAGTTCGGTCCCATTTCTTGTGCCCACGATTGCCGGCAACCCAAGCTCCCGGCTGACAATCGCAGCATGGCAGGTCCTGCCGCCGCGATTGGTAATAATCCCGGCAGCTGTCTTCATGGATGGTTCCCAATCTGGATCCGTCTTATCGGTAACGAGAATTTCACCTTTCTTCAACTCATGGAGGTCCTCGATCTTTTCGATGATCCGCACCGCGCCGGCTGCGATCTTTTCCCCGACTGCCGCGCCTGTTGTCAGAACATGTCCCTTTTTCGAGATCTTGTAGATCTCAAGCTGCTCTTGGTTTTTTCCTGTATGAATTGTTTCTGGGCGAGCCTGGACAATGAAGAGATCGCCGGTTTGGCCATCTTTGGCCCATTCCATATCCATCGGTGTTGGTTGGTCACGTTTTTGTGAATAGTGGTTTTCAATAGCGACCGCCCACTGCGCCAATCGCAGGATATCGTCGTCAGAAAGTGCAAACTGACGCTGTTTTTCGAGATCGACAGGTTCTATTCGAGTTTGTTTGCTACCACCAACGTCGTAAATCATTTTGATGGCTTTTTGCCCTATTTTCTTGCGAAGAATTGGTCTACGCCCCTCACCAAGGGTGGGTTTGAAAACATAGTACTCATCGGGATTCACCGCCCCTTGAACGACGGTCTCCCCAAGGCCGTAGGCGGCGTTGATAAGAACGGCGTTGCGAAATCCTGTTTCGGTATCGATAGAAAACATCACTCCGGATGTTGCAAGATCTGATCGCACCATCCGTTGAATCCCAACCGACAGAGCGATGTCAGCATCGGCAAACCCTTTGTGGAGTCGGTAGGAGATCGCTCGATCCGTGTACAGCGACGCAAAGCACTTTCGCACGGCTTCGAGCACCATGGTATGGCCATGAACGTTGAGGAAAGTCTCCTGCTGACCGGCAAAGGATGCGTCAGGTAGATCTTCTGCTGTCGCGCTGCTGCGAACGGCGACATCGAGTGCTGGCACATTAGCCTCATGACTCAGACGAGCATAAGCGTCTTCAATCGATTTCTTGAGATCATCAGGAAATGGAGCATCGATAATCATTCGTCTAATCGCCGCGCCGCGCAGGGCAAGCCCCTTGACATCGCCCTTTTCCCACTTTGAAAGTTCCTTTTGAATCTTATCTGCTAAACCGGATTTGGAAAGAAATAACCGGTATCCTGCCGCAGTGACCGCAAATCCATTGGGAACATTAATCCCCTTCGGTCTTAGCTCTTGGACCATCTCACCAAGGGAGGCGTTTTTCCCCCCGACCGTGGGGACATCATTCATGGTGATTTCGTTGAACCACATGATAAGGGATTCGCTACTTGGATTCTTTGGCATGGCCGCTCATTTCCTTCCGTGCATCGTGGGTCCGATGGGGTCTAATCCCAGTCGGTTGGTGGTTAAGATCGAACTTCGCCCGTGTTAATGTTTTGATTCCACTCCTATGAGCCTGTCGCGAAGCTTGAGGCATGCGTCGCTAAGTTTTTTGAGTCCATCGGCAGTGTCCGTGCTGGCTTTGGCAGCCAGGCTATCTATTCTGCCTTTTAGTCGATCAACACGCTCTAGCATCTCTTCGGCAGCCTCGGTCGCTTCCATCTTGCCTAAATGAGCTTTGACGCGGGCCGTGTCGAATAACCGTCCTATTTTTTGTTCGGCTGTCTGAAGATTCATGGCCTGTTCACGAAACCAAGCTTGAGTCTGCTGCAATTTCTTTTCTGCTCCTTTTTCCATTTTTTCGGTAGCCTTATCGACACGCCCACCGAATTTTTCGAGTTTCACCTCGGCATCGTCGAAGAATTCTCGAACCTCGTCCCAGCCGCCTTTGGTAGAAGTGGCGGGTTTAGCCGTCCGTTCTTTTGCGGCAATTTTTTGAACAACCGCCTTCTTTTTTATGCTTCTCGCCTTAGATTGGTTAGTTTGTGCTGATGGCATGATTTCTCCTTAATAAAAATGAAAGACCATCTGCACTGAGCAATAAGAGTGCCAGTTCTGAATTTTGAAATATGCTCGATTTTTTGCACCTTGGCAGACCAATCGGTCAACGATGGTTAGAACCGCTGCGGCAAAAGACGCGAATTGCCCAGTATGCCTCACCCATTTAAGTCATGGGTTTTGAATCGATCCAACGATTAGCGGCAACATCTTGCTTTTGTTGATTGAATAGCGATGTGGCACGCAGGTTGCTATGCGGACGATCATCATGCTCCTATCTTCGTAAGGAGAAATTGGGACTGAGTTGACCAGTGCGACAGCGAAATCGATGTGGAGGAAGGATGACAATTATACGCAAGCAACCCCCTTCCGAGCACTCAACCGCCCCCAATATGAAGTCATACGATGACTACTCGTCCGAATTTAGCTGGGATATTGCCAGGTCCAAGATAGTCGGACTTCCTGGAGGCAGAGGGATCAATCTCGCTTACGAAGCCATTGACGGTCACGTTGAAGCGGGAGCGGGTGATAAGGTTGCTATCAGGTGGCTTTCGGCGCAAGGCCAAGTGCGGGAGATTACTTACCTACAGCTTGCGAAACAAAGCAACTCGTTTGCAAACTTGCTTCGAAACTGCGGAGTAGAAGAAGGAGAAACGGTTTTCACCCTGCTGGGACGGGTACCAGAGCTTTATATCACCTGTCTCGGTACCCTCAAGAATAAGAGCATCTTTTGTCCTTTATTTTCAGCGTTTGGTCCAGAGCCAGTACGTATGCGCCTTGAACTCGGGCGAGCAAAGGTCTTAGTGACGACTGAACGGCTTTACGAGCGCAAAATATCCGGAATTCAGAAAACCCTGCCGCATCTAAAGCACATCTTTCTTGTGTCAGAAAATCCCGATCTCGATGACATTGGTAACGTTCAAAGCTTCGAGAAGCACCTGAGCCGTGCCAGCTCAGAATTTGAAATTCCACCAACCAGAAGTGACGATCCAGCGCTTCTCCATTTTACCAGCGGAACAACCGGTACTCCGAAAGGAGCCGTGCATGTTCATGAGGCTGTCGTTATCCATAAGGAGACTGGTCGCTTGGTGCTCGATTTCAAGCAAAACGATATCTATTGGTGTACCGCTGACCCGGGCTGGGTTACTGGAACATCCTACGGCATTTTCTCGCCGCTGGCGAATGGCGTGACGATGATCGTTGATGAAGGAGAATTTGATCCCCAACGATGGTACCAAATTCTTGAGAACGAAAAAGTAACCGTGTGGTATACAGCACCAACTGCTATTCGCATGCTTATGAAGGCAGGGGACGAACTACCCAAGCGATTTGATTTGTCTTTCCTAAGGCACATTGCCAGTGTTGGTGAGCCGCTCAATCCAGAAGCGGTCATCTGGGGGGAGAGAGTTCTAGGTTTACCAATTCATGACAACTGGTGGCAAACCGAAACCGGCGGCATCATGATCGCTAATTTTCCAGCGATGGATATCAAGCCTGGATCCATGGGACGCCCCTTACCAGGTATAGAAATCGCTATTGTCAGGACCAGTGACTCCAGTTTGAAAATCATAGACAAACCTAACACTGAAGGCGAGTTGGCAATTAGGTCGCCGTGGCCGAGTATGTTTCGAACCTATCTTGGTCAAGAAGGCCGCTACAAGAAGTGCTTTCGAGATGGCTGGTACTTGACGGGAGATCTGGCGCGCCGCGATCAGGATGGGTACTACTGGTTCGTCGGTAGGGCAGACGATGTTATCAAGTCATCCGGTCATTTGATCGGTCCATTTGAAGTTGAAAGTGTCCTTATGGAGCATCCGTCAGTTGCGGAAGCTGGGGTTATTGGCAAGCCGGACCCAATACAAGGCGAGACAGTCAAGGCTTTCGTGTCTCTTAAAGCAGGTTTTACCGAAACGGACCAGCTGCGAAAAGAACTCATGGCGCTCGCCAGACGACGCCTTGGCCCTGCGGTCGCACCGCGAGAAATTGCCATCGTGGAGACTTTACCCAAGACGCGCAGTGGCAAGGTCATGCGTCGCTTGCTCAAAGCCCGTGAACTAGGTCTTCCAGAGGGAGATACATCAACGCTCGAAGGTGATGCCAGAGGAGGAAAGGATGCTTAGGTGGCTGAAAAACTAAAAATCGTCCGAGAAAAAGCTGTTGTGCTGTATCGTCAAATGCTGCTCATACGGCGATTTGAAGAAAAGTGCGCTGAAGAATATTCGGCGGGGCGAATCCGTGGGTTCCTGCACCTCTATATTGGCGAGGAAGCGGTGGCAACAGGAGTCGTGACTGCAGTCTCACCTGAGGACGTAATTTTTGCGACCTACCGGGAGCACGGCCATGCCTTGGTGCGAGGAGTCGATCCAGGACGAGTGATGGCGGAGATGTTTGGAAAAGTTGAAGGCGTTTGTCGCGGGCGAGGTGGATCCATGCACTTATTTGATAAGTCGCATGGATTCTTTGGCGGCAACGCGATCGTGGCTGGCGCTCTGCCCTTGGCCGTGGGTTATGCCCTGGCGCTCAAGATGCAGGGTATAAATGCCGTAAGTGTCTGCTTTTTCGGTGAAGGTGCGATGGCAGAAGGCGAGTTTCATGAGGCAATGAACCTCGCGGCAGGTTGCGATGATTGGACTGGGTCGGATTACCGAGAGGCCGTGGGCCGAGCATGGGATGGTAGGTGCAATCCCTGTGCTGACGGCGACGCTGTCTGCCGACCACCGCGTGAGTGACGGTCATCGAGGGGCATTATTTTTGTCCGAGGTAGGAAAACGACTGCAAGACCCTGGAAAGTTGTGAGTGGAAGCGAGGGAAGCATAGATGGAACCGAAAACGAGAGCAGAGATACAAAAGGCCGTGGAGGCCGCGCTATTTGATGTTGCGCCGGACTTAGAGGGAACGGTTCTCAACGAGAGTGAGCCTTTGCGAGATGCTTATGACCTTGATTCTATGGATTTTTTAAATTTTATCATCCGGCTTCATGAAACTCTGGGGATCGATATCCCAGAAGTGGACTATCCGAAACTCTCAACACTTGGTCGCGCGGTGGACTATGTTTGCCAGCACCGGTGATCAAGATGGATAAAGCTGACGATAAGAACCCCATGACGTTTCTACCATTTGCATCTAGTCCCGAGGCTACCGTAAAAATTCTCGATACAGACTTCAAGCATGGGCTAGCGGGTCGCGACGCGCCGGTTCGGCTAGAAAAATTTGGTCCCAATAAGCTGCAGGATGCCGCGCGCGAGCCGTGGGCTGTAAAACTATTTCGTCAATTCAAGTCGGTTGTGATTCTGATTTTGCTCATTGCCGCCGTTATTTCCGGCGTGATGGGAGAATGGTTTGAAACCTGGGCAATACTGGCCATAGTCCTCCTCAATGGTGGAATTGGTTTTTTGCAAGAGGCAAGGGCCGAGCAGGCTCTCGCATCCCTGCGGAAGCTTTCTGCTCCGCAGTCACGAGTGGTTCGCGATGGCCGACTGCAGTCCATTCCGGCAAGTCAACTGGTCCCGGGGGATCTTATTGAACTTGAAGCGGGAGATTTTGTGCCCGCAGATGCGCGTCTTGG
This sequence comes from uncultured Oligoflexales bacterium, assembly GCA_964582405.1. Classification (GTDB taxonomy): domain Bacteria; phylum Bdellovibrionota_B; class Oligoflexia; order Oligoflexales; family Oligoflexaceae; genus CAZOSN01. The sequence goes on along the minus strand of CAZOSN010000067.1, from coordinate 11,132 downwards.
GGAATCCTTTGGTCTCAGGATTCAAGAGGCGGCATTAACCGGCGAATCGGAGCCGGTAGATAAAAGGGCCAAGGAAATACTGGCACGGGAGACTGCACTCGCCGACAGAATCAACATGATCTACATGGGGACAACGGTGCTCGCGGGAAAAGCCAATGCCGTGGTCGTTGCCACCGGAATGGATACCGAACTTGGGCACATTGCGAAGCTGCTTCAGAGTCATATTCCAGAGCTGACACCGCTGCAGCGTCGCTTGGAAGAACTTGGGCGTATCTTGATCGTCCTTTGTCTTTCGATCGTTGCCTTGATCGTCGTGTTGCATTGGCTTAGGGGTGGGGAGCTTCACAGCATTTTTATTTTTGCGGTAAGTCTGGCGGTAGCGGTTATCCCAGAGGGACTTCCGGCAGTTGTAACGATTGCCTTAGCATTGGGTCTGACGCGCATGGCCGCTCGAAATGCGCTCATCCGGCGTTTACCCAGCGTTGAGACATTGGGATCTGTGACGGTTATTTGTTCCGATAAAACAGGGACTCTGACACGCAACGAAATGACTGTTCGCAAGATGTTCGTTGGTTCAAAGGAGTACGATATCAGTGGGTCGGGATACGCTCCGAAAGGAGATTTTATTGTGGTCGATGGTACCAACCCAAAACTTTCCATCAACCCTCAAAAAGATACCGATCTTATGCTGGCTCTCACGATTGGTGCTCGGTGTAATCATGCTTCGGTTGCCCCTGACAAGGACAATCCAGGGATCTGGACGGTGATCGGTGATCCAACCGAGGGAGCATTGGTCGTGGCAGCGCTCAAGGCTGATGTTTCAGCCAATAGTCATGATGAGCCCTTTATGTTCATGCTGCCTTTTGATTCTGAGAGGCGCCTCATGTCGGTAGGAGTACGCGACGGCGCGGGTATTCCCCTGATGATGACGAAAGGCGCTCCCGAAGCAGTGCTGAGTCGATCTCAGGAAGAGCTTTGGAACGGTACGGTTCGACCCTTAACAGACGCCAGACGCCAGGCGATTTTAGACCAAAGTCAGCAGTTTGCTGCCAAAGCTTTTCGAATGTTAGGTTTAGCCTTTCGAACCATTAACGGAGAATATGACAGACTTGAGGAACAGAGACTTATCTTTGTGGGCTTAGCCGGCATGCTCGATCCGCCAAGGGAGGAAGCAAAGCTAGCGGTCGATAAATGCAAATCCGCCGGCATTCGACCAGTCATGATCACCGGTGACCATCCATCCACAGCCCGAGCGATCGCCCAGGAATTAGGAATAGCTACAGAAGACGACCAGGTTGTTTCCGGGCATGATTTAGATCAGTGGACAGGACCCGAGCTGGAAGAAAAGATTATGAAAATTGCCGTCTACGCTCGAGTCACCGCTGAGCATAAACTGCGCGTCGTTCAGGCTTGGAAAAGACGCGGGGCAATCGTGGCCATGACGGGAGATGGAGTAAATGACGCGCCGGCAGTGGAAGCTGCCGACATAGGTATCGCCATGGGTATCACCGGCACGGATGTAACCAAGGAAGCGTCAGCCATGGTCCTTGCTGACGATAACTTTGCATCCATCGTCAATGCCGTCGAAGAAGGCCGTGGCATTCTTGATAATATTCAAAATATCATTCACTTCCTGTTGGCGGGCAACATCAGCGAAATCATCCTGGTTCTGTCGGCTGTACTCGTAGGATGGCCGATTCCGCTTTCGCCAATTCAGATTCTTTGGATCAATCTCATTACCGATGGTTTTCCCGCACTGGCTTTGGCGACAGAGCGCCCCGAAAAAGGGATCATGAACCGTAAACCTCGACCGGTGAAAGAGCCGCTTTTTACCTGGCAGAGGGGTTTAAAAATTCTTCAGCATGGTGCGATTCTTTCTGCAGTTGTCGTTGCGGGTTTCTGGTGGGCGCTCTATCACAACCCCACCACGAGAGGAAACATTGCCCAGGCGCAGGCCGTCGTGTTCTGCATCTGCTGCTTTGCCCAACTCAGTTTTTCCTTTGCCTGCCGAAGCCGGCGCTACACGTTTCCAGAGCTCGGTGCGCGATCAAATCTTGTGCTGCTGTTTGCGGTTATATTTTCGGTCATTCTGCAGTTTGTCATCGTGGTAACTCCCGTGGTGCATCCTTTTTCTTCCGCGAGACTCCAGATTTCAGCCTGACAACATGGGTCGTGATTTCGGTCTTAGCTCTCATTCCCGTAAGTATCATTGAGGTTACCAAGCTGGTGTCTGGCTATATCGGTCACAATCGGTACCTCACACCAGCTCAATGCTAAGCAAGACACAGGAAATTGCCGGATTATCAACCGCGTCAACCACCTCATTTTAATTCGAAATTTAGATTTTTTTTCGTTTTTTACTAAAGTCTCAACGAGAGATTCCGAACCCCATTAAGAGCGCCATGCAGGCCTTACTCGGGGGATCTTTACATGCTCTTTGTCCGCTTCATCTTTTTCCGCTTCATCTTTACTTTTCTAAGTCTCGTTTTTTCCCGTTCGGTTTTGGCCGAAGAGGCTTTGACACAACCGACCTGGGGAGTAAACCTGAACAAATCGGGAGGATTTGGCGGCTCAGCACACGGTCTTTCCCTCTGGCATCAGGTCAATGACCGTTGGGAAGTAGGGGCCGACTACTATCTGGGTGCAGGAACAGCCAGGAATGAATCCTATGATGCTTCGGGTGAGCGGGAATTTACCGAGATGAACACCAGGACCTACCGATTAAATAGCCGCCTCCATCCGTATACCGACTCTTCTTTCAATGTCCTATTGGGGTTTGCCTACACCGAGGTCCGCGGAAAATTTGGAGTCGAAACCAAAAACGGCGGACAAATTGCGACCGCTAGCCAAACAAAGGGGATCTTCGGCGCTGCCGCTGTCGGTAATCGGTGGCACTTTGAAAGGATCAGCTGGGGGGTAGACTGGTTCGGAATCATGCCGCTCATCCAAAGCAAAACCGAAATCGATCTCAATTCCTACGAAGGCGCGCTAGTCGAGAAGGGGATTTCGCAAACTTCGGGCAGTCAAAACCATGCCGCGACCGACGCCAACGATCTTGTCAACAACAGCATGCTGCTCTACTGGGCAAATGCTTACATTGGAGTCAATTTCTAACCAAAACCAGATCACCTGCCCAGGCCTGAGGGCCACGCGATCCAGTTTGTATGAATTTTATCGCGGTAAAGGTCTGACTCCGATTGTCGTGCTTAACAAAGCCTTTCCATTTCGACTCGATGAATTTGACCAACGCTGAGTTTGCTTGAGATTTAATAGAGAATGCCTGCTAGCAGTAGATTTTTGGTCGGACGAACTGGATTCGAACCAGCGACCCCACCCCCCCCAGAGGTGTGCGCTACCAGGCTGCGCCACCGTCCGCCAAAGTTCCCGTTTTAGACTTTTTCTCGGCATTCGTAAACCTTAAAACGCCCCATCAGCCCTAACCTCCGTTGCCATCCCAAATTCACGCCTTAGCGCCGTGGTCAGTTCACTCATGGGCAATCCGACGACGTTGGTATACGAACCTTCGACGCGATGCACCATATAGGCCGCGGTACCCTGAGCGCCATAGGCTCCGGCTTTATCATAGGGCTCAGCGGTGGCAACATATGCATCAATTTCGGCGTCGGTCAGATCCTTGAACGTCACAGTGGTCGAAACCAATTCAAGATACTCGCGGCGTGCATCCTTAAGACAAAATGCCGTGAGCACGACATGACTTCGGCCTTTCATGCTGTGCAGCATGGTTCGGGCCTCAGAAATATTTGCAGGTTTTTCCAGCACCTTACCGCCGAGGACCACAATCGTATCGGCGCTTAGGATCAAGGGGTTGTCCTTGGGGCTCTGGCCAAGATCAAACACCGCGCGAGCTTTACTGAGCGCATTTCGGCGCACATAGGCTTCAGGAGCTTCGCCGACTTCCTGACGCTCGTCAATCCCAGGCACAAGAACTGTGCAGTCGATGTTGAGGCTTTCAAGCAGCGATTTTCGGCGCGGCGAACCGCTCGCGAGGATGATTTTCATGCGCAGCACCTTTTTATTTCTGTGGGAGGGATTTATAGCGCGTAATTGATAGTTTGGCGAGGTTTGCCTAGTATAGACTTTGTACTCGCCAAACTTGTTCTAACGGAGGATCGAAACCTATGGCGAATCAAAACCAGAACGTATCAGGCCAAACTGACCAAAAAATAGCCACGATTTCAATCGATGACGGTAAAGTCAATGCATTCTCGGTTAATTTGCTCAACGAATTTAGCGCGATCTTGGGTCAAATGCAAAACGACCGAGATGTTAAGTGCATCGTGATCAAGGGACGCCCGGGTGTTTTTTCCGCAGGATTTGACCTCAAAGGTTTGACGACATCCACCACCATCGCTCGGGATTTGCTCACCCAAGGCATGAACCTATGTTTACAAATCTACCTTTCTCCCAAACCCATCGTCATCGCAGCAACAGGACATACGATCGCATTGGCCGCGCTTGCCGTCCTAACTGCCGACCGAGTCATTGGAGTTGAAGGACAATTTAAGATCGGCCTCAACGAGACCATGATTGGAATGGCCCTCCCTTACTTTGGCGTCGAACTGGCCAGGGCTGAGCTAAATCCACCCTGGCATGCACCCACGATTTTAGACGGCCTGCTCTTAAATCCCAGCGATGCCGTCCGGGCTGGATTTTTTGACGAGGTTGTGAGCTCCGAGAACCTTCAACACCGGCTCGACGAGGTGTGCCAGCATTGCCTAAAGATCGACAGCAATGCTTATGTCCAAACCAAGAATAGACTGCGCGGACCCGTTGCGGATCGACTCAAGACTTTGGTCGAGCTGGGGTGAGTTTGCACCTTGGGGCAGTTGCGCTGGAATGCCGAGATTTTTTGCCGATCCGATTCGGGGCAAGATGGGCGGCAGCTGAGCTGCTGATCCCCAAAATCGTCCCTGACAGCCCACTAGGTTCCGTCTGAGAACTCCCTGGTCGGCTTCTGGCAAGGCGGGCCGAGAACCGGAGCGCAGTTTACGGGCTGGTAAATGAGCACCGGAAGCGCAGGCCCAACGCAGCCAGAAGCCGACCAGGGAGTTCTCAGACGGAACCTAGCACGCTCAGTCGTCTTCGTCTGAAGGGACACCAGTAGTTAAAGCTCGGATCTGCACATCGTAGGGTTGGTCGTTGGCCATGAGATAGCGATTCAAGGCGCGTTTAGGATAATCAACGTCCACGCCCCGAAAAAAAATGATTTCATCGACATAGCTCTTGACTGTTGATTGAATGGGATACCAGTTGATCACATAAACCTCCTACCCCCTTTGCGGTCTTAGGGGCGAGTTTCTTAAACCTCAAATCCGTACATTTTGGTATGAAAAGCGACTTGACCCGTAATACCCTCTAATTCTCGCCCCTTAGGATCGCGCAAAATGAAGGTCGCAAAAGGGGGCTCACGGGCGTCAACAAAAAATGCCTGAAGGTTGCAATAATTGAACCCGGCGGCTAGAATCCGCAAAGACTAAGGAGCAAAACCATGGATCGGCCAACCCGCGATTTTCAGGCAACCTCGGCTAATGCCTATGCAGCCATGGGTCTGGGACCAGTGGAAGATATCGCTCACGATTTGCGACCGCTTTATCTTGATCTAATGAAGAGGATTCTGTGCAACATAATTTATGAGGATATCGCCCTCTGGTCGTACAATGAACGTAAGGAATTCAGTCCGCTTGGCCGCTTTGCACTCCCACTAAGGCTTCGCGGCGAGGACGTGCCTGCCGAAGCACACACTCTCATAGGTTGGCACCGATTGACAAACCTCGAGTTCTGCGCAGAAAGAGTTATTACCGACGGAGTTGGGGGCGATTTTGTCGAAACCGGAGTTTTGCGGGGCGGGGCGGCTATTTTTATGCGCGCCGCACTCAAGGCGTACGGAGCTACCGACCGAAAAGTTTATGCCTGCGATACCTTTGTTGCTCCGGGAAAAGATGCGGGTAAAAAACTCGGGATATCGGCAAGGCTGATTTTTTGGCTTGTAAGCCTCGCCACGCGAATCCCAAACCAAGCGTTTCAACTCAAGCTGTTTCGTTTTCTAGAAAAGCACCAAAAGAGTTTTCCGCGCTCCGAGAACCCCAGCTCTGATTGGATTCGTCTTTCGATGGAGATGGTCCGCTTTTTTCAGAAAAATCCCCAACTCCTGCCGGCCAAAGACCGAGTAAGCCTAGATGCGGTAAAATCACATTTTGCACGCTATGGTCTCCTGGACGATCAGGTGGTATTCCTACAAGGTTTCTTTTCGGACACTCTACCCAAAGCGCCACTTGATCAAATAGCGATCTTGCGCTGCGATGGAGATTCCTTCGAGTCGACCATGAGCGTGCTGCAAATCCTCTACCCCAAAGTTTCGGAGGGAGGATTTATCATCATTGACGATTACAATAGCTTTTCCGACTGCAGCCGCGCCGTCGATACATACCGGTCGGATTTTGGCATCACCGAACCTATGGTAGCCATCGACCAAGCAGCGTCCTATTGGCGGAAATCGAGGGGAGATACGAGACACTTGCACTGAGACAAGGTTCCGTCTGAGAACTCCCTGGTCGGCTTCTGGCAAGGCGGGCCGAGAACCGGAGCGCAGTTTACCGGCTGGTAAATGAGCACCGGAAGCGCAGGCCCAACGCAGCCAGGAGCCGACCAGGGAGTTTTCAGACGGAACCTAGTGGGCTGTCAGGGACGGCATTGGGGGTTGGCAGCCCACTAGCCTTGATCATGACATGGTTATGGTAAGTTTTTATTTTTGACCAACTTTGACCTATTTTGACCTATAAAGCAGAGACAAAAAATTTATGACAGAAATCGTCGGCGTTGCACGCGAGGTTCATAATCCCTTCAGCCTCATCAAGATCGAGACCTATACCTGGCTGCAATTTGCGATAAGCCTGGTGCCAGGTCGGATAGGCTTTGCTCTGCGAAGCCTTTTTTACCGCTCCCTAATCCCCGGGATTGGCAAAGCCATGCGGCTGAGCCCTTGGGCCACCATCAGCCGAGGCGCCGTTTCGATTGGAGACCGGTTTGTCATGATGGAGCATTCAGCCGTGCGCTCCAACCCAAAAGCCAAGGTCTCGATTGGCCGCGATGTTTCGGTCAGCACCAACGTCATCATTGACGCAACCCCAAGTGGCACAATCGAGATAGGAAACAATGTCTTGATCGGTCCTAACGTCGTGATCCGTGCCGCAAACCACGGCATCTACGACCGCAACAAGCCCGTTCACTGGCAGGGTCACGAATCCGGCAAAATTTCCATTGAAGATGGGGTATGGATTTGCGCCAATGCAGTAATCACAGCGCATGTTGTGATCGGCAAGCATGCCGTGATTGGGGCAGGTGCGGTTATCACCGAGAACGTGCCCGCTTATGCGGTTGTGGGCTGCGCCCCAGCCGTGGTTCTTGCGACCAGGTAAGACCTCAGCAAGACACGGGCTCGCTTATCAGGAATTTTTTAAGAGAGAGAAACTGGAATTATAGTGAAACAAAACAGGACAGAAACGCGAAATGGCGGAAACGCGGAACCGATCTCTTTTCGCAGACCTAATTTGTTTCAGTATAACATCGGCGGGAGGTGTAGAATCAATCGATATCCGACATTACCTATAGCAACTCTAGTGGGCCGTCTGCTTGCATGGTCTCTTCTTTCTTCCTGGCTACTTGCTTTACCTGCATGCAAATCCCTGTTCGAAAAAAACAATAAATCAAAGGACGGGAACGAATCCGGTGAAAACCATCAGGGCAGCGAAAACGAAACACCCGCTAGCTTTAACGATGGATTGTCGATTCCATCTGGTCAGACAATATCCGTCGAAGAGATCGAGAACCTCATTAAAGGGTTTAGCGACGAGGAACGGGCGTATTTGGATTGGCAAATATTCACTTCGGGACGCTTTTATTACGCTGATTATTACGAAAAGTTAAATCTGGGAGCTGCTGACGCCGATAAAACTGATTCAACACAGCTAGGGATCATTGGAAGAAATAGAAACAACAACGCTTCTAAAAAGTCCTTCAAAGACAACTACGGAGAAGAAACTAACACCCAAGCTCAAATAGAAAGGGTGCTGTACGAACGCTCACAAGCAGCCCGATCAAGCGGACAAAGACCAAGTTTTGCTGACATGCAAATCATAACGGCATCAAGGGAGATTCTTGAAGATGATTCAGAATTAAGAACATACTTTTCAGACTTGGAAAAAGCCCAATCAATTTACGACGAGCTTAAAGAGACAGCGGAAAATGAACTCAGTAGAAACGGCCTTACGCAAGATACGGGAATAAAGATTATTAAAATAACAAAGGAGCTCAATGATCTTAATTCAAAAAAAATTAGTACGCAGAGATTGCTGAATCAACTACAAGCAAAGAAATTTTCGTTAAATGAGCTTATCCAAAAAGTTGCAGAGAAAAAAAGAATAATGATTGAGCTACATAACGAAAACCTTATCAGAATAGAGGGCTACAGCGCTTTAAAAGCCTTATATGATCATCCCCTCTTTGGTAAATTTAGAGAGGTTAAAGTCGTTAAGTATTCACCTCAAGTTTATGTTGCTAGTGGTGAGGTGTCGGACACCGGTGAAAAATTTTTCTTTATCTCGACAAAGTCCGAGGAAAACGTAAATCTAAGAATTGATCGGGCAGTTGACAAAAAATTGCAGTTTGACCAGCACAATACGCCTGTTTCGGGTGAGGTTATATTCATATCAAACCCTGCTTTTAGGGAACAGTTAGAGCAGATAGATGGAAGCCCTGACACATTCAGGGTGAAGAATTTGGTGGGATACGACATTGCATTGAGATTGATAGGGCGAGCTGATGGCCTCGGATACTTTGCCGAAGTTCAAGAGGTGGTAGAAAAAAACCAGACCGAACAGGACGGAAAGTCATTATTTGACAAGGCTGAAATTTCATTAAGAAACGGCGATCGTTCCAACTATGAAATCTTGCTGACGCGGGCAGCAGATAAAGGCCATTTGATTTCAATGCTTAGAATAGAAGGCCTTAGAGCGATGGGTTCCAAAATTGGTCCGGAGAATGGCTACAAAGAAAAAATTAAAGTGGCGCAATTCGAAGCTTCCGCAGCAGACATAAAAAAAGAATTCTTTGACCGGAGAGCCTACTTCAGGGCCTACAGCGATAGCACTAAACGAGCGAAGTTAGATAAAATTGCTGACACCTATACAACATTAAGGAGTATGGCCGATCCATCCAAAAATCAAACCCGCCAAGTGAGTCAGGCCGAGGCTCAATGTATAAAGCAATTAGGAATATTTATCGAAACGATATCTGCACTATAATGTATAGTAAAACAAGACAGGTTTGCGAAAAATTTTTGTTCCAGGTTTCCGTCTTTCCGCGCTTCCGTGGTGCAGCGATGCATATTTTTACCACAGAAGCGCGGAAGGACGGAAACCCGGAATCTTTCACAACGGAGCAATTTTTTCGCAAAGCTGATTTGATGCACTATAAAAAGCTCTATCCAACAGGCGGTTCCCACAGCGTCGAGGTCTGAATCTCCCTCTTTAGATCGGCGAAGATCACTTTTGCAATCGCTGCAATGGGGATGGCAAGCAGCATTCCTATCAAACCCAAAAGATTTCCGCCCACGATCAGTGCCAACATCGTGGCCAGGGAGCTGAGCCCGACTTTGTCACCAACGAGTCGCGGCGTGATCAAGGTACCCTCCAAAGTTTGAACAACGCCGTACACCAGAATGATTCCACCGTAGGTCGCAGGTTCTGACGAACTTGCAAGTCCCATCATCATCGCAATCATGAATCCGATCGTGAAGCCGGCATAGGGAATGATGCTGATCGCCCCCGATAGAATACCGATGAGAAAACCAAATCGCAGCCCAACAAGCCACAGACCGATTCCATAGAGCAATCCAAGAACGCTCGCCACCAAAAGCTGACCACGGATATAGCCGCTCAAAACCTGGTTGGCGAGTTCGAGATAGCGATCAACCTTGGGTCGAATCGATCCTGGGATCATGGAGTGCAAGCTAGTCACGATTTTTTCGTAGTCGTTGATGACATAGAAGAAAAACAGAGGAATCAGAAAAAGGTTGAGAAGACCTAGAAACCAGGTTTGCAGGCTCGAAAAAATTTTCTGGGTCGAAGTCAAGACGCCTTTCAGCAAATCGCTCGACAACATCGAGGCGTGCTCGACCAGAAGGTCTTTGATACCTTGAGTGCTAAGGTCAAGCTGATAACCGAACATGGCAGCCATGGCCCCGGCTTTGTCAAGAGCCTGGGCAGCATTTTGCGGCAGCTCATGAGCAAAGCTCTTGGCATCGCGAAGCAACTCAGGCACGACAAGCACCAAGCTCACCAAACAAACCCCAACCAGAATGATGAAAAGGCTGCTGATCGCTATATGACGCCTGATTCCCCAGCTTTCGACGCGAATGATCAAGGGAAAAAAAAGATAGGACAACCCAAAAGCTATTCCTAACGGGATCAACGCCTCGCCCAGCCCAACAAACACGATACCAAGAGAAAGACACAAGGTCGCGATAATCAAAGAAACTTTCACCAGATTCATGGAGCCCTTTACCCTGTTTTTCAAATCAACTTCATCCCATCCTTTAGTATAGTGTATCAAATCGGTTTGCGAAAAATCTGATCGTATGCATTCATGATCCAGCGCTTCTGTCCCTCAGCTTTTCCGTGGTAAACCGCAACGTCTTGTCACCACCGACGCGCGCGAGGGCAGAGGCACGGAAAATTTTTTCGCAAACCTGAATTGTTTTGTTAAAAGAGCCAATTTAAAAATTACTGGAAAACGGGATTTTTTGTATTTTGGGATGGCTTTTTAGTGCACCTTCTCCAAGGTATCGGCTTCTTAGACAGAAAACCATGGAGAAAAAATGCTGAGGGCGACCGTATCCCAATATTTCCAATCGATGCAACGAAATCTTTTTCCCGACTTCGCTGAAGAGCTTGGCGTGACAACTGATAAACATCTTCTTCAAGTCATTATTGCCCTGGACGTCATTCAAGTGGAAAATTTTCTGCCTACCAAAGCTCAGATGGTGTCGGGAGACCCCTATCGGATCGCTGCGCTTTGGCGCGCGCATTCGTCTCAAAGGCGGTGCTGAATATCCC
>CAZOSN010000066.1:3736-23108 GCA_964582405.1 uncultured Oligoflexales bacterium | reverse complement strand
CATCAACGGAATCGACGTGTCTGTCTTATCTATCGCTATTCAGTTTTCAAAGAGCCTCCGGGAGGGCGAAAAGAGCGACTGAGTGGATTTCTCAAGCCATTTTCTATTTTCTTCTCAACCGGAAGAAAGGGTATACGAGGTTCTTTTTCTCTTGTCAAATGTTCAATAAAAAATTTTCTTGAATCCCACAGGGAATCGAGGAACAATCAGCTTTTCGTCATCGCGAACCCGAGTTAAAGGAACATTATGTCTGATCAAAAGATCATTTACTCCATGGTTGGAGTCTCGAAACATCACGGCCAAAAGACCGTACTTAAGGACATTTACCTTTCTTACTTTTATGGGGCCAAGATTGGCGTTCTCGGGCTCAATGGTTCCGGAAAAAGCTCACTTCTTCGGATTCTTGCAGGTACCGATCAGGAATTTCAGGGTGAAGCTATTTTGTCCGAAGGCTATTCCGTCGGCTTCCTCGAGCAAGAGCCAAAACTCCAGGCGGGTAAAACAGTCCGTGAAATCGTTCAAGAGGGTGTTCAAGAAGTTGTTGATCTCGTAAAGGAATTCGACGAGATCAATTTGAAATTTGGCGAGGACATGAGCCCCGAAGCCATGGATGCACTCATTGCTAGACAAGCAGAGGTGCAGGATTTGCTAGATCGCATGGATGCGTGGACGCTCGATGATAGGCTTAACTACGCCATGGATGCACTAAGATGCCCACCTCCAGACCAATTGGTCGATCATCTATCCGGAGGCGAGCGACGCCGAGTCGCACTCTGTAGGCTGCTTCTGCGCAAACCAGATATTCTCCTTCTTGACGAACCTACAAACCATCTTGATGCCGAATCTGTTCATTGGCTCGAGAAGCATCTCCAAGAATATGAAGGAACGGTCATTGCGGTCACTCACGACCGTTATTTTCTTGACAACGTCGCTGGCTGGATTCTTGAGCTCGATCGCGGCCAAGGAATCCCGTGGAAGGGCAACTACTCGTCGTGGCTTGATCAGAAACAAAAACGCTTGGGCCAAGAGGCCAAAGACGACGACAAGCGCATTGCCACACTTAAACGCGAACTTGAATGGGTCCAGATGGCCCCCAAGGCTCGCCAGGCAAAAAGTAAGGCGCGCCTCAAAGCATACGAGTCCCTACTTAATGCTGAACAGCGCGAGAAAATTGCTGATCTTCAGCTCTATATTCCGCCCGGACCACGGTTGGGCGACGTCGTGATCAATGCCGACAACATTTCTAAAGCTTTTGGAGCAAAGTTGCTCTACAGCGGCCTGAGCTTCCAACTGCCGCCAGGAGGAATCGTGGGTATCGTCGGCGCAAACGGAACCGGAAAGACCACGTTGTTTAGGATGATTGCGGGTCAAGAACAGCCCGATGCCGGAATTTTCCGCATGGGAGCCACGGCAAAAGTTGGCTATATGGAACAATCCCGCCTATCTCTCAATCCAGAAAAAACCATTTATGAGACGATCAGCGAAGGCCTGGAGGTCATTAAACTTGGCAAGCACGAAATAAACGCACGAGCCTACGTCGGTCGCTTCAATTTTAGCGGTCAAGATCAACAGAAAAAAGTGGGGACTCTCAGCGGCGGTGAACGCAATCGCATCCAACTTGCCATGCTACTCAAAGAAGAGGCCAATGTTATTCTGCTCGACGAACCAACCAATGACCTAGACATCAACACGCTTCGCGCACTGGAAGAAGCTCTGCTAAATTTTGCAGGTTGCGCCGTTATCATAAGCCACGACCGTTGGTTCTTAGATCGGGTGGCGACCCATATTCTTGCATTCGAAGGTGATAGTCAGGCTTATTGGTTTGAGGGGAACTATTCCGAATACGAGGAGGACCGAGTCCGCCGTCTGGGTACTGAAGCGCTAACACCTAAACGTGTTCGCTACGCTAGCCTAGAACGCTGATTATGCCGGAGGCCCCCGCAGGGCCTGAACTGCGGAGACGATGTGGTTGATTGCGAAATCAACTTCTTCGTCGGTGGTAAATCTACCAAGACCAAGTCTGACCGTAGAAAGGGCTTGACGATCGGAGAGTCCAATCGCCTTTAGCACATACGAGGGTTTGAGAGACGCAGATGAGCACGCGGAGGTCGCAGAGCAACATACCTGGTTGAGCCCAAGAAGTAGCCGTTCGCCATCGATGTCGTCAAACGTAATGCTCAAGTTACCAGGCAATCTTTCGGACGGGTGACCATTAATGCGTGTACCATTTAGCTTTGTCTCCAAACCGCTTTGCAGAAGATCACGCATCCTAGCCAATTCCACAACCTCGTGTTCCAGCTCCTCACGTGCGAGCCGAGCTGCTTCGCCGAGTGCAACCGCCATGGGAACAGCTAATGTGCCAGACCTATAGCCACATTCCTGTCCGCCTCCATGCATTTGACAATCCAGCTCAACGCCTTGCCTAACATAAAGGCAGCCAATACCCTTAGGGCCATACATTTTGTGTGCGCTGATCGCAGCGAGATCCACGCCCAATTCGTTGACATTGAACGGAACCTTGCCAACTGTTTGCGCTGCATCAACATGAAAAATCACGCCGCGACCCGCAAGGATCGCTCCAATTTCTTTGATAGGCTGCAAGGTGCCAATTTCATTATTCGCACCCATGATCGACACGAGAATGGTTCTTTCGACTGTTCCTTCGCGCCCCATTCGAAGCGCAGATTTTACTTGTTCAGGTCTTATCTTCCCAAAGCTATCGACCTTGAGAAAGGTCACCTCAAATCCCTGGGTTTCCAAATAACGACAGGTGTCCAAAACCGCTTTGTGTTCTGTTTCCTGCGTGATGATATGCCGCCCCAGTTCACGCCGGGCGGAAGCGACTCCCTTGATCGCCAGGTTATCGGATTCTGTGGCACCGCTTGTAAAAATTATTTCTTTGGCCTTGGCGCCAATGAGGTTGGCCATATGCTGCCGGGCCAGCGCAACCGGACCTACCACATCACGGCCGCAGAGGTGGGAGCTCCCAATGTTGCCAAATTTATCCTTAAGGTAGGGCAGCATCGCCTCCACAACCCTAGGGTCAACTGGAGTCGTTGCTTGGTAATCCAAATAGACTGGTAGCTTCAAAAGTATCCCCTTTATTTGCGCAGCTCTGTTTGCACCATTTTTGCCAATTTTGCATGACCTTTTAATGACAAATGAAAGCAATCCTCAGCGATGTCATCGGCCGCAAGAACCATTTTACCGGGACTTTCTATCGCTTGGAGGCGAATTCTCGCTTTTTCTAGGGTTTGGGAATCCGATTGGTTGATATTGGTGACAACTCTATGGATCTCACTACGAAACGCCTGAATCCGATTGCCGATCTGCACTAGGCGCTCTTGGTCGTCTTTGGTTTTATTAACCAGCAACGTCGGGCAATAGGCGGTTGGGCTTTGAGGAAGCAGGGCCAAAATGCCTTTATAAACGCCGTGACTTTCGTAGAGCGGCAAACTCTGCAAGTCACGGCATGTCATAGATTTTCCATGCGCTGAGACTACTTTGTTTTGAATCTCTTCTGAGTACGTAAGCTGGAGTGCACCAATCAAATCCATGATTCGGATGACGCTACCCGATTCCGGAGCACTTCCGTTGCGGAGGATATAGCGAATTAAATGTTCGAGAGAGGAGCCATAATCATCAGCGGCGGTAACAAAATCCAGAGTTGGACCGCACAAATCATTGCCCGTAAAAAAAACCCAGATTTCGTCTGGAAGATTCCCGCCACCATGGTCGAGGACTCGATCCATTTGACGTATGGCATGCTCCATGCGCGCGCCATCCTCAGCGGCAACCCAAATATCATGTGGGTTGAATTGATTCTGCCGCGCCACCAAATAGAACCAGGAGAATTCTTCTACATCTAGGTAGCTACTTGAAAATGCCCCAAGAAGATGCTTGCCAAGCCACTGAAAGCCTCCTGAATATTCCCGCATGGAAAACCACAGGCGGGTTGGTCTTATAAAATCTGCTGCGTCCGAAAATCCTGCATCCCGAACGATGGCGACGGCTTCAGAGGAAGGTGACAAGGGATTGCGACCCTCAATAATGTCAGTAAGCCTCCCCTCATCAAATCCAATATCGCGGTGGGCTACTGCCCCTGTCGAGATACTGTCCCCAAGAACGGCAACGGTTCGCGCCGAAAGAGATGCAGCAGGACCGAGCCAAAGGATCAAAAGAGTTGCAATTTGAAGAGCGAGAGAGCCTTTCGGCAAATTGTCGCCGAAGCTCGCGGATAAATACACAATCATCTCCAACAATTATATTTCGGTTGGCATCAATATAGCATCAAATTTTAGTGAATCAGATCATCTTTTTGGTTTTTGGCGTCTAGCCTACGTGTTTTTACGGTAATTCCGCACGCAACTAGCTGATCACTTTCTTGCGAAAGCAGCTTCACGGCATCTTTAAAAGATTCGAACAATGAGTGGAACTGCTGAAGGCGATCAGCTGGAATCACAAAGACTTGGTCCTGACTACGCTGCCCATCCTCGGTGAACAACTGGGCCAGCGCTTTGCGGAGTCTAGCTTGCGCTGTCTCACGGGCAGATCGACTGCGGCCATGTTGACATTCAACGAGATCTATAAAGTAGTTTATTTCGTGGCTTTCCGAATAAAGCTTTTCTGCAATACGCCGCCCAACCATGGACGAGATACCTTGCTTGCCATTTAAGATCTCACAAAGTCGACTTGGCGGAATGCGGAGGTCACGCGCAAAAGCCCCCTGAGAATAGTTGCGATTGCTCTGCGAACGCCGAGCCAACTCGGCCCTGAGGATCGATCGGTAGTCGGAATACTCAAAAACTGAGGCCACGAGGCACCCCCGAGGGAAATAACCACAAAACCGGCCCTATTCATGATCGGATTACTCCGATCGATTTCGATGTTTTCGATCAAGTCTATTGGGGATTAAACCTATTGGATCTTGGCCAATTAGTCAAGGCTCCGGTCAACACTTAGATTATTTGAGGGAATTCCACAGAATAGTTTCTCTCATCAGATTCATAGAAAGAGTTGACCTGCTAGCCAGTTTTGTTTTCAATGGAATTACAAACTCCCAAAGGAGCCAACCATGAATATCCAGAACGAGAGTTACAAACGCCTACGTATGCTCGATATCGACGATTTGATACTCTTGCAGCACCTTCTAGACGGAGGAAGACCCTCGAGTGGTGCGGCCCTATTGGGTTTGACCCCTCCCGCTGTTAGCCACAGACTGCGTAAGATTGAGAATGTGTTTGAGATCAAGCTATTCGAGCGGCACGGATCGCGCCTCAACTTGAACCAAGATGGCAGAACACTCTCAGAAAAAGCAAGCCAGGCCCTTCGGCTTATGGCCAATTGATCCACCAAGCTCTCTGAAAGCTGTCAGCGCTCGCTGCCAGGATCACTTTCCATCTATAGTCTCTCTTTCTTTTTTTGCTTGTTATCATCAAACCCAAAGAATTACTCCTGTCTCCGGCAGACACTAAGTCGTATTTACCTACCTCTAACCTCCCCTGGATGATAAAATAGATATAGAAGAGTTTTTATTTATACGCTCAGGACGATGATGGCAATCCCCCATTCTCTTCGTAACATCTATTTAGCCCTGGTTGTTGGAGCAGCATGGCCTACAGCTCCGTCTGCATTGGCGCTAGGTAAGGTTGTAGATGTCGAACCAGAGGATGTCGCAATATACTTGACCGCGATAAAGTCTGCGCCAAAAAACGATATTAAAACCATCCTAAAATCTTGGACTTCAGCCTGCGACCTCCTTGGCAAGAATTTACAGATCGGCAAAGGCGCGCAAGGGACTGGGGTATTTATCAATTACAGCTGCTTCGACAAGTCTAAATACCTGTCAGGCCCGGGCGCCAAAAATCGTGATCAGTTTCGCTGGAACATCGAAGCTGAATTCCAAGGGGACAGCATAGACTACACCGTGTTTTTTGATCCTGAACACAAACACAAAGCCCCTGCCGAGGCCGCTTTCTCGATAAAATTCACTGATCAAACAATGAAAGCCTTAAACGATCCCGAAGTCGCCAATCTTATTGCATTGAAACTCGTCGATATCATGCCGATGTCTATGGCAATCCAAGTTCCTACGAAGGACCTGACAAAAATTGACCCTCAACCTGACCTTTTGAAACGCTCAGCACCGCTTCCTACCGGCCCAAAAAAGCTCCTCCTGTACCAACTTCAGTACGACATTGACAGGCAGTCGTGGATTCCGAAATTGGTGGGGAGCGCGGTAAACAAGACCAAGAACACAAAACCTCCTAGCAGTGACGGGCCGGCAAAAAAATATCATCAGAAGCACCTATGGGCCGTCAAGCTTGCAACTAAGGATTTAAAACCTGGCACATATCTGTGGGCTCAAAATGCCAAAGGCCGCGGCCGTGAAGAAAAGCCGATCGGCAAATCGCTCGATGCAGCCCTGACGCGTTATGGTCTCTCCATGGACGCGGTGCTGGGCGCCCTTATTGATACTCTGGCTTCGGGATATGGCGGGATTCGCTACGGTTACTCGCTTGCCAGCGGCGACCCTCTCGTATCAAAATCGACGATGGTGAGTATGTTTACCGAAGTGCGCGGAGGGCCAGTGGAAGGCCTTCGGTGGTACTGGGATCTAAGTCCCAAGCATGAAATCCTCTACCGTGGCGAGAATCTATATTTTGGATGGAGTCGTCCAACTTTTGGCTGGTCGTTTGGCATGGACATCCCCGATTTCATCATAAGTCGTATCGATGCCGTTCCTAAAATTGGCTGGATGTCACTCGAGGCGAATCTGGGAATTGAAAACAAAGAACTCGACACGTTCACCACGTCACCATTCTTAATGAAAAATGCGCTTTCAGTTGGTATCGAGATTGGAATCGAAGAGCAGACGGACTGGTTCTTGTTACGCCTATGGGGCGCTTCCGACGGAGCTGGATTTTTTAGCTTCCTCACCAATGTGCCAGGAGCAGGAGCTGTAAGCTCCATTCGCGGAGGAATTGATACTTATTGGGAGTTATTTAATTTAGGTCAAATATTTGATGTCTCTCTGCTCGTTTTTGCAGCAGGCGAGAGAATAAGCCTAAGTAAAAATGCAACGGCGGCTTCAGAAGATGGCACTGTAGAAGCTTCAGATGCCATCGAGGGCCTCAAGTATAACTTGGGTTTTGTGGGGCTGGGGATGACGTTGAAATGGTAAAAATAAAATTCAAAATCTCTCTGGTATCTTGTGGCTTTTGCTCCCTCATGGCGATGCTCTTGCTTGCATCTCCCGCCTGGGGAGCGGGTCAACCACCCGATCCCGATAAGTGGTATACCGAATTTCAAACTAAGTCGGCGACCCAACCACCGTCTGCTCTGGGCGCAATTCCACATAGCGTCGTGTTCATAGAGAAATTCATTCAAAAGAAGCCACCAAAAGTCCGTTCCATCCCAACCAAGTCATTCCGTAGCTATGGCTACCTCGACACACCCGATACCCAAGGTGTTCAATATTTCTTCCTCCTTAACACATTGCCCAAATCAATGACCAAGCAATCCAAGTTTAAGAAATACAAGGAGAAAGACTGGATCATGGCAATTAGCGTCGCCACGCAGAGCGATATTGTCATAGACTCGTCAGGCTCATCTTGGGAGGGCTTCGCACCTCACACCAATTCTGAAAAAATCTTTGAGTCTAATCCTCCCAAGGGCGAAAAAGCGTCTATCAATTATGCCGCCTGGGTTGCTCAAAGCCTCGGCTACGAGGCTGTCATCCTTGATAAGCAAGAGCCCTATTTTCTCGCGGCACTCCTCAACCAAAATATGAAGATTGGAACTCAGGCCCTGGCTATAAAGGATTCCAAAGATCAGTATGCCCTGAAGTCGCCTAAGGGGGATGGAGTTCTGGAGCTAAAACGTTCGGGTAAGGGGGTCGCAGTTTTTGAATTGATTTTGCCGGGTTCGACCGGAAACAATATCCCACCGGGGACCAAGCTCTCGACAGGTAGTGCACCAAAATAGCTTTAGAGCCTGTTTTAAGGGGGCAGCATGAATACCAAAACGATGTCCCACGTCGAAAAAGCCGCCGTTCTGCTCCTAGCGCTTGGCGAGGATATCTCCATTGAAATATTTAAGAAAATGACCGAATCAGAGGTCCGCAAAATCAGTCAAGCGATGAGCCGCCTCGGCCGTATCGAACAGAAGGTTGTTGATCAAATCATGCAGGAGTTCCATACCATCCTCAGTGAGGATAAGAAATTTGTGACGGGTGGGTCAGAACTTACAAAAAATATTATTGGAAAGGCTCTAGGACACGACAAGGCGAACGAAATCGCGAGCAAGACAGGATTAGCAAGAATAGAGGCCGTTGAATTGGTCGAGCCACAAACACTCGCGAGCCTGATCCGCAACGAACACCCCCAAACAATAGCGATTATTCTTGCTCACGGAAAACCTAAGACTTCAAGCCTGATACTAAAGCACCTCCCCGAATCCATCCGAACCGACCTTTTGATCCGGGTAGCCAATTTAGACGCCGTTTCTGATGAGATGATCGAGGAAGTCGATCATCACCTGAGGCAGGAAATTCTAAAACTGGGCAACAGGAGCCTTAAAAGAGGAGGGGCAGAATTTGTGGCGGAGATGCTCGGACAGCTGGGCAAAGATTCTGGCGACAAAGCGATCGATGCCATTGAAGAGCGCGATGCAGAGCTGGCCGACAAAATTCGAGATCTCATGTTCACATTCGAGGACCTCAGTAAGATTGACAACCGTGGTATTCAAGAGCTTCTCAAGCATACCAACGCTAACCAGCTTATGATCGCCCTTAAGGCAGGCTCCGAGGCGGTCCGCCTGACGTTTCTCAACAACCTCTCGGCGCGAGCGCGAAAACTTCTCGAAGAAGACATGGCTGCCCTCCCACCTATTCGTAAGTCCGACGCCGAGACCGCACAAAGAGCAATCGTGCAATTGGCCAGCAAACTGTACGAAGAGGGCAAGATTTCGATCAATTCAGATGAACCAATGGTTTGATGCAACATTGACGAGACCAATAGAATGATGAGATTTTCACTGAAATTCAGAAACTTATCTCCATCGGCCCGCTCAAACCAACAAAATATCGTATAATAAGTCATGCCATATTTATGCAATGCCGAGGGTTATGGCGCCTTCACAGCGAGAGGGTGAGGTATGATTAATAAATTGGTTCGCCTTTTGCCGTTACTATTTGTGGTTACAACCCATGGCTATGCGATTGATGACCCCTCAATGCTCACCGAAAAAACTGAAGTCCGCGACCCGAAACCTTCTCCCAAAATGGCGCGGATGCGCATGAAGGTAAAAATAACCCCCTATCAGAAATTACTTGTCAAAGATCGCTTCGGTAATCTCGAAAACAATTTCAAGCCTACGACTTCCATCGAACGCAACCTTAGAGCAAGAATCGATCATGCCAATCATTTTTATATCGACCAGTGGCATATAGAATCGGTTCCCCAAGCCTGGTCTAGCGACACCAAGACTATTAAGTTTAAATTGCGCATCTATAAGCTGTACGGCAAGCATAAATCCCTGGAGCAATCGATTGGAACACTCGATGCTGAAGGAACTCTGTCTGGTGAAAATTACGTATTTAATTTTTCAGGTAATGCCAAAGGCAAATATTCCAACGTTCTCGGAGACCCAGTGGTTGAAATCGAAGTTTCCGAACCTGGTAAGCTTTTGGAGGACGTTGCGAAATCTACAGAATCGACTCCAAAAATCAAAGATTCTTTTTGATTCGTCAGTTCACTCCCTAAAGCCTATGGTTTCTGCCAAGATAGGGTCTCGGCAAGAAAGTCAAGCAACCGCGCGCGGTAAGGGCTATCTGGGGCAAGGGCTTCTATATGCCCTGGCTCGGCAAGGAGCCATCGCGTCTTAGGCTCCGAAGCCAAACCGTAAAGGCTGTCGCTATTGACCAAGGGAACAACAGGGTCGCTTGTGCTATGAATAAAAAGATAGGGCCCCGGTAGGGTTGTTATATTCGACTCAGGTGACTGGCTGTCGCTAATAACCAACCTAGGCAGCCATTGAAATGGCCAGGTCAACCATTGCCGGCGTAAGAGTTCCGAAGCGACAGCACGGTATGAAGAAAAAGTGCTATCCAGGATCGTGAGCTGCGGATGGATTTTCGCTTCATGAAGACTTGCCAGCGCCAGAGCCCCACCCAAACTTTGTCCTAGAATGACAAGAGGCAAGTCTCGCAATGCCTTCTCAGATTTAACCCATGTCAGTACCGTAATCCCATCCTCGATAGCTCCAGAACGCGACACCCCACCTGTCGATGAACCATAACCACGGTAGTCAAATAGCACAACATTGAACCCTTCATGAATCAACCACGCTGCATAGCCTCCATGCGCCGTGAGATTTTGCGCATTGCCATGAAATTGCACCACCACCCCTCTAGCAGGTTCGACTTCCGATCTAAGCCAAACCGTATGCACTATTACTCCATCCGTGCTTTTTAAAAATTCCTCGCGGTACGAAATTCCCGACTTGGCGATGTCGAAGTAAACGATATCATCTGGTTGAAAGAATAGGTTGTTGCAACCTATAAGCTGTGCCCCGAGAACCGCAACCATCAATAATCTCATTACGCGTTTCCTCTTGATTAGCGCGTGTGACGGATTGAATCCCCGAACCCAGGAGTCTGTGAATCTCCAAGCGTACACGCCTTAAAATGTGTGAATCAAAGATAGTTCGGCATCGCTCTCTCGTGCATAGATAGAAGGTTCATGCTTGCTTATTTTCCTAACCGATAACCTAGCCTCAAGATCGCGATGCAGCGCATGAGCTATGCTCCCTGCAAACCACAATTCGACCCGCGGGTGATCAAGCGAAGCTGCTACACTCGCTTCTCCCAATATTCTTACACTTTCGCTGAGGGATCCCGAAACCCCTATAGTCAGCCACGGTTTCAGTCTGACTGAATCTCGCCGCAATTCAGTTTCGGCCAATACCAAAGCATAGGAAATTAACCCAGGCGCTACAGCAAAAGCGATGCCGGTGCCGCCCTGGGTGTCATGGACAACCTGTTCGTCGTACCAGGACCGTGCGAGCCCCATGGCAAAGCGCCAAGACATTTTGGGTCGATGCAAGCTTGATGGCGTCAGAGCACCCATGTTGACGATTTCTAGA
This sequence comes from uncultured Oligoflexales bacterium, assembly GCA_964582405.1. GTDB lineage: Bacteria > Bdellovibrionota_B > Oligoflexia > Oligoflexales > Oligoflexaceae > CAZOSN01. Next base: position 11,963 of record CAZOSN010000066.1, on the reverse strand, counting down.
GCCTCCAATTCGGTCGTGCCGGTAGCAAAGTATCTGATGCTTAGCCTGAGAATATCAAGATGCATGTGGGTCGCATAGCCCGTCGCCGAGTTGAGAGCATCATGGAGCGCAGGTTTGAGCATCAATTCGGTAAACTTTCCTCGGGTAGATCGCCCTAATCCTAGGCCAAGAGCATGGGGCTTATGGGCCAAATCTGGGCGTTCAGGGGGTGTAATTTTTGGGGATGCGGGGGGTTCACTTGATTTGGAGAGCAGATCGAGTGCCTCTGTCAAGAGCGCTGCGGGCTTTGCGTCGAGTTCGCCGTGATTTTGGCGTTTTCTAAGGAGCAATTCATCACAAACAACATCCAGCGCAGCAGAGCTAAGGTGGGGACTAAGAGTCAAAGATCTCAGGCTGTTTTCCACTGCCTCACGATCTACCTCATTAAGTGCGGCAATTTTGGTGCTCAATATCTTCTCGGGCGATGGCCGATATTTTACTTGCGTGACTAGCCCGGGAACATTCGTCATTACTTTGAGTGTTTCTATCGGCAAAGTATAGAGTCCGAACTTGGACGTAAGGTTCAGATCTGGCCGAATCGCCTCTAGAGCGGCCAAGACCTGGTACGAGCAATTCTCATCCAAAAAATAATAATCAATGTAGGAGTTGCTTTCAATTTCCCAGATATGCCTAATCAGGTGTTCAGTTTCCTCCTTTGAAAAAGTTAGATCATATTCCCAGATATCTCGGTTTTCGAGATGGCTATAGGAGGCAACCAGCCGATGGAATGGGGCCAAGGTAAAATGACCTTCGTAACCGCCAAGCAATCCTCGAGCCGCCATTTCCGCCCCTGCCCCATCGGGAATGGTCGCCGCAAAATTTAGTCCATAAGACAATAGACCCGCTGATCCTCGTTGATTAACTCGAAGAAAGGTATGCCCAAACATCGAAGGTGGCGCCTCTGCAAAACTTGAGGCAAAAATCAACGTCAAAGACTCTGGAACTACTTCTTTGAGAAGATTTTCTACGTCTGCACATGGTGGGAACGAAGTTTCGATATTTAGCGACTGACGAACAAAGCGCGTTCTTTCGGGAAAGGCACAGCTCATGCGCCAATTTTTGGCTCCAACAGGAGCATCGGACTTTATCGCGTCTATAGTTGCAGCAAGCTCTGCCTTGGGATCGGTTTTACCGTCTGGACTTATAAAAAATTTTTGCCCATCGATTTCACTTTCCATGCCCAAAGGCGAAGCTCGGTAGTGAAGAAGCTTAAGCCACCCCTCTGAATAGGCGAGATCAAGCGGTGCCGCGACAAGCGGCACGCCGTATCCTAAACCAGCAAAAAGAGTTAGACGCCAGCGCACGAGTTCCTGAGAATAAAGTCTTGCCCGATGATTTGCGATGTTGCAGTTAACACAGATTCGGGAGAAGATAAATCGTCAAATATTTCAGAGTAGTGGGATCGCATAGCTTGTGCGAAGGCAAGATGAACTCTGGAGTCGCAGTTAAACGTCAAAGCAAGTGTCGATAAATACTCACCATGACCGCGTGCTGCCTCAAGCGCGAGTTCCTCGCGATTGACTTCGATAAACTCAAGACCCTTTTGGTTGAGAGCCAGAGTATGCTTTTTACAACCCGAAGTTCCAGTGGTCATTGCCCACGGAGTAATATACGAATTAGTAGTTTGACGCGTCGTCGTTGCACTAAATGAGTAATTTTTGGTCACGAACCATCCGGGGCCACACCCATTACTCTGGTCATCAGCCCAGGCCGGTAACGCCATGCCCAAAAGGACAAACCAAAATACACGGCGCCACTGATTCGCTAAAGTAAGCATAGTCACTCCCTGCAGTGATTAAGTGAAAAGGTTAGTTTCTAAATTAGGAGTCTGTCCAAATTAAGTCAATACAGTTAGCTCACGAGTGGGCTGTCAGGGCTGATTTTGGGTGTTGACAGCCCTGACAGTCCACTAGATTGTGTCGAATCGGAACACGCCGCGCTCGCCGAGAGCCCCTTAAAGGTTCGCGATCGACTCAAAGACCTTGACCCATGGCGTTCAATGGGGTACTAGCCCATACTTTGGGAAAGTCCGGTGCAATTCCGGCGCTGTGCCGCAACGGTGATTGGTATAAGTCCATTAGCCCGAATGCCAAAAATTTTTCAACCTTCGAGCAAAGGACATTTAATGAAATCTATTCTATCTCCCCTATTCTCACTCTTTTTACTCTCTTCACTCTCTTCACTCTCTTCACTCTTTGTCGTTTTTTCTAGCACGCAAGCATCAGCCCAACCTGAAAAAATGGTCGTTACTGGCCAAAGGGTACCTAAACTTGCGGGCACCAGCGTCATAACCTCCGACGATTTGGAAAAATACCCTGGCATGTTCCTCGACGATATTCTGCGCGATGCCTCAGGTCTAGATCTTATACGCACCGGAGGACCTGGTGGGCAGACTTCATTATCGATTCGAGGCAGCATGAATGATCAAATCCAAGTCCTGATCGATGGCATGCCAGTTAGCGATCCAACCTTAATCGGAGGGGGGTTTTCATTTGATCACCTTTCTGTCGATGGAATCGATCGAATTGAAATCACTAGGGGACCTCATAGTGTTGAGTTTGGCTCAGGCGCGCTGGCTGGAGTCATCAATATCGTCACCAAAAAGCAGAAAGCTAAAAATGGAGTGGGGATAGCCTACGATTCGTACAAAACCAGAGATGGCCGACTTAATTTTCATGGCAACGGCAAACACTGGTGGCTAAATGCCGGCGGATCGTCAACCGTTTCACCAGGGATCTCACAAGCGGCCGGGCAAGCTGAGGCGGATAGCTATAAGCGAAGCGTCACCAATATCACCCTTGGGTGGGACGCCGAGACCATGCATGCCTGGTTAAACCGCCGAATCAGCTGGAGCGAGCTAGATCTCGATGCTTATGATGCGAACAATCAATTTACCGACGATCCCAACTACAAGACGAAGGGGCGCCACGAGCTGAGCCGTGCATCTGTCAACACCACCTTGCTCAACAAGAGATGGGATTTGACCATCATGGGAAACCGATCATATACGGAACGCAACTACGACAATCCATCTGATTCGATCAACCCCACAACAGAGGCCTCGCGCTATGAAGGAGTCGTTAACAGCAGCTCAGTTGACAACAAGATCAAACTCGGACGCATCGCAACCCTTGGCCTTGGTCTGCAAAAGACTACTGAGCGAGCCCAGATCGCCAACAATTTTAGTGGCTTTGAATCCGGTCTAGAAAAAACCGATGACGCCACGGGATTCTACGGATCAGCGACAGTAAAACCGGTCGATTTGATCACTATCTCTGCCGCCGCGCGGCGCGATGCGTTTGCAGATTTTTCATCCGTATCTTCTGATTCTTTACAGCTTGCGTATCAATCCCCTATCGGTGACTTTTTCATTTTGAGCGGTAAGGCATTCAAAGCACCTTCGCTTTTCCAGAGATTCTCAAGTTTTGGAAACCCCGACCTGAAAGTGCAGCGAAGCGACAGTGCAGAGCTTGGGTACAAAATACACACTGATTCGGTTGGATCAATTGAGCTTGAAATCTTCCAGCAGTATTACAGAAGCCTCATCGACTTTCAGAATGGGACGTATACGAATGCGTCGGGCTTGGTTGAGGCAAAGGGCGGCGAATTTGAGTGGTCACAGAATTTTACCGATCTTGCCGCGCATTTGGGCGCAAGTTACACGGATATCCACAACAAGCAAGATCAGAAACAACTTGCTGGAAAACCCCGCGCCAAAGGATCAGCCAGTGCCGATTATCGTATAGACTCAGTCACCCAAACCCTGGGCTATAACTACACGGCCGAACGGAGGCAGCCGTCAGCTGATCCTTTGCCTTCCTATGGACTATGGCGCTACAATCTGAGTTATCTCTGGGGGGACACTTGCAGGACCCAGTTTGCTATCTCAAATCTTATGAATAAACACTATACCGAGGCTGGAGGCTATGGAACCATGGGGCGTGGCATCGAGGTCGATGTATCAGCGGAGTTCTGATAGCCCTAATATCTTAGGTTTTTGAGTATACAACCAAGCAATAGGCATTGGTTTGTACCAACTCTAAAGGTCAAACAACCAAAGCATCCGCAATAGCAGGATTGGCTTTGAAAGTCAGGCTGCCCTCGTCTTTAGCCTCGAACGAGCCAGCCTTTGTTTTAAATTTGAGTTTGTGGATACAAACATCCTCAGGACCAGCTATCCTCGCTAGGGCAGCAATAGCCGCGCGGAATTTGAAACCGTTGCCATCTGCAATATGGGTAAAAAACCGTTCCACATTAATGCGCTGCTTGGCGGGCGCCAAATCTCTCACCGAAAAGTCTGCTACTTGCCTTCCAAATTGATCGGCTCGTTCCTCAGCATTTTTGATATACTTTGCGTCCTGCTCCAAGCTTCGCCCGGGGTTTAGGGCTTCGTACTCTCGTTCAAGTTCTTCAGCATCACGAATCGATCTTAGTTTGTTAAGGATTTTTCTTAAAAAAGATACTCGACTTAGCTCAAGATAATTGCGCATCAAAGCCAGGGAGTCTGCCCAGTTGCTCTCCGATATCGACGCAAACTTTTGCTTGAGTTCTGGGTCAAGAACAAGCTCGCATTCTACATAAAGATCCCTGGCTTTCACATAGTCGCAAATGTCGATATCGCGAATGCCCTCGTCAGTAAAAAACAGGTCAATCGACTCTTCGCTATTGTCACTTTTAGAAATCAAGGATCGGAATGGAGGGAGTTCTGTCACGTGTGGTTTGAATAATCTAGCGTCATTCACCTCTAGCAACGACGCGAAATTAACGAATGACCTGACGTCCTCGGCTTTAGTCGACCAGTTATTGCCAAAGTACCTGAGTTCAAAAAATGTTTTGGGTTCTCCCTGAAGATCCTGCGTCTGAACGATGCAAAATCTAACTTCTCTCTCACCATCGAGAAGATCACGATGAACCCGACCAAGCTCTTTTTGAACATAGTCAAAGCGCCTGCCCGAAGAATCTTTCATAACTCCATTGGTGCGAAGCCTAAGAAGATTATTGAGAAATATCTTTTGTCCAAAAACCGCGACCCCGCGATCGAATCGAGACTGGACGCTAATCTCTTGTTGCTCAGCTTTAGAAACTCCACTGCCGTCTATTTTCGCATAGGCATCAGCTCTAATCGATGAAAACCCAAAAATTTCATTGTAAGCTTTTTTTCCATTAGGACTCGATAGATCTATCGTCCATGCAGCAATATCCTTGGTCAATTTCCCGGTAGCGGCCGTTAGTCTGGCGTTGACGCTGGTGAGATCCTTGAACCATGCGTCTATGGTTGGTTGGTCCTGATTTTTAGCTGCAGCGAGAAGAAGTCCGTTACCCCAAGTGATCTTTGAATCGATTGTACTTCCCCATGAAAGCCCTGCTCGAATAAATGTCGAAAAGTCAAGAGCGGCATCATCAGTCGTGCGCAGTGCAACGCGAACTCTGCTACCTGCAAGCCGAATTACTTCAATCTCTACAACCTTTTCGCTATTGGAAATGACCTCAACAGCTCCTGAGGCGCCAACGCGGATGCTTTGCACTCCTGCTTCCGGACCAAGTCCCGCGACCGCCATCGATTTAAACGATGTAACAGCAGTGAATTTAGCCCGCGAACCTTCTTTCAGACCCAGGGCCACCGACCCGGTCAAGGGTGGCGCTTGAATATGCTGTTTTAACATTTCACGGACATCACCCTCTTCAAGATGAGTCGATTGAAATTCATAGACCAAAGCAGTTTTTAGGCCGAGTCCCGCCCCAAAGCTAAATAACCCTGGGTAGACGGGCACAACGCCGGCCACACCTTTGTCGGTACCGAGTTCGATAATCCCTCCGGTCCTAAGCACGATATGCTTCTTGCCTTCGCTGACAAGCCGCTCGCTATATTTACGCGCTTCGCCTTCGATTTCTCCAGGAACTGATCCGTCGCAGAGGAATACCTGCTCAGTTAACTTGAGTCCAAGCTTGGTATCATTACTTAAATCAAAACCTTTACCGAGTTCTTGACGCTTCTTAAGTTCATCCTGAGTAAGCTCGATAAATTTCCAAGCGCCCCAATGCAATAACTCCGTCCACATCCCTACATTTTCGGAATCGGCTGCGGAACCAGCTTCGTCTAAGTTTTCGGACAAATTTCCTATCTTGACTGGTTCCCTTGCCGAAGTCCCAAGTCTTGGCAGGTCATCCACCACAACGAGCGCGGGTGGATGATTTCCTGGATTAAGTCGGTAGCGGTAATAAAGGCGAAGGCTTTGCTCGGTTAGCGCTTTGCGCTTCGCAACGGGGGCGTCCAGAATATGACTAAAAACCGCGGGAGCCGAAACCCGTCGCGTCAAGGCATTGGGGATAAATATCGGACTTTTTTTAACCGAATTTGATCCTTCCATGCGAACTCCGTCCCACTTATTTGAAGTTGTTTCACGTTTTGGTATGCGAAATTAATCCTGGTCTCATGCTGGCGTCAGAGCAAAACCCATGCCAAAATGATGGTGATTCAACCTGCTGAATTTGAAGAGTGAGTAGGAGAGCAGATGTTCTCGTTGTCAAAAAATTCGCGAAGCGTGGTCATTTTTCGGAGCTGATCAAAAGTCCCGCCGGGTTCTCGCCCACAACAGTATCGATTTCCCCATCAAGGTCAAAATCATAGGCAATTCCAATCACCTTACCATCTAGTGATATGCGCTGAGCCATATCCACTCGCCCATCGCCATTAAAGTCCCAAAGCTTATACATGCGGTCCATACCGATTAAAGTGCTGTTGCTGAATGTTTTTTGCCACACCGTCGCCTCGGTAGGCCAGGGAGTACGCTGGGACTGCCAGTAGGAGACCTCGGCTAGAGAGCCAGTTTCGGTCAATATTTCGGAAGATTCGCCTTTTTCTGTTGTGGTGCATGCGCAGGCTAAGCTAGAAAGGATGAGGTTAAATACAAAGCTTTTAAGGTGTGAAATTTGTGCCCTCATGTGATCTCCCCAGCATTGTTCGCTTGTGTGCTTGATCGGTAAGCAGACGGCAACACTAAATAATACAGCTAGAGACAGGCGTCAGAATTAAATGCAAGATCCCAAACTTATTAGAAATTTCTGTATCATCGCCCACATCGATCATGGCAAATCGACATTAGCTGACCGCTTGATTGAGATCACCGGTTCGCTTGAGCAGCGCGAAATGCAAGCACAAGTCTTAGATAATATGGACATTGAGCGTGAACGTGGCATCACGATCAAAGCCCAGACCGCCGCTATGCGCTACCAGGCCAAAGATGGCAAAGTTTACCTATTAAATTTGATCGACACACCAGGACATGTCGATTTTAGCTATGAGGTCTCACGCAGCCTTAAGGCATGCGAAGGGGCGCTCCTAGTTGTCGATGCAACTCAGGGGGTTGAAGCTCAAACGGTAGCAAACGTCAATTTGGCAATGAACGCCAAACTCACGATCATTCCTGTGATCAACAAAATCGATCTTCCCAGTGCAGATCCAGAAAAAGTGATGGCTGAAATCGAAGAAGAACTCATGATCGATGCAACCGATAGCATCCCGGCCAGCGCCAAAGCTGGAATCGGCATCACCGATATCCTCGAAGCCGTCGTAAGCCGCATCCCTCCTCCTCAGGACTTAAGGGACAATCGACTGCGAGCTCTGATCTTTGACAGCTGGTTTGATTCGTACCTCGGCGCTGTCTCACTCATCAGGATTATGGAAGGCTCCATAGCCAAAGGACAGCATATGAAAATGATGTCCAACGACGCGACTTATGAAGTGCTCAAAGTCGGCATGCTAACTCCTAAAATAGTTGATGTAAAAGCTCTGACTGTCGGGATGGTGGGCATCGTGTCAGGCTCAATTAAAACGATACGCGATACCCGTGTTGGCGACACGATTACGAATGCCAAGCTTCCTGCCTCGGAGCCACTCTCTGGATTTGAGCCCTGCAAACAAATGGTATTCGGGGGAATTTTTCCGATCGATTCCTCTCAGTTTCAGAGCCTCAAGGATTCGATGGAAAAACTCATGCTCAACGATGCGTCGCTCACGGCTGAGGTCGAGAGTTCCAACGCGCTGGGATTTGGCTTTCGGGTTGGATTTTTGGGACTCCTTCATATGGACGTAATCCAGGAGAGACTCGAACGTGAGTACAATCTGGAGCTGATTTTTACGGCACCGACTGTGGTCTATCATGTCTTTACCGTCGATGGTGAAATGCTT
>CAZOSN010000066.1:0-3726 GCA_964582405.1 uncultured Oligoflexales bacterium | reverse complement strand
TCGAAGAACCTTATACCCTCCTTACGATACACACTCCCGAGGAGTTCATAGGCGGCCTCCTCAAACTCCTGACTGAGAAGCGAGGGATCCAACGGGAGCTTGAGTACACAGCCTCTTCCAAAGTCAGAATTATCTACGAACTTCCCATGAGCGAGATGATCTTCGATTTTCATGACAAGCTTAAGAGCATCTCGCGCGGGTATGCTTCGATGGACTATGAAATCCTCGACTACCGCCCCGGCGATCTCGTGCGCGTCGATATCCTAGTCAACAGCGAGCCCGTCGATGCCCTGGCCTGCATCATCCATCGCAGTGAATCACAAAAACGCGGGAGACAGCTCTGCGGAAAACTTCAAGAACTACTTCCCCGCCAGATGTTTAAGATTGCAATACAGGCTGCTATCGGTGGCAAAATTATCGCGCGCGAAACCGTTGCAGCATTGCGCAAGGATGTCACCGCAAAATGCTACGGCGGCGACATATCAAGAAAGCGCAAACTCCTCGAGAAGCAAAAGGAAGGCAAAAAACGTATGAAGGCGATCGGCAGCGTCGAGATTCCTCAAAAGGCCTTCCTCGCAATTCTCAAGCTAGAGGACTAGTAAAGAAAGCACCAGGCCGAAGTCGAGCTTAGCCTATCACTATAATTGCTTTCTGAAGTCGCAAACTCCCTCGGTTCTAATTTCAGAAAATGGATCGTTCGGAGTTAAAAGATTTTGGCGATCATTAACAAAGTCTAATTGTACACCCTCATCTGTTTGAGAGAGTGACCAAGACCCCTCTTCATGCGCCGCGAGACTGGTCAAATTCCAACTCACTTTCCAGCTAGAAGAATTCCCATCAACTTCAATTTTTCGGAAAATGGCCTTATCACTGCGATAAGTCTTAGCAATTCCACCGCTTGAAAGCTTGAGGGTAATTTCGGAGCAGTCCTTTTGGTTGATAGTAAGTGTGTCACCGCTGGAGGCATAGATGGAGGCAAATATCGGCCAGTTAAGGTAACCACCATCAGATAACTGGTCGCAAGATCTCGGGTCAATTGCGTATGTTCCTGAAATATCGATGCAGGATTCGGCTGCGCTTAAACCAGCACTTATCCCAAAACTTAGCAATGATATCGAGGCGATAATAAATTTATTAATCATTTCATGACTCCCGGTTAGGTTGTATTTTCAGGGCTGATTATAACGATCTCGCCATGCATGTACAGCGAAACAAATCGGTTTGCCAGATATAGAATCGGGTCCTGTTGACATATTGATTCCCCACCCACCTGACCACTAATCCCATGCCGAGCGGGGATGTTTCCCATTGATACGACTTGGTTCCAATTTCCCAGGTATTGGGATATCTAAGCACATCGTATCAAAGCAGAGCCTGCTGCCAGTAGGAGGCTGCGAAAAATCTGTAACTTCAACCAGAATACTCTTGCGCACAAACATATTTGCCGGAATCCGTATATCACCTTCAAACAGGAGGTGATCATCTCCAAACCGGTAACCATACTGAGCTGCGTCATGCTGCTCTTTTATACGACTCCCAGCAACCACGGCTTCACCAGCAATAAACGCGGCTGAGCCGCTCAACTCAAGGCCGTTGCTGCCATGGCCCGTGCCAACAATCGCAGCAGCTAGCCCGACCATAGCAACCAAACCCGCTGCAACCTTTTGATTCTCCCGATCCATCTGGCTCTTGCTCTCATATGCCAAATAGAAATCGCGAGTTTCCTTAGGGTTAAGAATACGCACTGAGTGCTCAGGCCCGGTAAATTGAAAACTCTTGACCTTGAGCGTGGCCCAATCTTGCGTGCGATTCTCGATCGTACAACTGACCAAGCGAAAAACCCCTTCATGAACTATCTGCGTCGGCGCACAACTCACCGCAATCGTGTTCGCTGGATCAACGACTGGATCACTGACATGGACCGTGACGCAAGCCGACAAAGCTAAGGAGATGAAAACGAAAAGAATCCGAGATCCCAAAAAACGCATGCCGTTCTCCCTATATGGTCATTTATCGCAACAATGGGACTCTCCGGAGTCGCCTCCCTAATGCCTAAAATGCCTGACACCTGAAAACACCATAGCAATCCCCTGGCTATCACAGGCATCAATCGACTCCTGATCGCGTTGCGACCCCCCTGGCTGAATGATCGATTTAATACCATGCTGAGCCGCAAGATCAACCGAATCGCGGAATGGAAAAAAAGCGTCCGAGGCCAGCACCGCACCATGAAGACTCACACCATTGGCCTCGGCCTTGCGAACAGCAGCCTCAAGCGCATCAATACGACTCATTTGACCGGCACCTATTCCCAAGGTTTCGCCACCCCGTGCAAGCACTATGGCATTTGATTTCACATGCTTTGCTACGGTCTGAGCAAAAATAAGATCCGCGATCTCAGATGAACTCGGTTTTGCAGAGGTAACGACATTCAGTTCGCTAGCTATCGGTATTAATTCATCGGGAGTCTGCATCAGGTATCCACCCATGATCTGTCGGAGGATGGAGGATTTTATGGTGGCATCAAATCGAGTGATTAAGACCCTTAGATTTTTTTTACGCGCCAGAATTTTCTGCGCATCGTCCGAGATTTCAGGAGCCACGATGCATTCAAAGAAAATCTCAGCCATCTGCTTGGCCGTAGAGGCATCAATGGGTTGATTGACCGCGACTATTCCGCCAAAGGCCGACTTAGGATCCGCTCTGAGCGCGCGCGAAAAGACTTGATGTAAAGGTTCATCCGCGCTTCTCGCTACTCCGCAAGGATTGGTGTGTTTTATAATAGCAACAGCAGTGTCTGGAGACAAATCTAACACAAGTTGAAGTGCAGCATCGATATCAATGTAATTGTTGTAGGATAGTTCTTTGCCCTGGAGAATGGTGGCCTGAGGTAGTCCGAACGCCTCACCTGATCGCTGGTAAAGAGCCGCAGATTGATGGGGATTTTCGCCATACCTGAGGTCGCGAATTTTGGACAACTCAAGCTGAACATTTTCCGAAGCTATTTCGTCCATATCAAAGTAGCGGCTGATCATAGCATCGTACCGCGAAATCGCAGCAAATGTCTTGGCCGCCATTTGTCGACGAAAACCGAGACTTAACCCTTCTCCCTTAAGCTCGCTCAAAACCTTGGGGTAGTCTCTAGGATCAAGAATAGGAAGCACAAAGCGATAATTTTTCGCCGCAGCCCTCAGCATGGTTGGGCCACCGATATCAATGTAGTTAATCGCTTCGGCCAGACTCAATTTGCAGGACATCGCACGACCAGCAAAATCATAGAGATTAACAACCACGAGATCGATAGGACGAATTCCCAGAGCTGACGCCTCGCCTGCGTGTGTGGCGCGGTCCATAAGAATACCACCGTGGATTTTGGGATGCAGCGTTTTTACCCGTCCATCAAGGCATTCTGGGCTTTGGGTGTAGTCCGCCACATCCTCAACCTCAAGGCCCGCTTCCCGAAGCGCGGCTGCAGAGCCGCCTGTCGAAAGAAACCGAAATCCCAAATCGCGCAAGGCTCGGGCAAAATCAACCAGGCCCGACTTGTCCGTTACCGAAATGAGCGCGGTGGGCTTTGAAACATTCATGGTAACCTCCAAATTAGTGACTGAGATGCCTTACCCATCTACTTTAAATCGATGATTGCTGTGTTGACTGCATGACCAACAGCCTTAATTAGTCGCTGGCGCGAAACTCCGTTTCGTGCCAGCGACGTGTCCCGATCGA
>CAZOSN010000065.1:0-23152 GCA_964582405.1 uncultured Oligoflexales bacterium | reverse complement strand
TCGTTGCACTCCTCAGGACACGTCGCTGGCGCTTTTAGCGCCAGCGACTAACTATGCTATCATAAAAGCTGCTACGTGTAGGTCTCGCATGTTCGTGCCCACCGAGGACACAAAAAGGACTCATGGATATTGCCAAAGCCAGCATTCTCGATATGTTTCTCCAACACCTGGAAGAGGAAGATTGGATCGAAGGGCTTGACTTATACCAAGCAGGAAAAGTCACTAGAATTCAGGACTTTAGCGGTCTCATCACTGCTGAAGTATCGTCTAACTTACGAGCACCTTCGGAAGTAAGGCTAAAAATACATCCAAGCGGCAAAAGGATCCAATGGATCGAGTGCAGCTGCCCCAAGTACCGGTCACATGGTCAATACTGTGAGCACATGGCAGCTTTCATGATAAATATCGATCGCGAAAAGCCGCACCTGCTAGGTGCCCTTGACAGTCAAATGCCGCTTAAGCCGCCCGCGCCACGCAAAAAAATCAATTCTGCACCAAAATCGCTGGGCGCAACCCGATCCATCGCAACAAACGAAGGCTCGACTCAGGCAATACTATCTCATTTAAAAAATCAGATTCACAGCGCGACTTTGCTTGCGCATGGACCCAATATTCGTGTGCGACTCGAAATAAAACCTGGCTCGCTAACGCAATACAACCTTGATCTCGATGCTGCCGCAAAATTTCTGCAAGCCCACGAGCATACAAAATTCGACAACGACGAACTTCGGCATCTCAAAGTCTATGCATCGCTCGCTTCACCCGGCTTTAGAATTTATCAGGAACAGGACGAATCGATCGTGGTAGAGCGTGTCATAGCGCTTGCTCATAACACTAGGTCTGCGGACAAAGCACAGCGAGCCAAGAGCTTGCACCACACAGAAGTCGAATCTGTCAAACAGTATTCGGATCACGCGCCAACCGGGAAGATTGGGATATTTGAATTTTTGTCCCTAAAGACCGCCAATCGATATATCGGAAGCGAATTCATCTTTATCCCCGATCGGGGATACTGGCCAATTGACATCCAGTCGGTTTCTCCCCAGTGGAACGATTTCCCGTTGCGGCAGGTTTTTCATGAAGATGCGGCGGCGGCATTACTGACTAGCGGACTATTTGACTATCGCAAAATAGCTCCAATTTGGATCGATCCAGCCCTCGATGCCCCAGATATTCAGCACAGTCTATCGCTCGCTGAAATTAAAATTCTTCGCGAAGCGGATGGTTGGTACTATCTCGACCCCCGCTATGAGGCTGGCGAATCAACTATATCCATGGCCAAGCTTCTCGAACATTTCAAAAACAAAAATCGTAATTTCATTAAATCTGGGAAATCATGGATCAAGATTCCTGATTTCATAAAAGATCACGAATGGGAACTAGACGAAACCGGCAACATGCTCAAGGTCAATTCTCTTGGCCTTATGCGGCTACATGCAGCCTTGGGCAATTTCGATCAATTCGTGGGCAGCAAAGCGCTGCTCAACAAGATTCGCAATAAATTGGAATTTGCGAAGACCGATGATCTACCTACCCTTGATCACACTAAACTCTCGCTGCGATCCTATCAAGCCGAAGGGTATTCGTGGCTCTGGTGGCTCTATAAAAACGGACTGCATGGACTGCTAGCTGACGAAATGGGCCTCGGAAAAACCCACCAAGCTATGGCAATCATGTCGGGCATACAGAAAGTCCTGCCTGATGCGAAATTTCTTATTATCTGCCCTACAACAGTAATCGATCACTGGTTAAATAAAATCGACGAGTTTTGCCCTGGACTCAAAGCCCTGAGACACCACGGGGCCAACCGAACGCATCGGCTTTCTGCAGCATTTAAGAGCCATCACACCATCGTTACAAGCTATGGAATTATGCTGCGCGATATCGCAAGCCTCTCGCAAGAAAACTTCGGCGCCGTAATTTTGGATGAGGCGCACTATATCAAAAATAATGTCACGTCAACGTACAAAGCTGTTTGCAAGCTAGACGCCAAATTCCGCATCTGCCTCACCGGAACTCCCATGGAAAATCATCTCGGCGAGCTAAAAAATATTTTTGATTTTCTAATGCCTGGATACCTTGGATCAGAGGAATATTTTAAGAAGAAGTTTCTTGCTCCACTCGAAGATAACTCTGCCCCCGAAAACGAGCTCGCTCTCCAGCGACTGATACATCCTTTTAAGATGCGCCGAATTAAAAGCAATGTTCTTAAAGACTTACCAGCAAAGGTCGAAGATTACCGTCACTGCGAACTTTCCAAAGATCAAACAAAGCTCTACAAGCAAATACTCGATGTTAAAGCCTCACCCCTCATCAAACAACTGGAGAATACGAACTCTCCGGTTCCTTATCTGCATGTATTTCAGGTCATCACGCTATTAAAGCAAGTTTGTGATCACCCGGCACTCGTGACGGAAAACGCAGATTACGAGCGACTCGAAAGCGGAAAATTTGAGTCATTCAGGGAGCTGCTGGATGAGGCTCTCGATTCCGATCATAAAGTTGTCGTCTACAGCCAGTATCTAAAAATGATCGATATTCTAGATGATTACCTTACAAAACGATCCGTCCATCATGCTGTTCTTACGGGCAAAACTGTCCAGCGAGGCGCGGTCATTGCCGAATTTCAAACGAATCCAAACTGTCGAGTGTTTTGCGGTTCACTGCTAGCGGGCGGAATCGGTATAGACCTTACCTCCGCATCGGTTGTAATTCATTATGATCGTTGGTGGAACGCCAGCAAAGAGAATCAGGCTACAGACCGAGTTCATCGGATTGGACAACACAAAAACGTCCAAGTATTTAAAATGGTCACCAAGGGTACACTGGAAGAAAAAATCGACCTTATGATTCGGTCGAAGCAGTCGATATTTGAAAGATTCCTGGATCAAGATGAAGAATTATTCAAAAAATTTACCAGGCAGGAACTAATCGATCTCCTGAGCTAATACTTTTCAACCTCAACCGTGGCTTCGAAAGTCCAACGGCTAAGCTCGACTTCGGTCATTTGTTCTGCTGCAATCACCAAACCCTTGGGTGGCACTGCGTTGCGGGCACAAAAATCATACTCACCTATGCCCGATAAGCTCCGGTGATTTTTGCGCCCACGCCTTGCGCCCCAAAGTGTTTGGCGATTTCGCGACGAAAAAATGGCCGAAGTCGAGCTTAGAATCTGTCCAGCAATAATTCGAAGCAATTGATATTTGGATGATGGTCAGCCTTGATCAATTGCTCAAACTTTTGTCAGGAAGACTCTTAACAACCTGCTTTTCAAAGCGCTCGACATAATCTCGAAAATTTGATCGAATTTTTTCGATCCCAGCGCTTAAAAACGACTCTGGATGAAATTGTACGCCGAACGCAAGCCATGCACCTGACCAGGGAATCCATTCAAGGGCCTGAACTTCACCCGCCAGTCCTCTAGCCGTGATCAGGCAGTCAGACACAAGCAGCTCAGACGAAACAACCAAGGAATTGTAGGTAGCTGCCTCAAATTTGTGGGGCAGACCTTCCAGCAAGACTGAGGTCGCCGTACGCACGAACCGCTGCCTTGTGCCATGCCAGGCGTCCTGATGGCGAACGATCTCTCCCCCGGCAAGTACTCCAATCATCTGATGGCCAAGGCAAACACCGAAAATGGGCCTAGTGCCTATCACGAATGCAAGCCAACTCAACATATCGGGCAAATCTAACGGCGCCTTTGGGCCCGGCGACAACACAACTGGGATCTGCTTCATCTTGAGTTCGGCTAATCCTCGCTTGTCATCATGTGTAAGGTATAAAATTTCGAAATCAACACTTAGCCAATCTAGGAGATTGAAGCTAAAGCTGTCATAATGATCAATAAGGGCAATGCTAGGCTTCATACCATTCCGAAAGGAGTCATATGATGACTCAATTTGCAAATTTCAGTATCCTGATTCTGATTTGCTTGGTTGCGTTGATTAGTCAAGGGGCAGATTCTCCACGACCCGATTTTCGGGGTTATATAGACTACATCGAACAAATCAACCAGTTTACCCCCGTAGAGGGCGCCGGTTCACATGGTTCCTTTGGCACAAAAGTAGGACTAGGTCTACAAATTACACCGCGTGCTCCAGAAATTGCTCCAGAAAGCCGGTATCTTTATCTAAATTCGAAAAGCGAGGATCAAACTCACAACTCCGCACCAAAGCTTGGGGCTACCCGAGGACTATCCATCCCGATCGACTTCGGGTTAAGTTTCGGAGCGATAGATGACACCAATGTTCAGCAATGGGCAGCCTACGTTCAATGGACCGCATTCCAGTTGTTTGGTTACCCAGCCTTGGGTGCGCGCTATGCAATAGCGAAGCTTTCTGGACTCGAATTTGCCGAGCTAACGACGCACTCGGGCGAGTTGATCATCTCTTATGGATTCCTAAGGTACTTCAACGCATTCACCTCTATTAAACGCAATTTCAACGGTGCTGTGATCCACGAGGCGAATGAGGATATTTATTTCAACGACGTGGTGAATACAACCAGTGTCGGGCTCGAAATTACCATCATTCCACCCTTCACCTCCCTCGCGTTAGTTCATGAGAAAAGCCCAGATAAACTACCAATCTTGACGGCAAAACTCGGCTACTTGCTATGACCTCGAAGATGTGTTTATCCGTACTTGTTTAAGACGGCCAAGACTCTCTGCTCTGCAGCCTTTCCTGCTGGGGCCGCGTCAAAGGCCTTCGTTTGGGCTTCGCGTTCAGCGATGCTTGCATCAATTTCCAAATTAAGCCTTTCGACACTGAGTGCTTCTTCTGGAAGAATACGGGCCCAGCCGTGCTGACTAAAACATCGGGCATTATCAAGTTGATCACCGCGACTTCCCATAACAAGTGGGACAAGAATCATCGACTTTTTCAGAGCTAAGAGTTCGAACAAGGAATTGGCGCCAGCCCGGCACACAACCACTTGAGCAAGCGCCAACAAGTCTTCAAGACCCTCCGAGATATACTCAACCTGAAAATAGCCAGGGTACTTCAGAGCGTTGGCCTTGCCCCTGCCTGTAA
Organism: uncultured Oligoflexales bacterium; assembly: GCA_964582405.1. Classification (GTDB taxonomy): domain Bacteria; phylum Bdellovibrionota_B; class Oligoflexia; order Oligoflexales; family Oligoflexaceae; genus CAZOSN01. The sequence goes on along the minus strand of CAZOSN010000065.1, from coordinate 18,122 downwards.
TATGAATGACCCAGTAACGCTCCAGTAACTTTGATAATCCTGCTTCAACCACGTCGTTGAGCGCTTTTGCACCGAGACTCCCGCCCATAAATAGAACCACTGGTTTAGGCTCCCCATGGAAATCGCAAAGGACCTTAGCACGGTCCGAATTGCCCCCAAAGAGCTCCTTACGAACAGGAATACCGACCAAACTCGCACGTTTTCCAGCCAAAAACCTCTCGGTCTCTGGAAAGCTGTATAGAATCTCTTTGGCAAACAAAGCGATGATGCGATTGGCGAGCCCAGGTGTAAGGTCTGATTCATGCGACACAACCGGAATACGCAATAACCAAGCCGCAAGCGCTACCGGAACCGAAACAAACCCACCCTTACTATAGACCACGCGCGGCCGGTATCGCACCAGAATTCCCAGCGATTGGATTATACCCCATAGCACCTTGATCACATCTTTGAAATTATCATAGCTAAAATACCGCCGGAGCTTGCCCGCAGCTATCTCAAAAAATGGCACCGGAAAACGAGCAATAATGTCTTTTTCAATGCCTGAAGAACCGATATAAACGACATCCCATCCATTCCTGCGAAATTCGTCCAACATTGCTACATGGGGCATAACATGACCGGCGGTGCCACCACCTGTTAAGGCAATGAGTTTTTTATCCATTCCGAGAATCCTCTATCCTGACGTGAGTCCATCAATATAGGGATAGCATGCGACCAGCATCTTTTGTATTGCTGATGGTTCGGCGATACACAACTGATCATCACCAACAATCTTAAGTTTTACGCGAATCCCAGCCATAAATGGATCAGCAACGGCCCACGCTTGCTCTCGATCCAGTAGCAAAACTGGCAGCACTTCCCATGTCAAGGAGTCCTTCAAATCAAACAGGGTAATTCGATTAAAATCCACCATGCTTTGATTAATCGAATAGATTCTTTCCAACCCAGAGCAATCAGCGATCGCATCAGCTAAATCTGATTCATTGAGGACATGGCATTCTAGTATCGATCGAAGTATAGTTAACCGCCACTTCTCCGCATATTTTGAAACTAGCTTCGCACTTGTTCCCGAAAGAAATCGCTTCTCAATAAGCCGAGCGAGCAAATCATCATCGTTCATCACGATTCCCGCCTCCATTTGATTTCGACATCCTCGAGTTCGATCGCGGTCGACTTCTTTGGCAGATCATGACAAATCTTTATATTTGCGGAAAAAACCAAATACTTTCTCCAGCTGATCTCAGCACAAGAAAATACTTTCCCTCCCAGATCATGATGCATCTGGATACTTATGGAGCGCGAGCTATCCACAATGGCTGCTGTCGCTGAATTGGATTCGGAATATTCTTCAAAATCTGTCACCCTCTTCAACCAGATTCTTGGCCATACCTGATTTAACAAACAGCCTATTTCAGTCGTCTTGATTCCGATCCATTCATCCCCCAAAACCAAAAAGTCGTGCGAATCTGAATGAAGCCTATGCAAATGGCTGGCTATAGGTCCATTTAATGTAAATTTGCCGCTTTTTTCCGTCAAAGTAAGAACAGTTTTTCCCAATTGATCATAAATACGAAGATCCAATGTCTTCGGCTTACTGATCCATTCGACGCTGTTTTGTATCGTCAGCCTCTTGTTATTAACTGTCAATTCTCCACCACCGTCGGAGTCATGACATGTGCCAAACATATTGTCGTAGGTCACAGGAAGGTAAACTGGCACATACCGGGATCCCCAAAAAGTTTGACAACCCATCAAAAAAAGAAGAAGTAGCAGGCCAACATATTTAGGTATCTTTACCATTTCCAGCATCAAGTCCTTTCAGCTTCTCTTGAACGCGCTTTCGATCTTTGTCATCCAATTTTGCGGCAAGCGCTTTCTTAAAATACTCAGCAGCCAGCGCGGAATTTTCCTTGACCAAGGCTACATCGCCTAAATGCTCGAGAATCACACCTTCCTGAGGCGCAGCCTTGTATGCTTGCAGAAGGGTAATCTCGGCTTTATCGTATTCACCTTTCTTATAGTATACCCAGCCAAGCGAATCTTTGTAGGACCCTTCGTTTGGACTCAGCTCAAGGGCCCTCAAAACAAGTTTTTCTGCTTCTTCTAGTTGAACGCCAGATTCCGCATACATGTAACCCAAGAAATTCAGAGCTCCATGATGGGTAGGCTTGAGTTTTATCACTGTCTTCATCACCTCGATCGTATCTTCGATTCGCCCGAGTCGCTCAAGATACACGCCAAGAAAAAAATGAAGTTGCGCCTCATGGGGATATTTCTTCACGCCATCTGTCAACATTTCTACGATGGCATCATACTGCTTATTTTCAGCATAAAGCTGAGCTGCCAAGATATAGAAATCAGAAGCTCCCTCAGGTGTGTTATTGACAACGTCCTTAATCATAGCAAGTGCATCAGTAACCTTGCCGTTGTTTTTTAGCAACGTTATCGAACGAAATCGTGAGTGAAGATAGATCGGAGAAATCTGGCCGATTTTTTGATATTCCTGAACGGCCTCCTGCCAATCTCCCTTTTTTTCAAGAGAAAGAGCTACCATATACCGATTTCGGTCGGATTCAGGATGTTCATCAGCTAGCTTTCTAAGTATCGCGTGCGCTGAATTGAAATCTTTTAGCTCCCAATAAATGAACGCTTCCAAAAACGCCAATCCCTCCGAAGGATGCCTCGCCTCAGAATTTTTTAGCAAGGTCAAGGCCTCTTCCAAACTACCAATCTGACGATAAAGTCCGATTATGCGCTGGACCAGTTCCTCATTCGTCGGGTTTAACCTATAGATAGTGGTATATAACGGCCCAGCTTCTTTCCATTTTCCATTTAGTTCTAGAGCGACAGCATAGAGGAGCACTCGCTCTGGATTATCGCTATCCAGTTCAAACGCGGTTTTTGCGGGTCCCATCGCTGGCTTTTTGTTCTTCGTCGAAAGATGCAATTTGGCAAGTATCGCATACCCCTCTGCCATATTTGGGTTTTTTGCTACCATCCGGGTAGCAATGGTTACGGCCTTCGATATGTCGCCGCGCAATTTGTAAACACCAATTAACCCTAAATAGGCTTCAATCACTTTGTCATTTAGTTCGAGAGCTCTGCGAAATTCACCCTCAGCTTTGTCATACAATCCTTTTTCAACCAAAAGCCTTCCATATATCGTTCTAATTTCCGCGTCCAACGGATGCATAAGTGACATTTTCTTTGCTTGAACAAGAGCAGAGTTGAGTTGGCCGTTGATCGCCAGAGCGGCGACAACTTTTCGGCCAAGATGAGGGCTAGGATCTAAATTATAGGCTGCTTCATAAAGCTTCTGCGCTGATTGAGTTTTACCTCCGAGCACTTCATATTCTGCTACCATGAAATAGTATTGCGCATTGATCTTACGTTTTGAAGGAGACCACAGCGAGGGCGGTAAACTCTCACTAACGTCCTTTTCGATGTCGCGCTGTTTCTGTGGAGATGTTTTCAGTTGAGATTCGTCTTCAGTGTTCTCTAGACTTTGGCACCCAATCGTCGAAAGAAAGATCAACCCTGCGACTATCCGCCTCATCATTGCAGCCTCACTCGCTAAAAATACTCTATTTATTTTAAGTTAGACCTGACGAAAACGCCAGGACTCAATCACTTAATATTAATCGAGTATCCCTGCTGAGCTTCTTCCAGCAAGCTCTGAAGTGGCGGGATTTCGCTGTAAAACAGCTCAACCAAACAGAGTCCTTGAGCAGGCGCCGTGGGTCCAGCCGCCCGACGATCTATGTGACTTAGGATTTCAACGATATCTCCATAATCCGACTTGTCTTGCGCCAAGTAAACCAGAGTACCTACCATAATCCGAACCATCTGTTTTAGAAATCCAGTACCAACAAACCAAAGGTCCACCAACCGACCATGTTGCACCATCAGAGTATCGACTATGGTGCGCTCCCTGGTCTTGACTGTAGTGTCGGCAGCGCAAAAGGATGTAAAATCGTGATGGCCCCTGAACATTTTAAGATTCGCTCTGACGATGTCCAGGTTTAGATCCTCGGGAATTGCCCAGCAAAATGGGGCCACAAAGGGGCTGGGCGCGTTTCCTAGCCAGAGTCTATAGCGATAGGCTTTACCAAGACAATCTTCTATCGGATGGAACGAATCGGAACAGGGTTCAATGGTCATGACTCGAATATCCCGAGGCAACATCGCATTTAGGGAATGCAAAAATTTTCGTCGATCTTCAATTTCAACGGCTTGAAAAGTTGCCAATTGAGCTTCAGCATGAACACCGGTATCGGTGCGAGACGCGCCACGTAGCCGAGTCGGAACTTTAAGAAGGACGCGCAGAACTTCCTCAATCGAATCCTGAATCGTATTTCCAGAGGCCTGCGACTGCCAACCAAAAAATGATGTCCCGATATAGCTGATCGTAATCCGATATGTTGTCACTTGGTCTCTTAAATGCTCTCAAAACTCATCATTAGCCCCACAACACTACGGGAAAAATCCCCCATACGCTTTGTGCTCGCTTTTACAATTTCCAGGTACGGCTGAACGTAAATGGCTCCAAACCCTAAGCTCTGTAGTGACCAAGCGGAAGTACCACCGACCTTGTCAATTCTGATGCCAAGTCCCGTACCAAATACAAAACTGCGCTCTTGACCATAATTTACAAAATTCTTTGACCCATCGCTTTTTGATTCTGTATCAGCGCTCGTGCGGGTTTCCTGAACAACGAGATATTCCAACCCGCCCCAGAAATCCCACACTAGAAAATTCTTAAAAAGATGCCACTGCGATACCGCATTGAGCTCAATAGGAACCAAAGTGAGGATCAATTTTTGATTATAATCGATCTCATCATCGCTAAAATGCTGGCCATTTGATGGGCTACGCACGCTGGTCGGATTACCTTCATCGGAATAGTAACCGAGACCAACCTGAAGACCAATTGGAAAACTAAAGGCTCGCGTACCGAAATACTGATCTACTTTGAGATTGATGTAGTTTGAAGTACCACCATACAAGTCATCATAGTAAAGGTAGTTTGAAAAATTTGGCCGAGCGAAACCAAACTTTACTTTATACTTTTCACCAATCTTTTCCAAAGGGGGACTATCAAGCATCGCCTCCACCGCATACACTGATTGATTGAGCCCCCACGCCCAGATAAATGCAATCAAAGCGAATTTAAGTTTCATCGGTTGCCTCATCGACATCGGATTCAAAGATTTCGTCGTCATTTACCGCTCGTTTACCGCCAAAAATAAACTCGACGGGGCCACTTAGGGCATACCCAGCAAAAGCCAGAAAGCCCAAGACTTCAGGATTTATCGCAACACACCCTAGGATGATAACGGCGATAACTAAAAACTTGAAGGGGCTCAACCCCTTGATTTTAAAGTTCTTATGCGAACGGAAATTGATATTGCTCACCATTAGAATGCCAAGGCAAGGTACAAGAACAAGATTCATGATCTCGTGAAACCGCGAATTCATGAGAAGACGCTGCATCGCAGGCCAAAACCATTCTTCAAGACCCGACTTGTTGAGTTCCGAAACCGCCAACACCCAGGCAGACAATACGCCAGCCGCCATGGGAATAGGAAGACCGGTAAAGTCTCCCGATGCTTTACCAATCGAGCTTTGGACGTTAAACCGAGCAAGACGCAGCGCACCGCACGCAACAAATACAAAACACAAGAGCCAGCCAACGCGACCAAGTTCAGACAATCCAAACTGATACATCAAGAAAGCAGGGGCGACACCGAACGATACAAGGTCGCATAGAGAGTCATACTGCACACCAAACTCACTAGTTGCCCCCGTCATCCGCGCGACGCGACCGTCGAGGATATCAAACACAGCCGCCAATAGAATTGCACCCGCAGCCCAAACCATCTCACCATGAACCGCCTTCAATATAGACAAAAAACCAAAGAACAGATTTCCTGAGGTGATCAAATTGGGCAAAATATAAATTGCCCCACCCAAACGGGATTTACCGACTTTCATGAATTTTTTCCTCGGGCGCGGATGGTCGCAAATACAATGGATCAAGGCGCATGGACTGATCCGTCCGTAACTTGCGGCGCATGTTAACCATAGCCTGCAGTATACAGATAGCTTCTGAATCTATGGCGGCTTCTTCTACATCAGCTCGCTCTGACAATGCCAGCCGAATTTCACCCCAGGGACCTAGCAGCTCGAACCGGGCCATTGCTAAATCTTTCATCCAGGGTCGACCTTGTTCATCATGTAAAATCAAATTCTTGCCATCAATCCGAACTGAAAGCGTATGGGCCTCGGACACACCGTCAAACCAAACGGCGTAACCCGCTAATTTTGTAGCTTTAAGAAAAACGAGTCGCTCCCAACCAACCTTAGTTTGCGCCCAGGCTCTTAGGCTTGATACACCCGATATAACAAGGTCCGGCTGGGCAAACCGGAGCCCCTGGCAAAATGCCAAGCCGACTTTGATTCCCGTAAAAGAACCTGGCCCAAGACTTACTATCACTTCAGTCAAGTCAGCCAAATCCAGTTTTAACTCAGCCAAAAGCTCCTGCAGTCCGGTCGCTACAAAGGCAGACGATCCAACAGGATCAAAACAAAATCGGCTCCCCAGCATTTTTTTCCCGGACTCAGATTCCTCAATTACACCCATCGATACCCCCTTAAGGGAGGTATCGATGGCAAGAATTCGAATCAACTCGCTACTCATGAAACATACCTGTCACGCTCGCCAGCATCGAAGTCCAAAACCTACTAAAGTCATTGTAGGTGGCCATAGCAACCAAACCCAGCACCATCACAAAACCAACTTTTTGAAAATTCTCAACCGCACTCTGAGGTAAAGGCCTCCTTCTAACTCCTTCCACGCCAAGCAGAAGAATTTGGCCACCATCCAAAACCGGAATCGGCACGAGGTTTAGCAGGCCAAGATTGATACTCACCAGAGCCATCGCAGATAAAAACGTCATCCAACCAAGTTTGACGGAGTCTGAAGCAACTTTTGCGATCGAAATAGGACCACCCAATGCTTTAAGCGGCATATCGCCAGTGAACAACCGGAAAATTGCGCCGGCTATCATCTCTGTCTTCGCCCATGTTTCAGCTACACCATATCCGATCGACCCAAAGAGACCGTATTTTTCTAACACAGGATCAGGACTTACCATCTTCCCTAGAAAATCAACCGGCAAAATATAGACCACGACCTTGCCTTCAACGCGCTGAACTTCGACGGGCTTCAGCTCCAGTTCCAGCGTTTTTTCTATTCCGTCTCGTAATACGGTGACTGGAACAACTTTCTTAATATTATCGCCGACCACGCGAGAGTATTCAAAAATGTCGGTGATCTCATGACCATCAAATTTTAGAATCTGATCACCGGATTTTATGAGCGAACGGCTGGGAAAATCATTGATTGCCTCGATCGTGCGCTGGCTATCCTGAAGCCCCAAACTTTCAAAATCTGTACGCTGAAGCGGAATTTCAACAGCAAACTCAGGCTCCCCGATCGACCTCTGTACCTTGAGTCGGGCAACCAACTCCCCCTTAGCCAAGGCATCGGTCAAAATGTTTTGCAGTTGACGCCAATAACTAATTTTAATCTGCTGGGCGCCAATCTCTACTCCTACAATTGTATCACCCGTTCTTAGCCCTGAACGACCCGCAGGCGTTTCGTGCTGAGGAACCGTAACTATCGCAGGCACCCTGCCTGGGGAAATCCCGATTCTACCGTATTTTCCCTTAAATGGAGGCTCCCCCTCGACCGCGTCCGTAAAAACCTTGACATCTACGGAATGCCCATTCCGATCAACTTTAAAGAAAAGTTCTTTTCCCGGCGACTTAAAGATATAATCGTGCAGGTCTGCCCAAGTCCTTATCTTTTCGTTATCAATTTTCAACACCACATCACCAAACTTCAGCCCAGCACGCTCGGCAGGACTTCCAAGCATGATTTCGCCAACAAGCGGAGGCGGATGTTCGACTCCGTGAAAGCCAAGTGCAGCAAAGCATAAGATCGCAAGCAAGAAATTCGCAAGCGGACCCGCCAGGACAGTCGCAAGACGTTCTTTTACCGAAGCCTTGCTAAAGGCCTTGCCCTTGAGGTCTGTTGGAACATCCTCGCCCGGCATCGAGCCATAGAATTTAACAAATCCACCGAGCGGGATCACCGAGAGGCGATATTCTGTTTCACCCCGTTTAAAACCAAAAAGGACTGGTCCAAATCCGATCGAAAATATTTCGACACTGATCCCACACAGCTTTCCGATCAAAAAATGGCCAGCTTCGTGAAAAAAGACCAAGATACCCAAAAGAAGGACGACGGCCACCACGGGATGGGACAGGCCAGAAAAAAAAGCGTCCATGATGAAAAGCCTCCTTCGCGACTAGATGTGCGAAAGATACAGGATAAACCAAATTACCGGAGCTGCAAAGAGCACGCCATCGACTCGATCCAGAAAACCACCATGACCAGGAAAAACAACTCCCGAATCTTTAACTAATGAGAACCGCTTAAAGGTCGATTCAACCAAATCGCCAAGCTGCCCGAACATCCCCCCTAAAAGGGACGCTATCGCCACGGTCGACCAAGTTCCAATCACGCCGCCATAGACCAGATTAACAAAAGAACCGCAAACAATCGATGAGGCCAATCCAGCAATCGAACCTTCGATTGTTTTGTTGGGTGACATACGCGGCGCTAATTTCATTCTACCAAAGCGCTTACCACCAAAATAAGCACCCGTATCACCTCCAAATACAACTGCGATCAGAAAAATGAGACATGCGGCGTTTTCTTTCATGATGTAAAGATCCCAGGCTGCAAGCCAGGGAAATGCCCCATAACATATTGATATCAACAAGGTAAATACTCTGCCAACCGCGATGTTGTTGGTCGGGCTCATAAAGCAGCCAATCAGGATACTTCCCAATGTTCCGGTAAGTACCATGCCTCGCCCTGCAATCGAAGAATCCTGTGCAGAAGCGACGAAAATACCTACTGCGAATAAGACGGCCAACCCCACGATCCACCGCGGGTAGTTTTGCTTAAGCGGCGCATCAATCGATCCCGACATAAGAATACCCTCTAGCCGAGGAGTTAGCATGCTGGCGATTTCATAAGTCGCCGCGACAACAAACATCGAGAACACTACGATCAATGCCCTAGCTGGCGCTAAAATCAAAACGAGTAAGGCAATAGGAAGGGCTATTGCTGCGGTGATTATTCTCTGTTTTAGCATTGCTTTTCGCCACCGCGGGCTTGATTTAGCGGAAGCACATCTCGTTCGAGCTGGCCATAGCGACGACGACGTTTAGTATATTGGCGCAATGCATCAAGAAAATGGCTTTTCATGAATTCAGGCCAATTGGCCTTATAGAATACTAGCTCAGCATATGCGAGCTCCCAAAGCAGAAAATTCGAGATCCGTTCCTCTCCGCTGGTTCGCACCAATAGGTCAGGCGGCGGTAGATCCCAGGTCGCTAAATTCTTTGTCAATGTATTCTCATCGATATCTTGCCAGGACAGCTCGCCTGACGCAACCTGCCGTGCGATATTCTTGCAGCAGCGCACAAGATCCGTGCGACCGCCATAGCTCAAGGCCAACACCAACCGAAGCCCCGTATTATTGCGAGTGCGCCGTTCACCGGCCTCAAGAAGACGCAAGCATTCGCGTGGTAAGCGAAAGCGATCGCCAATCGAACTCAGGCGAACATTATTTTCGTCAAGATATTCGATTTCATTTTGCAAGTATTCCGTGAGCAGCTGAAAAAGTGCTTCGACCTCGTCATCGGGTCGGGACCAATTTTCATGACTAAACGCATAAAGAGTCAAAACTTCAATTCCGACTTGGCCTGCCGTCTCAACGATTTCGCGAACGCGCTTAGCCCCTTCCTGATGACCAAAGACGCGTGGCAAACCCTGGTCGTTGGCCCATCGGCCGTTGCCATCCATAATGATTGCGACATGTCGGGGTAATTTGCTCCGGTCGATCGCGTTATCCGCAAGCCATGCCTCTATCAAACTCTCACCCCTTTTACCTATTTCGCTATAAGGTCGTTATATCAATGTATTCGGCCAGGTAGCATGGATTAGCATATGGGCCGAAGACGAACAACAACATAAATGACCACCATACCCGCTAAATCGACTGAAATACAGCGAAGGATTGAAGCTACAGATTGCCTCACAAAGATTTCCCTGGCCAAGGTCAACTTTTTTGCATACTTAGACGCGAGAGCCTGACAGCAGCTCAATAAAATATAGCCTGAGGTTTAGAATGCTCACCCAAGAGTCCAAAGCGATCGGGACATTGATTATGGCCGGCAATTCTCTCGGTAACCCTGATGATATCCCCCCCCGATCCTTGCAAGCATTACGCGAATCTGACCTAGTTATCTTCGAAGAGGACCGCCCAGCCCGCCAGACCCTGAAAGCAGCTAAAATTACTCGCTCTTACCTAAAGGTTAATGAACACAGCAGAAAAGAAACCTTAGTCGATATCCGTGCCGCGCTTGAAAGCGGTCAATCTGTCTGCTACATGAGCGACCAGGGCATGCCCACTCTTGCCGATCCTGGACGCGCGCTTCTTATTTTAGCCCATGAGGTTGGGGCAAAAGTCAGTGTCATCCCTGGACCTAGCTCTATAACAGCAGCGCTCGCGGTTTGCCCTTTTCTTACTACCGGGTTTGTTTTTCGTAATTTTCTAAGCAAAGATGAAAGCAAGCGACGCCTTGAACTCGTAGAAATTTCCGAATCCCAATTCCCGAGCGTCATTCTTGAGACCCCTTATCGGCGTCAGAGCTTGCTCGATCAATGTGTGCAGGCCTTAGACCCTTTTAGGAACGTGCTCCTTGCATTAGACATCAGCGGCCCCGAAGAGCAATTCATTTCGGGGCCTCTCAGGGTGATTGCCAACAAAAGCAAGGCCGTTGAAGGAAAACTTAATTTCGTTTTGATTATTGACGGTAGAAATTACTCTCCCGATAATGGCGCAAAAAAACCTCGCTTGTGATTTTCACAACAGCTAGCGTCGGGATCACGATAAATACGCCGATGAGACCAAACCAATCCGAAAAAGCGATGGCTGACAAAATAACAACGGCGGGATGTAAACCAGCCCGTTCTCCGATGATCCTAGGCGTTATAATCATGCCATCCACAAGCTGCACCACAATAAAGACCAGCCCAACAGCGATCGCTGTTCCAAAGCCTAAACCCTGAGAGGCGATCACCACCAAACTCAAAAAAGTCCCAGCTACGACATCCATATAGGGAACCAACCGAAAAACGCCCGCTATAGCACCAATCCCGATCCCAAAATCAAGTCCGACGACTTCTAGCCCCACCATGTACAAAACAGCTAAAACAGCTGCAACCATCACCTGACCCTTAAGTACCGCCTTAAGCGTTTGATCAATTTCATGCAGGTATTTTTTGAGATCAGCGTCTATTGTCTGGGGCACCAGAGATGAAAGCCAAGCTTTGATTCGGTCCATTTCAAAAAGCAAAAAAAACGTGATGACTGGGACCAAAAGTAAATTGAGTACACCCCCCACTACCCTGGGGGTCGACTGCCATATTTTCTGAAACGTACCACCCAATTGATCTGAAAGCTCGTCCACGACGGAAAGATTCGCCATAAACGAATCCAGCGCATGCGTCCCCAAAAAGCCTTGATCGATAACCCATTGCTTCAATGGTTCTATGCGTCCATAAAGATCTCCTACAGCCGGTGGGATCAATTTAATCAAACCCAAGGCCTGCGAGTAAATATAGGGCATTAAAGCACCGATCACCACTGAGAGGAGTCCAAACACCAAAACCGTCGCTACTACGGATGACACACGGCGACTTCTAACCCATTTGGCATTGATAAATTTAACGACTGGTTCGATGATATAAGTAAGAAAGATTGCAACGCTCAGCGAAAGAAGAAGCGCTCGGAAGAATACCAAGCTCAAAACTATCATGGCAAGACCGAAGGTCCAAAAGGTCAAGAACTTCGTGTTATTTGAGATCTTCAGATCGCTCACGTGCCCCTCCCGTTAAAGATTCGCCGTTACTATCCTATCATTGCCGGCCAGATCTTGAAAAACACGAACATTCTCCCAACTATTCCTATTTAGGATTTCTTGTACCAAGGCCGCCTGATCATACCCGATCTCCCAAAAAATTTTGCCGCCCTTTACCAAGATTTCCTTAGATCTTACGGCCAAGCACTCATAAAACTCTGAGCCTTGTGCGCCGCCATCCAAGGCTAATCGAGGTTCCCAATCCCTAACACTCGGATCTAGACTTTCAATTAAGCGGCTCGCGATATAAGGAGGGTTACTGATGACAATATCAAATCTCGGCGAACCAATTTCTGCCGACCGGATATCAAGGAGCTTCCACGAAACGGCGGCACCAAGATTAGACGCATTCTGTTGCGCGACGGTGAGTGCACTCGCACTTATATCCCATCCCTCAATAATCGACTTGGTTTCAAGGGCCAGCGTAATTGCAAGGCAGCCGGATCCGGTTCCGATATCCACGATTTTAGGAGATGCTTTTCTATCTCTTACAAATTCTAGAACGCGCTCGACCAAAACCTCACTGTCGCCGCGCGGAATTAGCACATTGCTGTTTACAATAAATTCCCGCCCCCAAAAGGACGCCCTTCCCAGAATATAAGCTAGCGGCTCACCTCGTGCACAACGAGTCACTAGATCAGTGAATGTGCGGACCGCCTCGGCCCCTAATTTCATGGTATTTGCAGTAAAAATTTGGTTGGTCGTTAGGCCTGACGCCTGCTCTAGGAGTGCCAGACTCGCTCCCGAAAGCGGGCGATCGGTTTCCTTCAAAAGATTCCTAGCCCATGCAAGAGCCGCAACTACATCAGAATCAAGCTCAAGTTCTTGCTGGCTCGAACCAGACTCTACCAGCTTCACATCACCCCTAATTCTTTCTGAAGTTGGCGCGTCTGATGATCAGTCATCAAAGCTTGGACAACGTCGCCTATATCGCCCGCCATAATTTCATCGAGCTTGTACAGAGTGAGATTTATGCGGTGATCGGTAAGTCGTCCCTGCGGAAAATTATAGGTGCGAATCCGTTCACTTCGATCTCCTGAGCCAACCTGCTCCTTGCGGTCGGCACTAATAGCCTCCTGCTGTTCCCTCTGTGCATTCTCGTACAGCTTCGCCTGCAGCACCTTGAGCGCTTTTTCTTTGTTCTTGTGCTGCGACCGCTCTGCCTGGCATTCAACTGCAATTCCTGAGGGTATGTGCACGATTCTGATCGCAGAGTCCGTGGTGTTGATATGCTGACCGCCTGCCCCGGACGAACGTGTGGTTGAGATTTCAAGATCCTTGGGGTTAATCGATACTTCGATTTCTTCCGCCTCTGGTAAAATAGCAACCGTGCAGGCGCTGGTATGGATTCTTCCCTGCGCTTCGGTCTGTGGGACCCGCTGAACGCGATGAACGCCCATTTCAAATTTCAGCTGAGCATAGACATCATTGCCCGAAAGGAGAACGATGACCTCCTTATAGCCGCCAGACGACGCCTCCGTGGCTCCCAGGATTTCAGATTTCCATCCCTGCTTATCGGCATACCGAAGGTACATCCGTAATAGATCACCCGCAAACAATCCAGCCTCGTCACCGCCAGTCCCAGCACGGATCTCGACGATTGCGTTCTTTCTGTCGTGTGGATCCTTAGGTAGAGTCAGTATGCGCAGCTCCTGAGCAACCTTTTCAATCTGCTCTTCGCAAGAGTCGATCTCATCCTTTGCCATCGCACGCAGTTCGGGATCGGACTCTTTGAGCATTTCCTTAGCATTCACGAGATCATTTTTGATCTTCTTATACCTTCGATAGGCTGAAACGGTATCGACCAACTGACCATGTTCTTTGATGATTTTAGTAAGATCAGCACCAGATAACCCACTTTGGGCCATCTTGCTCTCAAGTTCGACAAATCGTAATTCAACAGATTCTAGCTTATCAAACATCGGTCACCAACAACGCGCACATGGCAGCAAAAAGGGGCGCCTGAAAAATGGCGCCCCCAGAGTCAAACTAATAAATAAAAAACTACTTTGCATACTTACGCTTAAATTTCTCAATCCTACCGGCAGAGTCAATGAGCTTCTGCTTGCCTGTGAAAAACGGGTGGCAGCTGCTGCAGATTTCAACCGTGATTTCCGCCTTGGTAGATCGTGTTTCAAATGTATTGCCGCAAGCGCAGCTAACACGCGAGGCAACATAGTTGGGATGAATATTCTTTTTCATAATCAAAATTCCTTTTCGATAGAAATAGATCTAATCTCAGCCATTCATTGAATTGAGGAACTCCTCATTGGTCTCAGTGCGTTCCATCTTATTCAACATAAACTCCATCGCATCGATGGTATTCAAAGGGTGCAGCAACTTACGAAGAATCCACATGCGATTCAAGACATCTTTTGGCAACAGCAGCTCCTCTTTACGAGTTGCCGACTTATTGATGTCCATGGCTGGGAAAATCCGCTTTTCGGCTAGTTTACGGTCAAGCACCATCTCCATGTTGCCTGTTCCTTTGAACTCTTCGAAAATCACTTCGTCCATCCTTGACCCGGTATCTATAAGCGCGGTCGCAATAATAGTCAATGAACCACCGTCTTCGATGTTCCTCGCCGCGCCAAAAAAGCGTTTCGGCTTATGCAAGGCGTTGGAGTCAACACCACCCGAAAGAATTTTGCCAGACGGAGGAACGACCGAGTTATAGGCTCGCGCCAGACGAGTGATCGAGTCTAGCAAGATCACAACATCGTTCTTGTGTTCAACGAGTCTTTTTGCTTTTTCAATAACCATTTCTGCCACTTGAACATGGCGCTGAGCCGGTTCGTCGAAAGTCGAGCTAATCACCTCGCCCTTGACCGAACGCTCCATATCTGTAACCTCTTCCGGGCGCTCATCGATCAATAAGACGATCAAGATAGCTTCAGGATGATTTTTCGCAATTGAATCAGCAATATTCTGCAGCAGCACGGTTTTACCCGTCCGTGGAGGAGCAACAATCAACGCCCTTTGGCCCTTGCCGATAGGACACATGATGTCAATAATCCTCGTGGAGAAACAGTCTGCATGAAGTTCCATCCGGAACTTCTCCATCGGGTAAAGTGGCGTCAGGTTATCAAACAAAATTTTATCAAACGAGGCCTCGGGAGGGGCCCCATTGACGTTTTCAACCTTAAGAAGGGCGAAATACCTTTCGCTATCCTTGGGTGGCCTGATCTGTCCCGAAACGGTATCACCGGTTCGCAAATTGAAGCGTCTGATCTGAGACGGCGACACATAGATATCATCAGGACCTGGCAGATAGTTATAATCGGGAGCCCGAAGGAAACCAAATCCATCCGGAAGCGTCTCCAGCACACCTGAGCCATAGATAACGCCGTCGCGTTCCGATTGAGCTTGGAGTAAGGCAAATATGAGATCCTGCTTGCGCATGGCGCTCGAACCTTCGATCCCCATCTCGCGTGCCAGCTTGTTCAAGTCGCTGATACGCCTCTCTTTTAGCTCTTTGAGATTCATGGTTGGACCCTGATTCTCGCTTACGGGGGGAATACTTTCTTCTTCCAATGGAATGGAGGTTTTGGGTAGTCCCTTTGGTTCTGTGCTCCGGGGGGCCTTATTGCCGTTTTCCTTTGCTTTTCCTGTCATGAATTCCTTCTCACGCGAATACAGAATGTTTTAACCGACCAGTGCCAAGGGCTATGAAACCCCTCTGACCTATGACTATTTCACCTAACTTACTCGGAACGCCACCTTGCTGTGTATTGGGATTCGCTCCTAAATGCCGGAGCTTTATTAAAAAAGCCAAGGAGGATAACCGGAATGGACTATGGACGGTTCAATATAGCTTCCCAGCACTTTGTTGTCACCATCGTACCGCATGCCTATGCTAAAAGCTATTTGTTGTCAACCAGATTATCAATTTACTCATTTACGGGAGAGACACCATCGAGGGAGATTCGCGTCTGGTCTAGATTGGTGACTTCCGGGCAAAGATCGATATATAATAGGAGAATAAATTAGTGTTTATGATTTTAAGGCACCAACACAACCCGTCTGCAATGAGCGAAAGTGCATAAAGCAAGCAGCTGGGCTAAGCGAGAGAGAATTGCCATGAAGCTTATACCCTCGGTGATCATAGGCGCGTTAGCACTCGGAACCTTAAGCCCCCGAGCCTTGGGTCAATCCACTGAAGAACGCTTTCGAGATCTATTTACGACCGCAGGATATGCCACGGCTTTTGGTGCGGCCCTTGGAGCCGCAGCCCTAAGTTTCAAGGAAAATCCCGAAAATCACTTGCGCTATGTAGCCATTGGTGCATCGATGGGATTCATCGGCGGCAGTGTTCTAGGCACCTATGTTATTTTTACGCCAGGTTTCGCAGACCAAAAGGCCGGCCTTGACTACACCTATGCCAGCAATAAACCGGGCGTGACCGTTTCGCCTTTGATCGATACTCAAACTCATAATATTCAAGGCCTACGAGGTTCGTGGACGGTCGCGCAATTCTAAATCAATGAAGCTCATCCACAACTTCACCAACCAAATCGTAATCGTGAGATTCCGTGATCAGCACGTTTTGAATCTGGCCAGGCTTCACTAGCCCATCGTTGATGTAGACAACTCCATCCACTTCGGGCGCCTGTTGCTGCAAGCGACCTTCATAAAGCATATCCGACTCTGAGCTCAAACCTCGGACAAGGACGGGCACAACCTTTCCAACATATTGTTCGAGGATCTGCCTCGAGATATAGCTCTGAACCTCCATAACCCGAGCGACGCGATCCCTCTTGATCACATCAGAAACTTGATCCGACATGCGCCCAGCAACGGTCCCCTCTTCCTGTGAATAGGCAAAGCAACCTAAATGATCAAACTTCATTTCCTCAACAAACGAAAGGAGGTCTTGGAAATCTTCCTCACTTTCACCGGGAAAACCCGCCATAACCGAGGTTCGGATTGCAACCCCCGGAATGCGATCGCGGACTTTTTGGATCGTTCGCCTAAGCTCATCACGCGTCACATCGCGATTCATTTTGGACAATATCCGATCGCTGCCATGCTGAACGGGAATATCGATATAAGGAAGAATCTTGGGCTCGCAAGCCCAGAAATCCAGAAAATCATCCTGGATATTTTCGGGATAGACATACAACGGGCGAATCCATCGTACTCCCCTAACCTTCACCAAGGCTCTTAGGAGCTCCAGAAGAGAAGCCTCCCCTGTATCACGACCGTACGCTGCCAAATCCTGGGCTATCAAATTAATTTCGATCACGCCGTTCGCCACCAAGTCTTCGACTTCCCTGATCACGCTTTCAACCGGCCGTGAACGTAAAGGACCGCGGATCGCCGGAATGATACAAAACGCACAAGAATGCTGGCAGCCTTCGGCTACTTTTACGTATGCCGCAGCTGGCTCAAGGGTGTTGCGTTTGGGTAATTCTCCGGTATAGAGATAATTCGTTCGCTTGGCATGAACCCTTGCTTCATAAGTCGGCTGCTTCAAAAAATCAGCGATCTTGGGAAACTCATCTGTGCCAACAAAAAGATCGACCTCAGGCAACCCCTTGGCAAGTTGAGTCTTGTACCTCTGAGTCAAGCACCCAGCGACCACGACTTTTTTAGGCTTGCCTGTCGCCTTGAGTGCGGCTGCCTCTAAGATTGTGTCGATACTCTCTTTTTTTGCAGACTCGATAAACCCGCAGGTATTGATGACGATCGCATCGGAATCATCGGCCTCACCGGAAATTTCCCACCCATCGTTTATCAAGGATCCGAGCATCACCTCTGAATCAACCCGATTTCTTGCGCAACCCAGCGAAATTAGATGAACCTTTTTGGAATCTGTCGATTCCGTCGCAATGGTCATGTTTTCGATTCTCTTTCTCAGATTATTTTCTATACTTGTCGTCGGCCGAACCAAACAATTATCATTTATAGCGGTCGGTTCAAGTTAAATCTGCACCTCAAGCAGCTAGGAGAATGCGATGGAAGGCCTAATCTCGTGTAACGGGCGCATATCAAGCCTAGAGGACGCTGCTGTTTCACCATTCGACCGCGGCTTCCTTTTTGGGGACAACGTGTTC